>NZ_RBIJ01000001.1:535399-689205 GCF_003633725.1 Brockia lithotrophica | reverse complement strand
CCAGGGGGGAGAGGGTTTTTCGCGGGCTGTACCTCTTCGGAAGCGGCGATGCTTGCCGTGAGGTCTTCTTGGCGCGCCGCGTCGTCGACGTGCTTATCCCGAAAAGGTTGCAGGGTGAAAGCCACACCGCCTGAAACTACGAGGAGAGCCAAGAGGATAACCGCAATCCAAACCTTAATCCAAACCTTGCGATCCAAGGACATCAGGCGCCTGATCATCGATAAATCTCCTCCTAAGTCCTTTCAATCCGTGAGGACTGCTCTTCCTCAGGTGCGCAGCGCTTCCCCGGGGCATTTCCCGCAGCCGCAAGTCGCGTGTCGTCGTGTCGGGACAAACCGCACCGCGCGTCTTTTCTCCCCAAACCGGAGAAGATCCGGAAATATTGTACGATATTGGTTCTGTTGTGTCATCTCTGCGAAGCCTCTGAATACTTCCAAACGCCGCGTTCACTCCGACGAAAGCACACCCAAGAACCTGTGTTCAAATTCGCCCTTCCTGTGGCGTACAGGCCGCTCTGCCGCGAGAGATGTCGTTCGGGGAAGGAGCTCTGCAGCGGACCGGAAGTTCGGTTTTCGGACACTTCTTCGTCTTGGTCCCCGTGGCGCCCTTGCGCGGAATGGGCGCCTGCGGTCGGAGTTCACGATCTTTGCGCTAAAATAAAGCGGCTTGTCCGATATTTCAAATGTTGTGTCTCTAAGGCGGTCCCAGCGAATAACGGGATATCCGGAGGAGTATCTTGTCTTTCCAACAGGTTCTTTAAGTTGTTCCGCTAAAGAAGGAAAGTTTTCTGTGATAAAAGATGCGATAACCTCAGACAACTTGGTGGCGCCACCTAAGTCAGCATCAAGAATCGTGTGGTTTTGTAGTTGTTTTTTTGCATCAACTTTAGAAAAACTTTTACTTAATTTATCACTAGGTTCAATCAATGGGATATTAAAACTCTGATTCCCCTTCACCTCGAGGTACGTATAGCCTTGGAGTCCTGTGATGTCAAACGGAAGCTCAATCACCGCGAGATCTTTATTCGGAGCAAAAAACGCAAGGCCGCTCGGTTTTGTCTTTCCCTTTGAGATCCCCACTTGGATGCTTGCCGAAGAAGCACCCTGGGGAATAAATGCGGAAAGAAGAACTAACACAAGGCTCACCGCGATAGCTCTTTTCCACCGCACGCGTACTCCCCCCTTGAACGCTCTCATAAAAAACCGCCCGTCACTCAGACGGGCGGACATGAAAGATTCGACTCAAAAGCGCCAACCCCAATGCCTCACAAACTCCTTAGGATCCTTCTTCCATTCCGGTCTGTCTGCATCCGGATTGTTGACTGGACCATGGTACTCCTTGAGACCCGTAAACGGCGGGGCGAGTGCGACAAGGCGATCCCTCAGACTGTACTTGTAAACGTACACGACCTCGTCGGCGTCGGTCTTCCGGGAGCTCCAAACGTTATTGAGATCATTCTCTATCTTTTTGAGCTCGTTGGGATCGGGATTCTCCTTCATCCTCTGTGCGATGATGTCCGGGTACGACTCAGTCGCCGGAACGCGTACTCTACTCAAGCCAAAGGCACCAGCGGAAAGTTCAAAGACAAAATCACCACCGGTATACGTCAGCACAAAGGAGTTGGGATTCCCCGCTCGAGAATACGTCACCTCCCTGACAATCTTGTTGTCCTCGGGATCGAAAATCCGGATGTACTCTTCGTGGCCCTTCCATGAGATCACATTGGTTTCTGGGAGCTTACGCTTGAAATCCTTGTTTAAGTGAATGTAGACCGGCTGGCGGTAGCGAATGAGATCCTGGAGGTACTGCTCATTTTCCTTGTTGGCGCGTATTGTGGCAATGGTGTTGATGTCTAGAGTATTCCAGCCGCCCCAAAAATGGTTCTCGATGAAGCTCTCAATGGGAGGAGTGATCGTGACGCGGAAGGCCTCCCGTCGGCCAATGGGACGGAAGATAAACTCCTTCAAGTGGCCGTTCTCATCGAGCTTGTAGTCGAGAAGAATGACGTTCGCAAACCCGGCTCGTAAAAAGTCAAGGCCACTCATATCTTGCGCCGAAGGAATCAGCTCATCCCAAAGGAGTCCAGATTCCGCGTCGTACGCATCGGGTTTTTCCGCAAGCGAACGGCCATCGAGCTTCGGCTGAAACTCCGGACGAAAGGCCTTAGGGTTGTCAGCCTTCGACACCGCGTACCGCTCCATGAAGGCCTCTTCAATGCGGCTCCCAGGAATC
The DNA here is from genome assembly GCF_003633725.1 of Brockia lithotrophica. Classification (NCBI taxonomy): domain Bacteria; kingdom Bacillati; phylum Bacillota; class Bacilli; order Thermicanales; family Thermicanaceae; genus Brockia; species Brockia lithotrophica. The sequence goes on along the minus strand of NZ_RBIJ01000001.1, from coordinate 686,973 downwards.
GGGCCCTTGTAATACTCGGGGCCGAGATATTCAAACCGGATGCGATCGTAGTAGGTCTTATTGTCGTAATAGACGTCTCGAAGCCCCCCAGCGCTCTCAAGGTCTACCCTGTCCCTAAAATCTCTGGTCACATAATAATCCGGAGTACGGTAGCCATCATCATTTACTAAATCACTCATAAGCATTTCTTCTGAAGTCTTGGGCTCTGTATGTCGCTTAGTTTCCCGGTACTCCTTAATCTCCTCTTCCGTAGGAAGCTTACGCGTAGCCCACATGGACTTAGAGTAACGCGTCGGAAGCCAATCTTCAGGCGGACGGAGCTTATCCGCGAGACAATCGCAGTACGGCTCCTCCACGCCGGGGGGGAGAGGGTTTTTCGCGGGCTGTACCTCTTCGGAAGCGGCGATGCTTGCCGTGAGGTCTTCTTGGCGCGCCGCGTCGTCGACGTGCTTATCCCGAAAAGGTTGCAGGGTGAAAGCCACACCGCCTGAAACTACGAGGAGAGCCAAGAGGATAACCGCAATCCAAACCTTAATCCAAACCTTGCGATCCAAGGACATCAGGCGCCTGATCATCGATAAATCTCCTCCTAAGTCCTTTCAATCCGTGAGGACTGCTCTTCCTCAGGTGCGCAGCGCTTCCCCGGGGCATTTCCCGCAGCCGCAAGTCGCGTGTCGTCGTGTCGGGACAAACCGCACCGCGCGTCTTTTCTCCCCAAACCGGAGAAGATCCGGAAATATTGTACGATATTGGTTCTGTTGTGTCACCTCTGCGAAGCCTCTGAATACTTCCAAACGCCGCGTTCACTCCGACGAAAGCGCGCCAAAGAGCCTGTGTTCAAATTCGCCCTTCCTGTGGCGTACAGGCCGCTCTGCCGCGAGAAATGCCGTTCGGGGAAGGAGCTCTGCCGTGGGCCGGGAATTCGGTTTTCGGACACTTCTTCGTCTACGTCACCGTCGGGACCTTGCGCGGAATGGGCGCCTGCGGTAGGATATGAATGTGTCATGCTAGTTGTTCATTTAGCGTGTCTCATTTGTCCTTTCCCGAGTGGTCCGCCGGGGTAGGGGAGAAAGGCAGGTGATCTCGATCGAACTTACGCCGCGGCAGCGGGAGATCTTGCGTATCGTGAAGGAGCAGGGCCCCATCACCGGGGAAAAGATCGCGGAACTCCTCGGTCTTACGCGGGCGACGCTCCGACCGGACCTCGCGATTCTCACGATGGCGGGGTACTTGGAGGCGCGTCCTCGGGTGGGTTACTTCTACGCGGGGCGCGGGGAAAACCGCATCCTTTTGGAGCGCATCCGGAGCTTCAAGGTCAAGGACTTTCACGCTCCTCCCATCGTGATCTTCGAAAGCGAGAGCGTGTACGAGGCCATCGTGCGCCTCTTTCTGGAGGACGTGGGAACGCTCTACATCCTCGACAAGGACCGCCTCCTCGCCGGCGTGGTCTCCCGCAAGGACCTCCTTCGGGCGGCCTTGGGGAACAAAGACCTCACGAAGATTCCCGTGGGCGTGATCATGACGCGCATGCCGCACATCTACACGACGACCCCGGAGGAAAGCGTGTACGACGCGGCCAAAAAGCTCATCGTGCACGAGGTGGATTCCTTGCCCGTCGTCGTGCCGCGGAGCGGGTGGGTCGGCGGATGGGAGGTCGTGGGGCGCTTCACAAAGACTACGGTTACGCGGGCGTTCCTCGCGTTGGCCGAGGAGGACGAGGACGTCTCGCCTCCGGGCGGTAGGGTAGCCGCAGAAGCCCGGGAACGCAGCGAAGCGACGGATCGCGAGAGGGGGGATGGACGATCGCCGAGGTGAGCGAGCGCGAAGCGGGCGGACGAACGATCTACGTCGTCTCCGATTCCCTGGGGGATACGGCGGAGTACGTCGTACGCGCCGCGGTGAGCCAGTTCAACTACGAAGAGGTGGAAATTCGGAGGTTTTCCTTCGTCGACGATCCGAGCACGGTAGAGGAGATCGCGGCTTCCGCCCGCGAGCTTGGGGCGATGATCGTCTACACGGTCGTCGTCCCGGAGATCCGGCATGCGCTCGAAGAAGCGTGTCGCAACCGCGGCCTTCGCTGCCACGACATCCTCACGCCGCTCCTCGGGGCGATCGGGGAGATGCTCGGACAGACGCCCAAGCTCATCCCGGGTCTCGTGCACAAGCTCGACGAGTCGTACTTCCGGCGCGTGGAGGCCATCGAATTCGCAGTGAAGTACGACGACGGCAAGGACCCTCGGGGCCTCTACAAAGCGGACATTGTCCTCGTCGGCGTCTCCCGTACGTCCAAGACGCCTCTGTCCATGTACCTCGCCCACCGTCTGTACAAGGTGGCCAACGTGCCCCTCGTGCCCGAGGTTCCCGTTCCAGAAGAACTCTTCCAGATCCCGGCGAGTAAGGTGGTCGGACTCACCCTCCAACCCGAGACGCTCCACAAGATCCGGACGGCGCGGCTCAAGGCCCTGGGCCTTCCTCCGGATGCCTCGTATGCCCGGATGGAGCGGATCCTCGAGGAACTCAACTTTGCGCACGAGGTCTTCCGCCGGATCGGCTGTCCCGTGATCGACGTGACGAACAAGGCCGTCGAGGAGACGGCGGCGATCATCCTCGAACTCATCAAAGGAGGGCGAATCCGTCCATGAGCGAGGCAAACGTACGCGCGACCAAGAAGTGGGTGTACGCCTTCGAAGAAGGGCATCAGGGCATGCGCGACCTCTTAGGAGGGAAAGGGGCTAACCTTGCGGAGATGACGCGCATCGGCCTTCCCGTTCCTCCGGGCTTTACGATCACGACGGAGGCGTGCACCGCCTTTTACGAAAACGGACGCAAGATCCCCGACGAGGTTTGGGAGCAGACGAAGGAAGCGCTGCGGGCGCTCGAGCAAAAGCTCGGGAAGCGCTTCGGCGACCCAGAAAACCCGCTCCTCGTCTCCGTCCGTTCCGGAGCGCCGGTCTCCATGCCGGGGATGATGGACACGATCCTCAACCTCGGCCTCAACGATGAGACGGTGGAAGGTCTGGCGCGCCTCACCGGCGACCGCCGGTTCGCCTTCGACGCCTACCGTCGGTTCATTCAGATGTACGGAGATGTGGTCCTCGGGATCCCGCACGCCCGCTTCGAAGAGATCATCGAGGAGATTCGCGCCAAGGAAGGCGTGGCGAGCGACCCCGAAGTCTCCGCCGCGGGTTGGGAGGAAGTCGTCCGCCGCTACAAGGAGCTCGTCCTCAAGGCCACCGGTTCTCCGTTCCCCCAGGATCCTTACGAACAGCTCTACGGCGCCGTGCGCGCGGTGTTCGATTCCTGGAACAACCAGCGGGCGATCGTCTATCGGAAGCTCCACAAGATTCCCGACACCCTCGGGACGGCCGTAAACGTCCAGGCGATGGTCTTCGGAAACATGGGGGACGACTCGGGTACGGGCGTCGCCTTTTCCCGCAACCCCTCGACGGGAGAAAAGGTCCTCTACGGAGAATTTCTCACGAACGCCCAGGGGGAAGACGTCGTCGCGGGGATCCGCACGCCGGAGCCGATCGAGCGCCTCAAGGAACGCCTGCCCGGCGTCTATGAGGAATTCACCCGCACCGTCGAGCTTTTGGAACGGCACTACAAGGACATGCAGGATATCGAGTTCACCGTAGAGCGTGGCAAGCTCTACTTCCTCCAGACGCGCACCGGGAAGCGCACGCCGCAGGCGGCCGTCCGCATCGCCGTGGAGATGGTCGAAGAAGGGCTTATCGACAAGGAGACGGCCCTCCTCCGCGTCGACCCGGAGGTTGTCGTCAAGCTCCTGCACCGAAGGATCGACGAAAACGCCAAGCTTACGCCGATCCTCAAGGGGTTGCCGGCTTCCCCGGGCGCGGGCAGCGGACGTGTGGTCTTCGACGCCGATGAGGCGGAGGCTTGGGCCAAGGAAGGAGAAAAGGTAATCCTCGTCCGGGCGGAGACGACCCCCGACGACATCCACGGGATGGCTGTGGCCCAGGGGATCCTCACGAGCCGCGGGGGGATGACGAGCCATGCCGCCGTCGTCGCCCGCGGGATGGGCAAACCCGCCGTCGTAGGCGCCGAGGCCCTCCGGATCGACGAAGCCAAGGGCGAGGCGTACGTCGGAGACATCGTGATCCGCAAGGGCGACGTGATCTCCCTCGACGGCGGCACGGGATACGTCTATTTGGGAGAGGCCCCCCTCGTCGAGCCCACGCTGGGCGAACATTTCCGCACCCTCCTCGAATGGGCGGACGAGGTGCGCCGCCTCGGCGTGCGGGCCAACGCGGATACGCCCGAGGACGCGCGCCGCGCGCGCGAGTTCGGTGCGGAAGGGATCGGGCTCGCCCGTACGGAGCACATGTTCTTTGCGCCGGAACGGATCCCCATCGTCCAGGAGATGATCCTTGCGGAAACGGAAGAGGAGCGCGCCGCCGCCCTGGAGAAGCTCCTTCCCATGCAGGAAGGCGACTTTACCGAGATCTTCCGGGTGATGGATGGGCTTCCAGTCACCGTACGCCTCCTCGACCCGCCGCTACACGAATTCCTCCCGAACTACGAGGAACTCCTCCTCGAGGTGGAGGAGCTCCGGCGCGATCCTTCCCGCGCCGCCGAGCTTCGGGAAAAGGAGGCGCTCCTGCGCAAGGTCCGCGCCCTTCGTGAGGCGAACCCGATGCTCGGCCACCGGGGGACCCGGCTGGGGATCACCCATCCGGAGATCTACGCCATGCAGGCCCGCGCCATCTTTCGCGCCGCCTTCCGCCTGAAGCGCGAAGGCTACGACCCGCGCCCGGAAATCATGATCCCCCTCGTCGGCCACGTCCGCGAGCTCGAGCTCATGCGGGAGGTCGTCGAGCGCGTCTACCAAGAGGTGCGCGAGGAGTTCGGTTTCGACATCTCTTACCTCGTGGGGACGATGATCGAAATCCCACGGGCCTGCGTCACCGCCGACGAGATCGCCCGCGTAGCCGAGTTCTTCTCCTTCGGGACGAACGACCTCACGCAGACGACCTTCGGCTTCAGCCGCGACGACGCGGAAGGGAAGTTCCTTCAGACCTACCTCGAAAAGAAGATCCTCAAGGACAACCCCTTCATCGTCCTCGACCGAGACGGCGTCGGCGCCCTCATGCGCATTGCCGTGGAGAAGGGTCGGAGTGTGCGGCCCCAACTCAAGCTCGGGATCTGCGGCGAGCACGGCGGAGACCCGTCTTCCGTGGAGTTCTGCCACATGATCGGGCTCGACTACGTGAGCGCTTCGCCCTACCGCGTTCCCGTCGCCCGTCTCGCGGCGGCGCAGGCGGCCATTCGGGAGAAGACGGGACAGGGGCTCATCCGCGCCGACGTGTAGTCCTCCGAAGCTCGCGGCCGTAGACTGCGAAGTCCGCAGCCGTGTACCGCCACTTCGGCGGCTGTCTCTGTCGGGTCTACGGATTCGCGCGCAATCGCCTCCGGGTCGAACGACCCGGGGGCGTTTTTTTGCCGCCAGGTCTGCCTATGCGTCGTACCGTCGCAAAAGTTCCCGAAGCCGGCTCGCGTTTTGCACCGCACAGCCTTGTACGTCGTTGTTGAAGTACGCAAAGACCTTTCTTCCTTGGGAGAGGTGCCGGGCGATCCTTTGGGCAAAGCCTTCGAGCTCCGCATCTGTGTAGCAGGAGGCGTACAACGCTTTCGGCCCGTGGAAGCGGTAGTAGACGACGTCTGCCGTCGCCACGTCGGCGCTCGGGTAGCGGGAAGAATCGGCGATCACCCACGCGGCCCGAAAGTTCGTCAAGAGGTCGAAGACTTCGGGTCGGATCCAGCTCGCGTGCCGGAACTCCAGGGCGAAGGTGTACGTGCGGTGTTTCGCGAGAAATTCCGCCACACGGGAAGTGGCTTCCGCGTCGCTACGAAAGCTCGGGGGGAATTGAAGGAGCACCGCGGCGAGTTTTTCGCCGAAGGCTTCGAGGACCTCACGAAATCGGTCCCAGTCTTCTTCGACGCCTCGGAGCTTTCGCAGGTGCGTGATCGAGCGCGGCGCCTTTACGGAAAAGAGAAATCCCGCGGGCGTGGCGTCCGTCCAGCGGGTTACCGTAGACGTCCGAGGAAGTCGGTAGAACGTCGCGTTTACCTCCGTCGTGGGGAAACGACGGGCATACCAGGCGAGGTATTCCTTGGCGGGGATGTCTTCCGGATACCAAACGCCACGCCAGTGCCGGTACGACCAACCCGACGTACCGACGTACACCTCCCCCACGGCCTTTCCCTCCTTCGCTCGGGCGCAGGAGCCCTTATGTCAACCAAGCCCCTTTTGTAAACCTCGTGTCGCGAAAATGTTAACCAAATGGGTTGACAATAGGAATCCTTCCCCGTACGATGGGGGGCAGAAAGGAGGAAGGCCCTTGGATTGGGTGGACAAGGCGCGCCGCATCCTCGCAGGCGAATCGCTCACCCCCGAAGAAGGGCTGCGCATCCTCGCCGTAAGGGATTGGGCCGAACTCCTCCCTGTCCTCGCGGGAGCCCACCTTTTGCGTCGGGCAGCTTTCGGGGAAGAGGTGGGGTTTGCCACGCTCATCAACGCGAAGAGCGGCCTCTGTCCCGAAGATTGCGCCTATTGCTCGCAGTCCTCGCGCTCTCGGGCGACGATTCCGCGCTATCCCCTCCTTGCCGAAGAGGACATCGTCCGCGGCGCGGAACGGGCCGTCGCCTTGGGGGCGAGGGTGTACTGCGTCGTCACGAGCGGACGAGCCCCTACGATGGGCGAGCTCGAACGTCTGGCGGAAGCCGTGCGCCGGATCAAGGCGAAGTCTCCCGCACTCAGGGTGTACGGGAGTTTCGGACTTCTCGACCGGGAGGGCGCCCGAATCCTTCGGGAGAGCGGGCTGGACGGCTACAACCACAACCTAAACACCTCGCGGCGCATGTATCCCCGCATCGCCACTACGCACACGTACGACGATCGCCTGAAGACGCTTCGGGTCGTACGCGAAGCGGGTATGCGCGTGATTTCCGGGGCGATTTTCGGCATGGGGGAGGAAGATTCGGACGTCCTCGCACTCGCCGAGGACCTCGCACGTGCCGAAGTAGACGAAGTGCCTGTGAACTTCCTCATCCCGATTCCCGGAACCCCGCTCGGCCACCGCCTCCCCCTCTCTCCCCTTCGCGCCCTCGTCGTTCTCACCTTTCTGCGCTACCGCTTTCCCCGGACGCCGCTTCGCGTGGCAGGGGGAAGGGAGCTTTCCCTTCGCACCCTCCAACCTCTCGCCCTTCTCGTGGCTACGAGCATCTTCGTCGGCGATTATCTGACGACTCCGGGCCAGGCCCCTTCGGAAGACGTCCGCCTCCTGCGCGACCTCGGTTGGCCTGTTCCCGCTTCGGACCGACCTGAAGGCTCGAAGGAGGGGCTCTTTCTTTCCCCCTAAAGGCCCAAAGGAGGGGGTCCTTCTTCCCTAAAGGTGCGATAGGGGCCGGTCTTGAGCGTCAGCTAAAGCAGGGAGAAAAGGCACTCCGCTGTTCGGGGAGGTACGTTCCATGAACCCAAGAACGATCGCTTTCGTGGCGACCTACACCGCCGTCGCCGTAGCTTCCGTGTATCTCGCCCGCCTGCTCCCGGGACTTCCCGTAGCCGGGGTACACGTGCCGATCAGCTTCATGCCCTTTCTCTCCGCCTTTGCCGGGGTCTTCCTCGGGGCCCGAAACGGCGCCTTGGCGATGGGGCTCTACCTCTTGTTGGGTCTTCTCGGGTTTCCCGTCTTTGCCGGAGGTTCTGGCGGGTTCGCCTACGTCCTCGCGCCCACGTTCGGCTACATCCTCGGCTACGTTCTCGCCGCCCTCACCTCCGGGTGGATCTACGGAGCGCTCGGAAGGACGAAAGACAACCCCGGGCGGGAAGCCGCCCGCGAAGCTAAGGGAGATTCGCGGAATCGCACCGCGTTCTTTGCCTACTTTCTCGCTTTGGAGGCGGCCCTCCTGCCCCTCTACGCTACGGGCATCGTCTACATGTGGGGGGTCTTGAACTTCGTCACCGGCAAGTCCGCCGGCCTTTGGGCGATAGCGGCGGGGATGGGGGTGTTTTTCGTCAAAGACGTCCTGCAAAACGCCGTGCTCGGGTTGGCCTTTTTCCCGCTCCGCGACGCCTACCGCCGTGCGACGTTTTCCCCGACGCAGGAGCTTTGGACGACGGAGGGGCGAAAGGACGGAGAACGGGCGTGATTCCCCTCGCGGAGCTCGACGACGTTTGGTTCCGCTACCGCGGGGGCCGTTGGATCCTCAAGGGGGTTTCCCTGCGGCTGTTTCCCGGGGACGAGGTCGCCCTCATGGGGGAGAACGGTTCCGGCAAGACGACCTTCGCCCGGCTCCTCGCCGGGCTGTACCCGCCGGGTCGCGGGGCGGTACGCCTTTTGGGTCAGTCCCTCGCCGATCTCGGAGAAAGGGAGCGGGCCCGCCTGCGCCGTCGGATCGCCTACGTCTTCCCCAATCCCGAACTGCAAATCGTCGGCCCCACGGTTGAGGAAGACGTCGCCTACTCGCTCGTCGGACACGGACTTTCTCCCGAGGAGGTACGCGCCAGGACGGAGGCAGTTCTCGAGCGTTTCTGCCTATCTTCGCTTCGCAAAGCGCCCCCGGCCCACCTGTCGGGAGGGGAGCGCATGCGCCTCGTTTTCGCCGCCGCAACTGTCGGCGCCCCCGTCCTGTACGTCCTCGACGAGGCGACGTCCTTTCTCGACCCGCCGTCGCGCAGAGAACTCGTGGAATTCGTCCGCCGAGAGGTGGCTTCCGGTGCCGCTGCCGTGTGGGTGACGCACGACGTCGACCTCGCCCGCAGCGTCCGGCACGTATTCGTCCTTCGCGAGGGGCGGGTCGTACCGGCATCGCGGGAAGAACTCGAAAGGAGTGTACTTTCGCACGAGGGGGTCGGGCGACCGCGCGTCGCTCGGGCCAACGGCGGGAGTTCCGGGGCAACCGCTCGTCCGCGGATCGAACTCCGCAACGTCGAATTCGCCTTTGCTGCGGGGACGCCCTTCGTCCGCCGCGTATTTTCCCGGCTCGATTTGCGTCTTTGGCCGGGGGAAGTCGTGGCCATCCTCGGTCCTTCGGGGGCGGGGAAGAGTACCCTCGCCCGCCTTGCGGCGGGACTTCTCAGGCCCACGGGAGGCGAGCTCCTCTGGGACGGCGTTCCCCGGCCTCGGGGGCTTCCCGAAGACCTCCGGCGCAAGGTCGCCTACGTTCCGCAGTTTCCAGAAGACCTCTTCCTCACGTCCACGGCCTTGGACGAAGTGGCGATTGGGCTCAGAGAACGCGGCGTTCCCCCGGGCGAAGCTGCGCGGCGCGCCGGGGAGTACCTCCTCGCTTGGGGCATCGGAGAGGAACTCTGGAGCCGCTCGCCCCGGCAGTTGAGCACCGGAGAACGGCGGCGTACGGTCCTCGCGGCGATCTTTGCCGGGGAGCCAGAGGTCGTCTTTCTCGACGAGCCGACCATCGGCCTCGACGCCGCCGGCCGCGCGCTCCTCCTCGACCTTCTTGCGGAGTACGCCTTACACTCCCCTTCGCGGCTCCTCGTCTTCGTGACCCACGACCGGGAAGTCGCCTTTCGCCTCGCGACACGCGTCCTCTTTCTCGACCGCAAAGGCGACGAAGGGTCGGAGGCGGAGATCCTCTTCGACGGTCCTCCGGACGCCTTTCGCCGTTTTCTTCGGGGTCGGCCGGGATGGGGCGGGGAGAAGGCAGAGAAACTCGCCTCCGTTCGCCAAGGTGAGGGGTGAAACGATGCGCGGAAGCGGCGCGTTTCCCTTCGGTCGCATCTTGCCGGAAGAGACACCCTTGCACCGGGTGCCGGCCGTGTGGAAGCTCGTCTTTGCCCTCTTTGCTTCGGCTTCTGCCTTTTGGGTACGGTCCCCTTTCGGCTTCCTCCTTCTCATCTGCTCCGCCCTCTCTCTCAGCCGATCGGCCCGGCTTTCCCCGCTCTTTCTCTTCCGAAACCTCCTGTCCGCGGGAGTGTGGATCGTGACGTTTGCGGCCTTTTCCGCATGGGGCGTCTGGGAGCAGGGTGTGTTTGCGGCGGTGGCGGCCGCTTTGATCGTGGCATTTCGCCTCCTCTTCGTCTTTTGGTTGACCCTCCTCTACACGCTCACGACTCCGGCCACAGAGCAAGTTGCGGCCTTCGCCCGCCTCTTGCGTCCGGGGAAGCGACTCGGTGTGCCCGTAGATGCCGTAGCCTTTTCCCTGTCCCTCGTGCTTACGCTCTTTCCCTTTTTCCTCGAAGAGGGGGAACGCCTCCGCCTGGCGCTCGAGGCGCGCGGCCTCACCTTCGGAAAGCGTCCCGTCGAGCGCTTGCGCCGTCTGGCCCTCTTCTTTTCCGCCTGGTTTCGCCACCTCTTTTTGCGCGCCGAAGAGACCGCCGCCGCCCTCGCGCTGCGCGGGTTCACGGGGGAAGTGTCCTTACCGCTTCGAGAAGAAGGCGAGAAGGACGTCCGTCCGCTCCTCGTTCCCGCCCTGTGCGCCCTCGCCGCGTGGGTGGTGTGATGAGGTAAGGGGGTTTCCGGGTCTCGGGTTTCGAGGCGTCAAAAGGTACGTCTTTCGGCCTCCCTCCTTGGTGCCCCCGCGGAAGCTGTGCTACAATCGGGATAGCGCAAGGGACGGGGGTGCTGACGGAGGCCATGTACGAAGAACTGCAACTCGCGCCGATCGAGTTCGTCGGCCCGTTTACGGAAGAGGAAAAACAGCAGCTCATAGATGCCCTCATGGGCGTCATCGACCCCGAAATCGGGATGGACATCGTAAACCTCGGGCTCGTGTACGAGCTCCACAAAGACGAGTCCAATCGCCTCAAGGTGGTCATGACGCTCACGGCGGTGGGATGCCCTCTCGCCCCGGTGATCGTTGGAGACGTGCGCCGGTCGCTTCTTGGACTCGAGAAGTACGACGACGTAGAAGTCGAGCTTGTATACTCTCCGCCGTGGGATCGTACGCGCCTTTCGCGCGTGGCGAAAATGGCATTGGGCTTGTACTGAACACGTTAGGGCATTTCCGCGATGCATTTTCGGTTGCCGAAGGTGCGGCGAGGTTTTTCGCACCCTCGGGGTGCGGAGGCTCGTACGGAGGACTTCGGAGATCTCCCTTCGGAACGGCGCATACGGCCGTATGAGAAGGCAGCACGGGGTTCGAAACCTACGACTGCGCGCGCAGAAAAACCCGGCGGTACAGGTTCATCTCCGCCGGGTTTTCGTCTTTTTCTTGGCTCCTTTGGCTTTGCCTGTGCGGTTTCGGGTCTTTTTCTCTGCTTTCTTCTGAGAAGACTCGGAGGGAGGCGCGGCCCCTTCTGTGGACTTCGGCGGGCGTTCCGCTTCTCCTTGTCCTTGAGGGGAAGAAGAACCTTTTTGGGAATCCGTTGGAACCAAGAGGGCGAGAAGGCTCTCGGCGTCGAAGGCGCCGAGGAGCGCCTGCACGTTTTGCGCCATTGTGCCGACCTGTTGGATGACCTGCGCGACCTTTTGCACCCCGTCCAGAGCCCCTTGTATGGCCTGTACGGTCTCTACGATCTTTCCTACGTCTACGGTTCGTAAGAGGCGAACGACCTCTCCCAGGGACGAGATTCCGTTGCCGGAAGGGGAGGGTGCGCCGGCGGAGAAAAGCCCCCGCAAGAGGGATTTTCCCGTTCCTTGAGGCGGATCTGCCGGAACCGGCGCGCCCTGAGGCATTCCGGAGCTCGGGTACGGGGTTCCGGTCGGGGCCGCCGGGGAAACGGGGCGTAGTCCCGGAGGAACGCCTTCCGCCGCTCGCGGCCACCCTCCTCCGGGTGCGGCGTACATCGGAGTATTCCAGCCGGGCGGAGAAAACGCGGCGGGGAGACGTCCCGGTGGGAGGCCGACGCCGGGAAAGCCGTAGGCTCGTGGGTAGCTCGCCGCTCCTCTCGAAACCTCGGGAGGTCGATTTCCCTTCCCTCCGAAGGGGAAGAGGAATTTGGCCAGCGATGAGAGTACCTGCGGTAGGGGCACGGGATTTCCCCCGCTTTCCGTCCCGAAATCCGCAACGGGGCATCTTTCCTTGCTCAGGGTATGCCCCCCCGCGGGGGCCCGTACGCCTATTTCCGTTCGCAACTCGTGGACAAATGTCCTGGCTGTTTCCTGCTTCTCATTTCTCCCGCGCAGTCTCTGTTTTTATAAGGGGTGCCACCGCACTCCCTTGCCTCGCGAAGATGCCCAGCTGGCCCTTTCTCCTCTGAATCTGAAGAGGAACGGTGTCGCGTCCGGATCGTTCGTGCGGCGATAGGCCGCTTTCCTTCCGCATAGGGATGAATGCGGAAGCGACGCACAAAGTGTCTTTGCGATGTCCGTTCGCATCCGCGCGGAAGGACGGGAGGACGTTTTACGGCTGACCGCCTTTTGCCGGGCAGGCGCCAGGCCGTCGGGAGGGATAGGGATGGTTCGGGAAGAAAAGACCGTGGGGAGTACCTCCCGGTGGAGGTGGATTTTCGGGGCTATGGTATTCGCGGCGCTTGTCGGGGCGGCATTTGCCCTCCTCGCGGAGGGAATTCCTCGGGATGCGGCCTCGGCGCTCGCGGTCCTCAAGGGAGGGGATTGGCTGTCTTCCTTCCGCGTGCGGCTCGGAACTGCGGGCACGTCTCCCCGTATCGCGCTTCCCTCGGACGGCGGGGAAGGGGCAGACAAGGTAGACCACCCTCTGTACCATCCGTATAGCTACGCCTACCGCTACGTCCGGGAAGTTCCCGAGGGCGGGGTGGTTTGGCTGGAATACGAAGAGGTACTCGTCGTGGAGGACGGCCGTGGGAATCCCCTAAAGGAAATCCCCACGGGAAACACGATGCGACTCAAGCTGACCCCACCCCGACCTTCGGCGCTCGGCCCTCGTTCCTAGGCAGCAAAAGGGCATCGCGGATCCTGCGGCGTTCAGGCGCGCTCAATCCGGTCGGAGGCACTCCAAGAGCACGCGGTCTCCCGCAGGTCGGATTCGCACGGCCCCCAGGTCGCGTACGGAGCTGAGGGGCGGGTCGATCCCGTGCGGTATCTCGAGTAAGCGTTCCGACGGATACGTGCCGCAGGAGGACTGCGAAAGGCTGGGCGTACGGCTTACAGGCCGGACGTCTTCCCGGCGGGGGACGGCGGTCGGCGGCCGGAGGTCTACGAGCGGCATGCCCGTCTCGGATTCTACGAGGAAGCCGGGTTCCTCGACCGCGAAAGGGCCGTACTTTCTGATCGCGGCATCTCCCGACCTCGGGTCCGGGCTTTGGCCGAAGTCCGCGAGGATGAAGTTGTGGTGTAAGGCGCGGCGGAGGATCTCTGCCTCTTCGGCTTCCAGACCGAGCCACGTGGCGCGGACGCGCCGGGTGCCGAGGGCGCGGAGTGCGGGGACGATCCGGTCGTACACATCTCCGAGAAAGGCCGCGCGCCGGGCCCCCTCCCTTGCGGGAGAGCGCGGGAATTCTCCTTCGGGCCACAGGGAGTTCGGACGTTCCCGAGGTCGGTAGACGAAGAGTTCTTCCGGCGCGCCGCCGCCCCGGGCGACAGCTACCGCGGCAACCGACTTGAGGGAGAGGGCCACGAGGGCCGTGCCTTCGGGGTCTTCCGGAAGTTCTTCCCGCGTCGCGGCCGGCGGAGAGAGGAACCGGAGGCCGTCGAGGAGGCCGAGGAGCGGAGGGAAAAGGAGGAAAAGCGTGCCAAAGGCGATTCCCGCGCGGCGCAGCCGACGCCGGCGGATCGCGGCTCCTTCCTCGCCGGGGCGGGGTTGGGGCTCGGGGAAGAAGCGCCTCCCGAGGAGGTACCGTGCACCGACTTCGTAGGCTCCTAAGAGGGCGGCCGTCCAGAAGATCCAGAGGGGGAAGGGTACGCCCGTAAAGGGAACCTGTGCGCCGGGCATGTAGGCCAAGAAGGTGACGATGTCCTGGACGAGGCGGACGAGCCCCAGGGCAGGTTCGAGGAGGTAGGCACCCACCGCCATCCCCGGTGTGCCCAAGGCAGATGCGACGATCGCTGCACCCCAGGAGGCCGCGAGGAAGGGGAGAAGGGCGGCGTATATGGGAAGCAACACGAGGTTCATGAGCGGCGAGGTCGCAGGCCAACCGCCCTGGGTTGCGGCGAGAAAGGGGAGGGCGAGCGGTTCGACGAGGAGCGTCGCCGCAAGTTCGTAGGCAAAGGGAGCGATCGGTCGGGGCAGGCGGCCCTGCAGGTGCTCCGCGTAGGTCGGCGCGTAGCGGAGGATGGCGAAGGTGAGAAGGTAGGTCATGCCGAACCCCGGCCGCAGGATTTGGGAGGGGGTGAGGAGGAGCTCTAAGGCGCAGAGGAGGGCGAGGAGGGCAAGGGGGTTGATCCTCCTACCGACGAGGCCAGCACCCGCGACGGCGGCGGCGGTGAGCGTGGCCCGGCGCACCGCCGGGGAGTCGGCGGCGAGTGAGGCGTACGTCGCGACAAAGAGGAGTACGGAAAGGCGGCGCGCCCCTTCCCGCATCCCCAAGGAGCCGGTGAACCTGTACACGCCCCAGGCAAGGATTCCCACGTGAAGGCCGGAGACGACGAGGAGGTGTACGGCGCCTGCTTCCGCAAAGTTGCGACTTACTTCGGGCGAGAGGTCGTCCGTACGGCCGAGGAGGAAGGCGCGCAGGAGGGCCCGGGCATCGGCAGCTCCTTCGCGCCCCAGCGAGGAAGCCGCCGCCCGCCGTTCCCCCACGTCCAGGACGCCTTCGATTCTCTTGCGGGCTTCCGTGCGAAGTTGCTCCCCGAAAGGAGCGGGGGCGACGAGGAAAACGTCGGCGGTGCGCAGTTCCCCTACCGTGCCGCGGGCGTGCGCCCACGGGCGGTAGTCCCGCTCTCCGGGATTTTGCGGCCCGGGGGGTGGGGACGCCTCGCCGCGAAAGCGGAGGACGGCCCCACGGGCAAGCGCTTGCAGTTCCAGGCGCATCTCTTCGGACGCGGGACGCAGGTACGCGCGCAAGGTGAAGGGAATGGGGAGGCGTACGCATGCGGCGAATTTTCCCCGCGTGCAGGTGCCGCCTCGGGCTTGGACGGCGGTAGTTCGCCCGTCCGACTCGTCGGGAGGGCACTCACACACGCCGACGACCCGCACATCGACGAGGATTCCCGCGGAAGTGTTTTGTGGATCGCCAACGACGACGGCTTCCCCGCACAGTTCCCGCGCGTTTCGGGAAGCGTCGGCCGCCGAAAAGGGACCGTTAGGCAGGGGTCCTTCGGAGAAAAGGCGGGCAAAGGCCGCCTTTTCGCGGGCGTACCCGATCTCGCGAATTTCGGCTGCGCCGACCCCAAGGGCAAACGCCAGAGCCCACACGGAAAAGGCTGCGGCGGCAAGGGCGGTGCGCGCGCGGGGCGTTGCGGCAAATTTCGGGTGTTCGGAGGCGTATAGGGCGACGGACCACGCTCCCGTGGCGACGATCCAGACCGCCTGCGCAAGGCCGGAGAGGTAGACTGCCCCTACTCCGCCCACCAGGGCGAGGGCGTAAGGGAGGGGTCCACAGAGCGGCGAGCACACCCAGGGAAAGACGGACACAAACGGCGCTCGGGGCCGTGTAAGGGGCACGTCTTCGTCCCTCCCGTGCTCCGCCCGCCTAGGCGGCGGCACGTCCCCTTGTGGTGCGTGGGCGCTCGGTCGGGGGTGGTTGCCTCAGGGTTCAACGACGAGGTAGGGGCGGATCTTGGCGAACGTCTTCGGACCGATGCCGGCGACGTTTTGCACCTCGTCGACCGAACGAAAGGGGCCGTGCTCTTCGCGGTAGGCGACGATGTCTTGCGCCCGGGTCGGGCCGATCCCCGGCAGGCGCATGAGTTCCTCGACGCCGGCAGTGTTCAGGTTTACGCGAAGCTGCTCCGATCGGCCCCCGCCCGCAGACGGTCCCGGCAAAGCCCGTGCGTCCTCTCCCGACACAGGCTCGCCGATGCGCGGGATGTGGAGTATCTGTCCGTCCCGGAGCGGCGCGGCGCGGTTCACGCGCTCGAGGTCCGCGTCTTCCGTGAAGCCGCCGGCGCGCTCGACGGCCTGGTAGACGCGGACGTCACTTTCCCAAAAGGCGTAGACGCCCGGTTCGCGAACGGCGCCGCGGATGTCCACGAGGACGGCCGGTTTTGCAGGTGCCGCCGCCTCCCGGGAAGCGCGTTCCCGAGTTGGAGCGGCCTCAGCGTAGGCGGCCTCCGCCGCGGAAGCGGGCGAAGCGACCTCCCTTGCCCCGAGGTGGCTTCGTAGGAGCGGGTAGGCGATTCCCACCGCTACGAGGAGGGCTACGGGGAGGAGGTACGGGGCGTATTCCCGGAGGAAGCGATAGAGCGCCTCGCGCAGGCGGTGCTTCACGGGGTTTCCCCCCTACGGAAGGTCCTCGCGTTGTTGTTCCCCCATGGGAAGGTCTTGCGAGTTTCTCCCTACGGAAGGTCTTCGCGGAAAAAGGAAAGGGAGGTGGAACCGCCGTCGATGGGGGTGCCTTGCGCCCACGTCCGCTCGAAGAGCTCTGCGAGTTCGGCCACCGTTACGGGATTTCCGAGGACCGCGAGGAGCTCTTCGTTGCTCCGAGAGGCGGAGAGCGTGGCGTTGTAGGAGCCGAGGGCGGCGAGCTTGCCGTCGATGAGGAAGAGCTTGAGGTGCATGAGTCCTTCGTGTTGGTTGACCCGTATGTCTACGCCGCTTTTTCGTAGGGCGGTTAGGATCTCCTTCTCTCGATCGCCTTGGCTCTGGCGGGCGTCCATGATCAGCCGCACGGGGATTCCCCGCTTTCGGGCGCGCAGGAGGGCATCGGCGACGGCGGGATGTGTGAGGTCGTACATGGCGACGTCTACGCGCGTCTTTGCCCCGTCGAGGAGGGCTACGGCGGCGTGTTCCGGCGACGGCCCTCCCTGCGTCCAAAAGAACGAGGCCTTAGGCGCGAGAGGTCCCAGAGGAAAGTTTTGGCCGATCCAAAAGGCGAGGGCGAAGACGACGGCGAGCCAAGCGAAGTCCGCCTTCCTAAGGGGAATTCGGGACGGCGCCGGCCGGGCCGGCCGTTCCTTTGGCGTCGTCCGCGGTGTACGGATCGTGGGCACGACAGATCCCCCTCGAAGAGTTCGGGTGTGTCGAACGATCGGCGATGGGAACAGGCGAGGCGAGGAGGAAGTCGAGATGTAAGGACGGCGTCAGCCGCCGTACAGGAGCCGGCGGAGGAAAAAGAGGACGACGAAATGGAGTGGGTAGTAGGCGTACGGAAGCCACCAGGGACCGCGCGGGAGGCCGAACGGAAGCCGATCCACGAGCCAAAGAAGGGGCAGAACGAGAAACCCGCCAAAGGCGAGGACGAGGTACGGCCACTCAGGGGAGACAAAGTTCAAGGCGAAGAGGTTTCCGAGGAAAAAGAGGGAGGCGACGCCACAACCGACCTTGCGCGGAGGAAGGAAAGGAGTTTCTTTTGGGGAATTGACGCAGCCTGCGAGGAAGGCGGAGGCGGTGACAAAGGTGATCCCCGGCAGTCCGTAGTCGACGAAGGGCGCGGCGGCGAGGCCGAGGACTACGGCGTAAATTCGTTGGCGGCGTACGCCTTCGTAAAAGAGGGCGGCAAAGGCGAGGGTGAAGAGGATGTTCCAGTAGAGGAGGACCGGGCGTCCGAGGAACGTCGGCCAGGAAAAGACGGCGAAGCCGACCTGGGCGACGAGGGCGAAGGGGAGAAGCCGGTTCAGGTACCGGCCTACGGGATACCCGCGGGCGAGGGTCGCCCCCATGAAGAGGCCAAAGATCGGAAAGACGACACGCCCGGGGATGCGCCCCCAAATGTCGAACGGGGCGGTCATCGCCACCCAGTGGTCCCAGGCCATGAGAAGGAGGGCGATCCACCGCGCAAGCTCGCGCTTGCCCCCCGTGGGGAAGAGGAAGGCAAAGGTTCGGGCGATCTTCGCGTCGTTGCCGAGATCCGGATTCTTTGCGGACACGCGCTTGCTCCTCTCGCGTCTTCGGTTCCCTTGCCTGTGCGATCGTCCCGGTGCCGCCCCTACCTCAGGGCTGTCCGGTGCGACGCGTACCACTGCCACGCCCGGCATGTGTCCGATACCCACGCGCCTTTCGAACGAGGCTCGTTCGATAGATGCGGCGGTCGTTTCCCTCCTCCTCAGGGGAGCGGAGCATACCGGGGATCGGTCCACATCTCGTCGAACTTCTGGGCGAGAGGCCGCACGGCGTCGCCGCCCCGGACGGCGACGAGAACCTCGTCGTTTCGCGTCGCCGCGGAGCGCGTCAGGTTGTAGGAGCCGAAGAAGGCGATTTCCCCGTCGACGACGACGAGCTTGAGATGCATCTTCCCCGCATAGGTGTTCGTCCGGACGGGGATCCCCGCTTCGCGAAGCCGCTTGAGCTGGCGAGCTTGAGGTGCCTGACGGCTTTGTTCGCGATCCGTGACGATGCGCACCGCCACTCCGCGCCGGTGGGCGTCGAGGAGGGCGTCGACGAGTTCGGGGTCCGTAAGGGAGTAAGCGGCGACGTCTACGCTCGCTTTCGCATCGCGCAGCGCCGTGCGCAGGGCTTCCTCTGGTCCGTTGTCCCCTCGTGTAGCGTAGACTTCGGCGGGTACGTCGAGGGGTACGGGAACGGGGGGCGCGTTCGCCGCACCGGCAAAGTACCCCACACCGGCGACGGCGGATGCGAGGAGTAGGCGTGTCCACGGCGACATGGGCTTTCCCGTCCTCCTCCGACGATCCGGCCCTGCCCCGAGTTTCTTCGACGGGCTGGGCGTTTTCGAAGACAGTGTACGGCGTCGTTCAGAGAAGGACAAGGCCGCAGGCGGACAGCGGTCCTTTTTCCCCTTCGGCCAAAGCGGCGAACCGTCCAGGTGCCGCTTGACAGCTCCGGGAGGCGCCGTGGCGGCGACTCTTTTATTCCCTCTGGTCGAGGAGGTAGACCCATTCGCTCAGCCCTTCGCGTGGAACGCCGTCCACGACGCGGATTTCCCGCTTCCAGGCGTAGGTACGCCGGACGGGAGGAAAGTCGAGGCTGCGCCGCGCGAGCCTCGGCGAGGGGAGTGCGAGTGTGATTTCCCCTTCGACCGAGTTCGGCTTCCGCTCGTGCACGGTGACGAGAAACTCCCCTCGGTAGCGCATGCCCGCGCTTCTCCGAAACGTCGTAGGCATTCCGTCTCCATAGAGCGAGGGCGAATCCCTGCGTAGGACGAAGGCGAATCCTCCGACGAAGCCCCAAGGGTTCTTTGTCTGGACGCCCTTCCTTCGTCTCCTCCCGCGGCGCCTGGCGGAAAGGCAAAGGCGACCGCCAGGCCGCTTTTTGCTTGCGCTTCGAGGTCGGCGTCGAGAAAGGCGAGCTCCAAAAGGTCGCGCAACCCGGACACACGGGAAACCGCAAAGAGGACGAGGGCGACGCCGAGGGCGAGGGCGCCGAGGACGAACGGAAGGGCGAAGCCTTCGGAGTGCGTGCGCATCGACTTACCCTCCCTCCTCGTCGAGGGGCAGGATCCACACGGCGGGCAAGGGCCAAGGCGTAAAGAGCACGCGCCCCCCTTCCCGCCCCCGTTCCACTTCGACCCGGAGGTAGTCCTCTACCCGCTGCAAACCCCCTCCTTTTTCGGTGCGGATCTCCCGACCCTCTCCGTCGAAGAAGCGGAAGCGGACCGCCTCTCCCCGCGTCCAGACGGCGAGACGCCCTTCTTCGTAGCGTTTCTTCCAACGCAGGGACGTATGACCAAATGCGTCGCAGTCGACGTACAGCTCGTACACGTGGGTTTCGTCGGGAGAGGAATACTCTGCCCGCACGCGCCACGGGGCGCCGCCTTCTTGCGGACCTCCTTCCCGAGAGGGCGGGATGAGGTCCCAGGCGAAGGGTTGCCGGCGCACGGCCGTGGGGTCGACCTGCTTCGTTCGCCCCGGCGGGTAGCCTTCGGCAAAGAGGCGCACGTCATTCCGCACGTAGAGAGCGGCGGCGAGGAGGTCTCGGCGCACGGCGAGCTCTTCCGCCTTGCCGTCGAGGCGGCGCAGGCCGGAGAGGAGGAGCCACGTCGAGGAGGCGAGGAGAGAAAACAACGCGAGGGCGAGGAGCACCTCGAGAAGGGTAAAGCCTGCGGCCTTTTTCGCGGAGTCTCTCGGGTTTTCCATTCCTTTTTCCATCCCTTTCGACGCACGCCCTTCGGTGGAAGCGACACCCCTTTTGACACAAGCCATCCAGTGGAAGCGACACCCCTTTTGACACAAGCCATCCAGTGGAAGCGACACCCCTTTTGACACAAGCCATCCAGTAGAAGCGACGCCCGGTCGAGGTTTTTTAGCGTTTGCGGGTCTCCTTGGTGCGGCGTTCCGCAGGGTGTCTCAGCGGCCTCCCGATCCTCGTTCGGCGTCCGCGGGTTTCGCGCACTCCGCACGGGTGTGCCATCCTTCGGCGGCCGCGCGGACGAGCACCGCGCTGTACAGCTCCGCCTCGCAGTCTTTGCCGAAGGCGACGACGAATCGGTAGACGTGGCGCGCGGCGGCAAAGGCGTCGGAACTTTCCGGGGAGCGGTCGGCGGCTTCGAGTTCTACGAGCTTTAGGCTTTCGAGCTGCGGGGCTTCCCCGAGGCGCGCGGAGGATTGTACGGCGCGCGCCGTTTCCTCGAACGTCCGGACGAAGTAGGCCCGCGCCTCGCCCTCGTCCTGGCAGTCGTGCTCCCCGCACGCGATTACGAAGGGCCAACGGGCGAGGAATTCTCGGTAGGCTTCGAGACACTCTTCCCGCGCCTTTAGGCGCTCTTCGGCGCGATCTATTTCGCGCCATGCGCCGAGGAGAAAGGCGGCGAGGAGGGCGAATAGGCCCGCGGCCAGGAGCATCTCCGTGAGGGAAAACCCGGCGTCGCGCTCTGCCGGGGCGGTTCGGCGCGTCGTCACCTTTCGTAGAGGCGGCCGGTCTGGGCGGAGATTCCGTACGGCCGCTCCCTTCCTCCCTTCTCTACGAGAGTAAAGGTGTGCGACGGCGGGCGTAGGCGCCCCGTCCGGCCGAAGGCGATCGTGCCACCGCCGCGCACGACAACCCCGGGAGGGAGTTCGCCTTCGGCAAACTGCAGGGAGCTGTCGGCGGATGCGAATTCCAGCCGATAGGCCCGTTCGCGCTCGTTTCCAGGTAGGACCACCTTTCCTTGGGTTCCCGCAAGTGCCGCGACGGTGCGCGTGAGAATGAGGTCGTCGTCGAGGTCGGCGGCGGCGCACGACGCGCGCACGTGCGCGAGCGACGCGGAGAAGGGGCCATAGACGAGGCCCAAGGCGAGGACGAAAAGGGACGCGACGAGAAGGACTTCCACTGTCGTGCTCCACACGGCAGATCCCGTCCTTTGCCCATCCGGGGCGGTCAGAAGGAGGCGAGGGCGGCAGTGAGGGGAAGGAGGATGCGAAGGAGGAGCGAGGCGGCGAACGCCGTCGCGAGGATGAGGGCGAAAGGCTGGGCGGAAGCCGCGATGCGCCCCAGCCGTTCTTCGAGGTCTTCCTCGAGGAAGGCGACGTACGCGCCGAGGGCATAGGGAAGTTCGCCTGTCCGCTCGCCCAGACGTACGTATGTGCGCCAACGACCGTCGAGCCAGGGGATTCGGGCCAGGGCGTCGGAGATGCGGGCTCCTTCTTTGAGCCGCGTCCGCACGTGGAGGTAAAGGGAAGCGGCGTACGGCGGTGGGGAGAGATCGAGGAGTTTGGCGAGTGCCCGGTCGACGTCGTACCCCGCCTCGAGGAGGGCGGCGAGGGGTTCGAGCGTGCGGACGGTGGCGGCGGCGCGGAGGGCCGTTCCTGCAAAGGGGAGGCGAACGGCGCAGGACAGGAGGCGGGGATCCCCCGTACGGAGGGCGACGGCCGGGAGTACCGCGACGAGGGTGCCGGCCACGAGAACCCCTAAAAGCGTGGCGTCGAATGCATACAGGCGCGCTGCGGCGGGATTTTCCTGTACGACCGCCTCCGCGAGGCCGGCGATCCGCGGGAGGAAGTAGGCGTGCGCCGAAACGGCAAAGGCGAGGACAAGGGCGAAGAGAAAGGCGGGGTAGGCGAGTTGGCCCAGGAGCCTTCGCCGGATGGCGATGCGGCGGGCGAGGCGTTCGGCGAGGCGGTTTAGGGCACCGGCATAATCTCCCGTCCGTTCGGCGATGGCGACGAAGGAAACCGCTTCTTTGCCCCATCCGATCGCGGCAAGGGCTTCTGCCAAGGGGTACCCCGCCTCGAGGAGTGGGAGTACGCGGCCGAGCGTGTCCGCAGTCTTTGGGGCTCCTTCGGCACGCACGGCCTCGAGAGCTTCTGCCAAAGGAATTCCCGCCCCGAGGAGTTTGGCGAGCTGCCAGGCAACCCGCTGCACGTCTTCTTCGGACCAAGGGCGGGGGCCCCTTCGTCTCAAACCCCCACCTTGCCGAGCGGATGTGCAGGTGCTTTCCGGGGACGATGCCCCTCGGTCAAGGCCTTCCGAGCGGCGCAAGGGACGTAGCTTCACCTCCGCGCTCACCGACCTTTCGCTCCCTGCGCGCGCGTTTGCCCGTGGCATTTCCGAGGGGGCCGAGAGAGAAGGTGCGGTAGGTTGGCGGACACGACGGCGGCACGGGCATTTCCCCGGCCGTGCCTCCCGGAGGAGGTGCATTCGGGTAGAGGAGCTCCCGGTGCGGCTTCCTTCGGAGGAAGAGGATCCCCCGGAGTGCCTCGCGGATGCGCCGCGGAGAAATGCCGAGCTCTTCGAGGCGGAGGAGGGCCCGAGTGGGGGAGCCGGCGTGGAGGGTGGCCAAGACGAGGTGGCCGGTGAGGGCGGCGTGCACCGCCCAAAAGGCCGCCTCCGCATCGCGGATCTCGCCGACGGCCACGACATCGGGGTCGTGTCGCAGTACGGCACGAAAGGCGACGCCGACGGTAAGCCCGACGTGCGCGTCGAGGTCCACCTGAAGCGCACCTGAGATTTCCGCCTCGACAGGGTCTTCCAGGGTGTACACGGTACGTCCCGTGCGGACGAGGGTGGCGAGGATCGCGTACAGCGCCGTCGTCTTGCCCGTGCCGGCGGCGCCGGCGATGAGGACGAGGCGATCTTCGGCTTCGAGCCAGCGTTCGAGGCGGGCGCGTTCGCGGCCGGAAATGCCGAGTGAGGCGAGGTCCGCGTGCAAAGGATGTGGGTAGAGGACCCGCACCGTCGCCTTTTCTCCGTACAGGGTGGGCAGGGTGGCCACGCGGAAGGTGTACGCTTCGCCCGCAAACTCTCGGGTGAAGCGGCCGTCCTGGGGAAGGCGCGTCTCCGCCAAGTTCAGGTGGGCGGCGAGTTTAAGCCGACGGAGGAGCTGCTCGCCTGCCTGTCGCGAAACCTCCGCATCGGGGAAGAGGGTTCGGCCCACGCGAAGAAATACGCGCCAGCTTTTGGGTGAAGGGTCGAGGTGGACGTCGCTCGCCCGGAGGGCGACGGCCTTGCGCAGGATGTGGGTTTCGAGTTCTTCGGCGGCCGGCAGTTCTTCCGGGCGAAGGGCTTGTCTCGTTTCACGAGGCGCGCGCTTCGCTTCGAGCGTGGGGTGCACCGTGGCCGGAACCCCCGAGTGTTTTGCATTCCTACCGTTCGTCGCCTCTCCCCCCTTTCCCGCCGCCCTTTTCTACTTTTTAGCCTCTGCTTCCGCGCTTCCCGAACGCCTCCACTCCACCTTGGGTTTGCCGTCGTCGCCGTAGGTGAGGGAGAAGGTGCCGGCGCCGCAGGCGAGGAGTTCCTCTTGGGGCGTGTTTTCCTCTCCGTCGAGGTACCCGGTCGTTCGCAGCTCTGTGACTACCTCTTTTAAATCCGTCGACCCGCCGGCGGGCTTGTCCCCTCCGTGGTCGGCCATGTACTCGACGACCGCGCGGCGGAGGAGCTCCGCCCGAGCCGTGCAGATTTTCGACTCCCCCCGCGCATAGGCGGAGAAGAGGTTGGGGGAGACGAGCCAAAGGAGGAGGGCGAGAAGGCCGACGACGAGGAGAACCTCGAGAAGCGTAAATCCTCCCGCATTCTGCTTCCGGCTTGACCTCACGTCCGACGCAGGAAAACCCGGGGCGATTGGGGCAACTAGGGTGTGCTGCGCTAGGGTTGACCTCACGCACGTCGCAAGGGAGCCCCGTCGCCGCAGGCGAACTTCGGGCAACGGTTGAGTCACGGCAGGTTCACCTCCCCGCGGGAATGCTATGGACCACCGGAAGCGCGTGCGGGTCGCGGGACGGGGTGCAGACGCGGATACGTCTGTATTCTTCACCTGCACGCATTTTCCGGCGATAGCGGTGAAGCTATTCTATATTTTATGCGCGAACACGTGCAACGCTTTTCGCCCGTTTCGACAAAAAGAAATTAAATTTTCTTTCGACTCCGTACGACACACAGAGCATGGCAGGAAGAGCGTGGAAAAGGAAGGGGGGATTCGTTGACGGGCGATGGCCCTTCGGATACAATTCCTTCGAGCACTTTGGTTATTGACACGGGGCAAGACAGATGTCCGGATGGTTGTCGCGTCTGTCGCTTCCGTCTAAGTTCCCAAACCTTTGTGAGGAGGGAGACGCCGTGGCCCGTCTTTCCGTTCGCTTCGACTCCGCCTCGACTTCCGCCGTCTCCCTCGGACGCGTCGTCCTCGCGAGCCTCGCGGGGAGCGTCGTGGAGTGGTACGACTACTTTCTGTATGGCACTGCTGCCGGGCTCGTCTTCGGAGAGCTCTTTTTCCCGAGCAAGGACGAACTCACCTCACTCATGGCGTCCTTTGCGACGTTTGCCGTGGCCTTTTTCTTCCGGCCTTTTGGTGCTGCGTTCTTCGGATCTCTGGGCGACCGGATAGGGCGCAAGGCGGCGCTCATGGCCACCCTCACCCTCATGGGCCTTGCCACGGGGCTCATCGGCATCCTCCCCGGTGCAGCGGCGATCGGGGTCTTCGCCCCCGCGCTCCTCGTCTTTCTCCGCGTCCTTCAGGGGTTTGCCCTCGGAGGCGAATGGAGCGGTGCGATTCTCCTCGCCCTCGAACACGCCCCGGGGGAACGGCGGGCGTTTTACGGCAGCCTCCCCCAAATCGGGCCGCACCTCGGATTTCTCCTCGGGTTGTTCGCCTTTGAGGCGGTCACCGCGGCCTTTGGGGAGACAGCCTTCCGTCAGTGGGCGTGGCGGATTCCCTTCCTTCTGGGGATTTTGGGCGTCCCTATCGGGCTTTGGCTTCGCCGCGGCGTCGGGGAAACCCCGGACTTTCTCGCGGCGCAAAGCGAAGGTCGTACGCAAGGTTCGCCGCTTCGGAAAATCGCTTCCCGCGACCTCGGCAAGCTTCTCGCCGCCGTGGGGATCAAGCTCATCGAGACGGCGCCATACTTCCTCTACACCACCTTTCTCATCGGCTACGGGACCAAGGTCCTCGGGATACCCCGAAGTGATCTCTTTGGTGCCCTCGCCCTCGGCACCGTCGCCGCCATTCTCGTCACCCCCGTCTACGGAAAGATCGCCGACCGACCCAAGCGAGCGGTGGCGCTCTTTGCGGTCGGGGCGGTGATCGCCGTTCTCTACACGCCGGTGTTCTTCACGCTCGTTGGCAAGGGATCCCTAGGTCTCTACGGTGCGACGCTGTTCGGGCTCGTAGTTCCGAGCGCCATGATGTCGGCGGTGATCGGCACGCTTTACGCCCGCGCCTTTCCGCCGGAATACCGGTATACGGGGGCTGCCTTTGGCTACCACATCGGCTCTGCCCTCGCCGGGGGGACGATGCCTTACGTTGCGGCCTACCTCCTCAGCGTAAGCGGCGGGAGCTTTTGGACGGTATCCCTTTACCTCGCCGTGCTCGGCAGCCTCTCCCTCGTTTCTCTTCTCGTCCTCCGAGGGGGAGTTTCGGAAAGCGCGGCATAGTGCTTCTGCTTACGTGTGGGAACGCAAGACCAAGAGGGTTACCTCTGGGCGGCAAAAGAGCCGCAAGGGAACGATCGAAGTGCCCAATCCGCATGTGGTGTACACGTGCGTCCCTGTCCCCGGGACGTGCCGGAGTCCCATGGGGAACTCCTTTCCCAAGGGCGGCAGAATGAGGGGCCCAATTCCTGGGAGTCGGATTTGTCCTCCGTGGCTGTGCCCGGACAGCTGGAGCGGGATGCCGAAATGCGCCGCTCTCGGAACGAAATCCGGGGCGTGCACCAGGAGGAGGCGAAAATCCTCGGACGGCACGGAAGCCGTCGCCCGCTCCATGTCGGGCGAACCGGTGAGGGGATCGTCGAGGCCAATGACCCAAAAGGCATGCCCGTTTCTCCTTAGGCCGACGCTTTGGTTGAGTAAGAGTTCCACACCGGCGTCGTCAAAGGACTTCTTAAGCGCCCGGATGTCGAAGTGCCGGTCGTGATTGCCAAGAACGGCGTACACCCCAAGAGGAGCTTTCAGCCCTTTGAGCAGGGGAATGCTCGCCCAATCCGGGTCTGCCGTGTGGTCCAAAAGATCGCCCGTGAACACGATGAGTTCGGGACTTTGTGCCATTACCACCGCCTTGACTTCCTCTACGGCATCCGCATTCCGAAACTTCCCGAAGCCGTAGTGGAGGTCGCTGATGTGGGCGATGGTCAGCCCGTCGAGTTCTTTTGGGAGTCCCGGTAAGGCTACTTCTACCCTCTTTACCTCCGTGCGTTCGGACGCGGCGAACGGTACTGAGAACGATAAGGCGAGAAGACCGACCGAAGCGCCTAGGAGGAAACGCCTGCGCGAAAGCGCGGGCTCTTTTTTCATTGGTCCTCCTCCCGTCCCCTGGTTTTCCCCTTTGCGTTCCTTTCTCTTCCCCATCAGACCTCTTATACTACACCCGCCTCACAACTACCTTACAAAATGTACACCAAACGATCTTCGCTGTTGGACAGATGCGTGCGAGAAAAGTCGCAGAAAGCGGTGTGCGATATCTGAGCGTTCCTAAGGTAATCGAGATGTTAGGAATGGGTTTTCCTGTTTCGCAGAATATGGTATTCTAGATGCGGAACGAGAACGTAGGATAAGGCAACCTAGCAGAGAGATGTCTGCAAGAAGGAGGGGTAACGTGTCCGCCGATTCGGCAGTTGCGTTGGAAGTCCGGGGGATTCGCAAGCGCATCGGCGGTCGGGAGATCCTCAAGGGGATCGACCTCGAGGTGCGCCGCGGGGAAATCTTCGGGCTTCTCGGGCCAAACGGCGCGGGGAAGACGACGCTCATCCGCGTGTTGCTCGGACTCATACGACCTGAGGAGGGAAGCGTGCGGTACTTCGGCGTACCGCTTGCGGAAGCGCGGGCGGACGTGCTCCGTAGGGTGGGCGCGATCATCGAAAAGCCCGACGCGTACCCGTATCTCTCGGGATACGAGAACCTCCTCCACTTCGGCCGCATGCATCCCCAAGGTGTGACAAAGGAGCGCATCCTCGAAGTTGCCCGCACGGTTGGGCTCTCCGAGCGCATCCACGATCGCGTATCGCGGTACTCCCTGGGGATGAAGCAGCGCCTCGCCCTCGCGATCGCGCTCCTCCACGATCCCGAAGTCCTCATCCTCGACGAGCCGATGAACGGCCTCGATCCCGAGGGCATGCGCGACGTCCGCGACCTCCTCCTTCGATACGTTCGCGAGCGAGGGGGGACGGTCCTCCTTTCGAGCCACCTCCTCCGCGAGATGGAGCTCATCGCCGACCGCTTTGCGATGATCGCTGCGGGAAGCGTCCTCCCCGTCGAAGAACTCCGAGGGACGATCTCTCGAGAAGATCGGGAAGAGTGGATGACCTACCTCCTCTACGTCGCTCCCGCGAAGCGCGCGCGTACGGAACTTCCGGAGATTTTTTCGGCGCTGGGTTCTTTTCCTTCGGGCGGCCGAGATCCTGTGGGGGACCAGACGAAGGGGGAAGGGAAGATCTGCCCTCCGTTTCGTCGGACGGGAAAGTGGAATTTCTCACACTCGAGGCAGTGCGGGACCTCGTACCCGGTTGGACCGGTCTGGTCGAAGGGGGAACGTGGGTCCGCGTGAAGATTTCCTCGTCCCGTGTCCCCGAACTCCACCGAGCGCTCGTAGCCCGTTCTCTGGACGTGTACGCCGTCGTTCCCGCACGTACTTCGCTCGAGGAGCGTTATTTGGAACTTGTCCGTGCGGCGCGCGATCGGGCAAAAAATTTGGTCGCCGTTGCCCGGGAGAAACGGAGGGATGGAGTTGGCGGTTCCGGCGCATGAAACGGTGGTCTACGGACGCCGCGTGTCGTTTTGGGCTCTCGTGCAAAACGAACTCCTTAAGATCCTTCGCCGAAAGGAAATCTTGTGGTTTGGGCTCATTCTCCTCCTCGTCTTCGGAATATCCTTTGCCTGGACGTGGCACACACGCAGTTCCGCGCGGGCAGAAGCGGATAGCGGACTTCGCTATTGGGAAGTCAAATTCGAACAGAGTATCGAAAAAACCCGACAAGAATACTCGCGCGAGATGGGCGAGAAAGACCTGACACCGGAACAAAAGGCCGAGGCAGAGGCCGCTCGGGATGCGGCCGTGGCCCAGATCCGCGCCGAGAAGGATCGAATGCTTGGCGCATACCGCGAAAAGGGAGTCTCTCCGGCGACGCCCCTTTCCGTTTGGTGGCACGTGGACACGCTCTGGCATGCGACGTTTGGCCTTCTCGCCTTTTTCGTCTTTGCAGAAGGGGTCATGATCCAGACCTCCGAGTTTTCCGACGGTACCGTCCGCCTGCTCTTTGCCCAACCGGTTTCGCGCACGCGAATCTATTTCGCAAAGACCATATCCCTCCTCCTTTACCTCGCGGCGGCGCTCGTCTTGGCGGCCCTTTCGTTGCTTGTCTCGTTTGTCTTTTTCCCCGGCGAGAGTAACGCTGCGATCCTCTGGAGCGATCGCCAAGGGAACGTCCATGTGCTTCCTTACGATCGCGCCTTGTTCCGGCTTATGGGAACGGAGGTATTGGGCGAAATTTTTTTCGTCTTCCTCGGCTTTTCCGTCGGCGCTCTTCTGGTGAAGACGGTGTACGCCTTTGCCTTTACCCTTCTGGGTATCTTCGGCGGAAAGACGGCACAAGGGATTCTCTTTCTCACAACGGTGCTTCTTCCCGGTGCGTCGGGGGAAAAGGTTCCTGAGATCGTCCGTTGGGTCTTTCGCGTGAGCCCCCTCACGTACAGCGGAAATCTCGGCCCCTTTCTCTTTCGCGACCTCTTGTCGGCGGGCTCTTCTTCCTTGTTTTCTGGGGGAGAGACGGTTTTCACCTCTCAAGGAGGATTTGCGGTTTCGGCGGGGCAGATGTCGCAGTGGGGGATTGAAAGCCCTCCTTTCTTGAATTCTCTTTCGGACGCGTACCTTCAAGTTCAAGTCTTAGGCAACATTTCCCTCTGGGGTGGCGTGGGGATCCTCCTCGCCTGGACTGTGGCCTTATGGCTTCTCGGGTACATCGCCTTTGTCCGGCGGGAGGTGTAACGCAGAGCGAATCGAAGGGGTCTCGGACATGGTACGAGGAAACGAGTACAATAGACGCACAGAGAAGGAGGGGAGTTTGGAGGGAAGGACATGACGGACTGGGAAGGGCCGACGGAGAGAGGTTTCCGTCCGGAAGACGAAGTTCGAGTAGAGGTCTCCCGCGAAGAGCTCGCCCGACGGCTCGCCTCCGTGCGCGCGGCGATCGAGGAGGCGTGCCTGCGGGCGGGCCGCCCGGCAGAATGCGCGCGGCTCCTCCTCGCCTCCAAGAACGCAGCGCCCGCGCAGATTCGCGCGGCCTACGAGCTCGGCGCTCGCCTTTTCGGGGAAAACCGCGCCCAGGAACTCAAGGCCAAGGCCCCCGTTTTGGCGGACCTTGCGATCGAATGGCACTTTATCGGGCACCTTCAGACGAACAAGGTGCGGGACGTACTTCGGTACGCGTCCGTCGTCGAATCCCTCGATCGGCCGGCGCTCGCGGAGGAGCTCCATCGCCGGCTTCAGCGCGAAGGGCGGACCCTCGACGTCTACGTGGAGGTGAACGTGTCGGGAGAGCCGACGAAGCACGGGCTCTCTCCGGACGAGGTACCGGCGTTTTTCGACCAACTCGCCCGCTACCCGACCCTCGTCGTGCGGGGGCTCATGACGTTGGGGCCGAATGCAGAGGACGAGGCGAGGGCACGCCGCGCCTTTCGCACCCTTTACGAACTCCGCGAGCGGCTGCGGCGGGAGGGCTACCCGAACGCCCCGCTCGAAGAACTCTCCATGGGGATGAGCCGCGACTTTCCCTGGGCGATTCTCGAAGGCGCTACGCTCGTCCGCATCGGTACGGCGGTGTTCGGCCCTCGGCTTCCCTGAGCGGCGTGTGCGATGCAGCGGACCGTATATTTCGATATCCTAAATATACGGACCCTGCGGACGAAGGTGGTGGCCCCGGTGTTCACGTGGGAAGCCGCGGGACGAGCGGAGAAGGGGCGTGGGCTGGCCGCGCGTCCCGTGAGGAGCTTGGTGGTGCGCGAACTTCGCCGTTCCTTTTGGGAAGTTTTGGCAATTGTGGGGTTCACGCTCGCCGGAGTGACGGCGGAGCTTTCGCTCCCCAGCCTCTTTGCCCGTCTCGTAGACGAGGGCGTAGCGCGCGGTGATGCGGCGGTCGTCGCGGCGACGGGTGGAGAGATGCTCTTCGCGACGCTTTTGGCGCTGGCGTTTCAGGTGACTTCAGGACTTTTTGCTTCCCGTTTTGCCTCCCGCTTCGGCATGCACGTGCGCGCGGAGGTCTTTCGCCGCATCGTGCACCTCCCCTTCGGGGAGTACCGCCGCTTCGGAGCGGCGACCCTTCTCACGCGGGCCACGAACGACGTGGGGCAGCTTCAACAGGTCCTCTACCTGGGGTTGCGCCCCTTCCTTCGGGCGCCCATCACCGCCGCCGTGGGACTCGTCCTCGCCTTTCGTCTGAATGCCCGCCTCGCCCTCCTCCTTCTCGCGTCGCTCCCCGTCGTCCTCGCCTTTCTCTACGTCCTCTCCCGTCGGGCCATCCCCCTCTACACGGAAGTCCAGCTCCGCATCGACGCCCTGAACCGCGCCGTCCGAAGTTACCTGGGCGGGGTGCGCGTGGCGCGGGCGTTCGTCCGCGACGCCCAAGAGGCGGAGCGCATCGCCCGGGCAAGCGCCGACCTGAGAGAAGTTTCCGTGCGTGTGAGCCGGATCATGGCGCTCTTGAGCCCGGCGATCACCTTTGCCTTGAACGCGACCATCGTCCTTCTCCTCTTCGTAGGTGCCCGATTCGTAGAGCGGGGAAGTCTCGCGGTAGGTTCGCTCATCGCCTTCGTCCAGTACGCCGTCTTCCTCCTCGGGGCGTTCCTCACGCTCGGGATGCTCTTTTTCCTCCTCCCGCGCGCCCTCGTCTCTGCGGAGAGGTTGGACGAACTCCTCCGCGCTCCCGAGGAACGTGTGGATGCCGCAGAGGAGGGGATGCCCGGCGGCGCGGAGGAGGCAACGCGCGGCGCGAAGGGATGGGAAGCGGTTTCTCATGCAGAACGCGGTGGGGAGGGGTTCGCGGAGGAATTCGCCGCCCGCGAAAGTCCGTCCCCACCGGAGCTCGCGTTCGTGGAGGTTTCGTACCGCGCGCCCGGCGCAGAGCGCCCCCAGCTCGAAAATTTTCACATGCGGATTCCGGCGGGGGCGTTTGTCGCCGTGGTTGGCGGGACGGGTTCGGGGAAGTCGACGCTCCTTCGCCTCCTCCTCCGGTTCTACCCGGATTACCAGGGGAGCGTCCTTTGGGACGGCGTGGACATCCGGGAGGTTCCGCTACGGGCGTACCGGAGGTGGATCGCCTACGTCCCGCAGCGGCCCTACCTCTTCCGTGGGACGGTGCGGGACAACCTCCTCTACGGACTCCCTGAAGGGGAGGAGGTCTCCGACGACGCGCTCGTGGCTGCCCTCGAGGCGGCGTGTGCCTGGGAATTCGTCGCCGAACGTCCGGGAGGATTGGACGCCCCGGTCGAGGCGGGCGGGCGCAACTTTTCCGGCGGCCAAAGGCAGCGTCTGGCCATTGCCCGCGCCCTCGTTCGGCGGGCACCGCTTGTGCTTTTCGACGACGCCTTTTCCGCGTTGGATGCGGCCACGGAAGAACGCGTGTTGGCCAACCTTCGAAGCGTTCTCCGCGGAGCAACGGTGCTTTTGGTGACCGGGCGCGTTTCCGTAGCCCGGCGCGCCGACTTCGTCGTCGTCCTCGAGGCCGGGCGCGTCGTCGCCACGGGGACGCACGACGAACTCCTCGCCGCGAGTCCCGTCTACCGCGACCTTTTCGCCTCCCGACGCATTGCCGAGGGGGGTGAGGGTGCGTGAGCGCGGAACGAACGCGCGCAGGCGGTCGTCCGGGCGGCGCGCACGGCGGTTCGGCCTTTCTCCGGCCGTCGGAACGGCCGCGCGAGGCGCGGAGGACCCTCCGCCGCTTGCTCTCCCTCCTCGCCCCTTACCGCCTGCGCCTCGCGGGGGTGCTTTTTTTCGCCGTCCTCTCCACGCTCTTCGCCGTGGTCGCCCCCCGGCTCATCGGAGAGGTGACGAACCTCCTCTTCGCGGCCGTGCGCCAAGGTGGGGTGGGGGGTGCGCCGGCGTTTGTCCCTTGGCTGCGGCTCGGCGCGATCTTCGGCTTCCTTGTGGGGATCTACGTCCTTTCCTTTGTCGCCTCTTACCTCCAGCAGGTGCTCATGGTCGGCGTGGCTCAGGACGTCGTCTACCGCCTGCGTCGCGCCGTGGCGGCGAAACTCGCCCGCCTCCCCGTGCGCACCTTCGACGAGCGGCCCCACGGCGACCTCATGAGTCGGATGACGAACGACCTCGACCTCTTGGGTTCGACGCTCCAGCAGAGCCTCGTGGACGTGTTTACCGCCGTCTTTTCGGGACTCGGGATGTTCGCCGTGATGCTGACCATGAGCCCCCAACTCACGGCCCTCACGCTCTTCCTCCTCCCCCTCGCCGGGGGGATCGTCTCCCTCCTCGCTCCGCGCGCCCAGCGCCTCTTCCTCCGCCAGCAGGAAGCCCTCGGGGCGGTGAGCGCCGCGGTCGAGGAACACGTCCGCGGTTTCGAGGTGACCAAGGCTTTCGGGCAGGAGGAGCGGGCCGAACGCGGGTTTCGGGAACGGAACTTCGAGCTCTACGCCGCCGGATGGCGGGCGCAGTTCGTCTCCGGGCTCATTTGGCCGGGGATGGGCTTTGTCGGAAACCTGGGGTACGTCCTCCTCGCCTGGGCCGGGGCGCTTCAGGTGCTCTCCGGGCGCCTCTCCGTCGGGGACGTGCAGGCCTTTCTCCAGTACGCGCGCCAGCTCAACCAACCCGTGACGCAGCTCGCCAACGCCTCGAGCATCCTCCAGTCGACGATTGCCGCGGCGGAACGCGTCTTCCGCCTCCTCGACGAACCGGAGGAAGACGACGGGGGCGCCTCGCCCTTAGACGTAGTTCGGGAAGCGCGGGGGCATCCTAAACCGGACTCCGCAAGTTCGCCCGTGGAGGGGCGGGGGTCCTGGCGCGCCCGGGGGGACGTGCGCTTTGAAGACGTGTGGTTTGCCTACCGCACCGGGGAACCGGTCCTCTGCGGGGTCTCTTTCCACGTTCCCGCAGGCACGCGCTTGGCCATCGTGGGGCCCACGGGCTCGGGCAAGACGACGCTCGTAAGCCTGCTCTTGCGCTTCTACGATCCGGAGCGCGGGCAGATCCTCCTCGATGGGCGGGAGATCCGGGAGATCCCCCGAGACGTCCTGAGGCGGCAGTTCGGCTACGTGCCACAGGATGCATGGCTTTTCCCTGGGACGCTTCGGGAGAACCTCCTCTACGGCCGCGGAGAGGCCGAGGAGGAAGAGATCTGGGAGGTCCTTCGCGCCGTCCGTCTGGCGGACGTCGTCCGGGCCCTTCCCGGCGGCCTCGACACGGTGGTGGAGGAGGACGAGGACCTCCTTTCCCAAGGGGAGCGCCAGCTCGTGACGATCGCCCGCGTCCTCCTCGTCGATCCTCCCGTGCTCGTCTTGGACGAGGCGACGAGCGGGGTTGATCCCCACACGGAGCGCCTCGTCCAAGACGCCCTCGAACTCGCCTTTCGCGGGCGTACGAGCATCGTCATCGCCCACCGGCTGCAGACGGTGGAGCGGGCGGACCGCATCGTCGTCGTGGAACGCGGCCGCGTCGTAGAGGTCGGCACACACGAGGAGCTCGTCGGTCGCGGAGGAGCGTACGCCTCGCTCCTCGCCGCCGCCTCCCGCTGAACCGCCACCTCCCGCCGAAATGGAAAGATTTTTCTTCCTACGCCCATCGGGTGGTACAATCGAAGGGCAGGGGGAACGTGCGATGGATGTTCGGGAGCTTCGGACCTCGCATGCGGGAACTTCCGGAGAAGTCGGCACGGAGAAGGGGGTCGTCGGCGGTGCGCTCGTCCCGCATCCGCCCGTGATGGTCCCCGAGGTCGGGAAGGAAGAGGCCCGGCGCGTGGCGCAGACCTGGACGGCGCTTCAGGCGCTCGGACGTAAACTCGCCGCCCTTAGGCCCGAGGTGGTCTTTTTCCTCACGCCCCACGGGCCGGTACGTTGGGAAGCTGTTCCGGTCGTGCGCGCCGTGCGCCTCGAGGGGGACCTCGGGCGATTCGGGGCGCCCGAGGCGCGCATCGTCCTTCAAAGCGACCCGAAGCTCGCGGAAGCGGTCGCCGCCGCGGCGGAGGAATACGGCGTTCCCACCGCCTTCGAGGCGGCCTACCCGTTGGACCACGCTGTCGTGGCGCCCCTTCTCGGCCTTCGCGCGGGCGGATTTCCCGTGGAGGAAGTCCCCACGCTCGTAATCGGCCTCGGCCTTTTGGGGTGGAGGCGGCTCATGCGCTTTGGCCGCGCGCTGCGCGCCGCCGCTTCCGCCCTCGGGAAGCGCGCCCTCGTCGTGGCGAGCGGAGACCTCTCGCACCGGTTGAGCGCGGACGGCCCGTACGGCTATGCCCCTGAAGGGCCGGAGTTCGATGCGCGAATCCGCGACATCTTCGCCCGCGCCGCGGGGAGGGAACTCCTCGATTTGGACCCGCGGCTCGTGGAAGGTGCGGGGGAGTGCGGCTTCCGCCCCCTCCTCGTCCTCTTCGGCGCCTTGGAGGGGCTCCCCGTCGAGACCGAGGTCCTTTCGTACGAAGGCCCCTTCGGCGTGGGGTATCTCGTGGGCTTTGCCCGCGTGCGGCAAGACGATCCCTTTGATCCGCCGCAGGTGGCGCGGCGCGCCATCGAACACTTTTTTGCCACCGGCGAGTACCTCCCCACGCCGCCCTCTCTTCCTCCGGAGCTTGCGCGCCCCGGGGGCGCCTTCGTGACGCTCCACAAAGACGACCTCCTGCGGGGGTGCATAGGCACCGTGGAGCCGACCCGACCGACGCTGTACGAGGAGATCGTCCGAAACGCCGTCGCCGCCGCCCGAGAGGACCCGCGCTTTCCGCCCTTACGGCCAGAAGAGCTGCCCGACGTGCGGATCTCCGTCGACGTCTTGGAGCCGCCGGAGGAAGTCGTTTCCCTCGAAGGTCTGGATCCCCGCACGTACGGCGTCATCGTGGAGGCGGGGCGCCGGCGGGGGCTCCTCCTCCCCGACTTGCCGGGGATCGACACGCCCGAGGAGCAGGTGCGCATCGCCCTGCGCAAGGCCGGAATCCCTCCCGGGACGCCGTACCGGCTGCAGCGCTTCCGCGTTCGCCGCTTTTTCGAACGTCCTTCGGCCACCCTTCTCTGAGCGCCGCATCGGCGGCGCGTCAGCGGAGTGTTTCGCGAGATCCGGGAAGCCCCTTAGGACGTAAGCGACGGATCGGCCTTCGGGAGATTTGCGGTTTGCGGGGATGGGGCCGGCCCGCCTTCGATGGGGAGCCGTGGTGTGGAGCGACGCGGCCCCAAGGAGGGATGCGGGGTGAACGTGAGCGAGGAATTCGTCCGCGAGGCCGCTGCGTACGAGAGGCTTCCCGACGGGCGCGTGCGCTGCCTCCTCTGCCCCCACCGGTGCACGCTGCGCGAGGGGCAGACGGGCCTCTGCCGCGTGCGGCGCAACGTAGGTGGCCGCCTCGTTACCCTGAACTACGGGGCGGTGTCGAGCCTGGCCGTCGATCCGGTGGAGAAAAAGCCCCTCTTTCACTTCTACCCGGGGCACTTCCTCCTTTCTTTGGGGACGTGGGGGTGCAACCTCCACTGTCCCTTTTGCCAGAACTGGGAAATCGCCCACGGAACGCCGCCCGTCCGCTTTTTCTCGCCGGAAGACGTCCTCGCCCTACTCGACCGCTGTCCGGAGTGCGCGGGCGTCGCCTTTACCTACTCGGAACCCACGGTGTGGTACGAGTACGTGCGCGACACCGCCCGCCTCGTCCGCGCGCGCGGCGGGCGCGTCGTACTCGTCACGAACGGGTTCATCGAGGAAGCCCCTCTGCGGGAACTTCTCCCCTACGTAGACGCCATGAACGTCGACCTCAAGGCGTTTCGTCCGGAGACGTACCGGCGTGTCCTCCGCGGCCGCCTCGAACCCGTCCTGCGCACGATCGCCCTCGCTGCCGAGCGCGTCCACGTGGAGGTCACCACGCTTCTCGTCACGGGGATGAACGACAGCCTCGAGGAAGTCGAAGAAATCGCCCGCTTTCTCGCCTCCGTACACCCTGAGATTCCCTTTCACCTGTCTCGCTACTTTCCCGCCTACCGGTACACGGAACCTCCCACGCCCGTCGACTTCCTCCTTCGCGCCTTTGCGCTCGCCCGCCGCCACCTCCGCTACGTGTACCTAGGAAACCTGCGGCGGGCGGACGGAGAGACGACGTTCTGCCCCGCGTGCGGGAGTCCCCTCCTCGTGCGCGAGGGGTTCACCTTGCGCGAGGTGCACCTCGAACGAGACGATGCGGGCGACTGGCGCTGCCCGTACTGCGGACAGAAGATCCCCATCGTGGGCGAGGTGCTTTTCCCCCGAATTTGACGAAGCCTTGGAAATTTCGACCGGTCCGGTCCGAACCGCGAGGGAGGCCACGATGGTGCCCAAGAAGATCTGGATTCCCCTCCTCGCCCTCGGCTTGCTTCTCGGGGGCGGCGGATACCTCTTGTGGTCGCGAGCGCACGCCCCAAAGGCCCCCGACATTCTCGACGCCTTTTCGGAAGCCCGAGTCGTCCGGGGGAAGATCACGGTAGCCGTAAGCGGCTCGGGGTCCGTAGAGTCTGCGCAGACGGTGTCCCTCAAGGCAGAGACAGCAGCCACGATTTCGGAAGTCCTCGTCAAGGCGGGAGACCGCGTTCGGGCGGGCGACGAGCTCGTCCGCTTTTCCGGAAAGGACGTGAGCGCGCAGATTTCGCAGGAAGAGGCCGCCCTCGCCCAGCTCCTCGCCCAGCGCGAACAACTCGTGGCGCGAATCCAGGCCCAAGATCAGGCGGCCGCCCGGGAGGAGACGATCGTCGCTCCGGCCGACGGCCTCCTCGCCGACGTCGTCGTCCATCCGGGGGACCGGGTGTCTCCGGGGACGGAGGTCGCCACGCTCACGCTTACGGGATCTTCACGCCTCGCGGCGTACGTCGCGGAACGCGATGCGGCCAAGCTGTCTCCCGGTACGCCAGCTACGGTCTTTCTCGCAGGGGAATCCGGAGAGAGCGTGCCGGGACGCGTCGTCTCCGTGGATCCCTTCCTCGACGTCGTAAACGGCGTTCCGGCGCGCAAGGTGACGCTGCAGGTCGCGGGTACGGTCCAGGAAGGGGTAAAGGCGCGGGTCGTCTTTCGCCCCGCCGACGGCCCCGAGGTATCCGCCCTGCAAGAAGGCGTCTTTCTCGCGCCCGAACGGATTTCCCTCCGCGCGCAGACGGAAGGTCGCGTCGTCCGCGTGGACGGAAGGCCGGGCCAAGTCGTCGCTCGCGGACAGGCCGTCGCCGCAGTGCGCCCCGTTTCCGCGCAAGATGCGAATCTGGCAGCCCAGCTTTCTCAGCTCGACGACCGGATCGCGCAGTCGCGGCAGCGCATCGCCCAGTACCGGGCCCAGGGCGAGGCTCCGGCTCCCGTAAAGGCCCCCATCGACGGAAAGATCTCCCAGGTCTTCGTCGTCGCCGGACAAGCCGTCGTTCCCGGGCAAGACCTCCTGCTCCTCCTCGACGACCAGAACCTGCAGGTGGTGATTCACGTCGACGAGCTCGACGTGAACAAGATCAAAGTCGGGCAGACGGCGGAGGTCACGGTGCAGGCCGTCTCGCAAACTCCGCTCAAAGGGGACGTCCTCGCGATTGGCGACGAGGGCGAGGTGCAAAACGGCGTCGCCACCTTTCCGGTGACCGTCCACGTTCCCGCGGTATCTGGCCTCAAGATCGGGATGACGGCGGAGGCGCAAATCCTCGTCGGCGAGAAGGACGACGCCTTGCTCGTGCCGGTGGAAGCGGTGGTCCGCCGGAGGAATGCGGCGTACGTGTATGTCCCCGCTTCCGCAGAAAGCGGCGGGCAAAATGCGTCCGAATCGGGGACCTCTTCTTCCCTTCCGCCCGGCGTGGCGCTTAGGCCCGTGGAAGTGGGGCTCGTAAGCATGCGTCAGGCGGAGATCGTCTCGGGGCTCGCCGAGGGCGACGTCGTGCTCGTTCCGCGCCCGCCTTCCCCTCAGGGAACGGGAGGATTCCGGCCTTCTCCGGGTCAGGGGATGGCCGTGCCGGGGATGATGCCGCGGGGAGGCCAGGCCCCCGCCTCCGGCACACCCGGGGG
Organism: Brockia lithotrophica; assembly: GCF_003633725.1. Taxonomy (NCBI): domain Bacteria; kingdom Bacillati; phylum Bacillota; class Bacilli; order Thermicanales; family Thermicanaceae; genus Brockia; species Brockia lithotrophica. The sequence goes on along the minus strand of NZ_RBIJ01000001.1, from coordinate 648,494 downwards.
GACCTGGGGTGGTTCCCGGAGCGGAACTTTCCCGAATTCGGGGAGCCGTCCGAGCGGCGGTACCTTACCTACTCCCACACAGCCGGGGGGAGGGGGAGGGCGATGACCTCCCCCCTCATCCGACTCGAGCGGGTTTCCAAGGAGTACTCCATGGGGGAAGAGCGCGTGCGCGCCCTGGACGGGGTCACCTTGGAGATTTCCCGCGGGGACTTCGTGGCCGTCGTCGGCCCCTCGGGTTCCGGGAAGTCCACGCTCATGCACATCCTCGGGTGCCTCGATCGCCCGACGTCCGGGCGCTACGAACTCGACGGTCGGGAGGTAGGCCACCTTTCGGAGGCAGAGCTCGCCCGCATCCGGAACGAAAAGATCGGCTTTGTCTTTCAGCAGTTCTACCTTCTCCCCCGGCTTACGGCCCTCGAAAACGTCGAACTCCCCCTCGTGTACCGCGGATGGCCTCCCGGACGGCGCCGCGAACGGGCGAAGGAGGTCCTCGCCCGCCTGGGCCTCGAAGGCCGCCTCTACCACTTTCCCAACCAGCTCTCCGGCGGGCAGCAGCAGCGGGTCGCGATCGCCCGCGCCCTCGTGGGCGATCCGGAACTCGTGCTTGCGGACGAGCCGACGGGGGCGTTGGACAGCCGTACCGGGCAGGAGATCCTCGAGATCTTTGCCTCCCTCCACGCGGAGGGGCGCACGATCGTCCTGATCACGCACGACGGAGAAGTCGCCCGCCGGGCGCGGCGGCGCATCGCCATTCGCGACGGGCGCATCGTCGCCGACGAAGAAAGAGGGGAGTAGCTTGCTCGTCCTGGAGATCCTGCGGATGGCCTTTCGCAACCTTTCGGGAAACCCGTTCCGCACGTTCCTCACGATGCTCGGGGTGATCATCGGCGTGGCGTCCGTGATCGCCCTCGTAGCCGTGGGGCAAGGAGCGACGGCCCGCGTGACGGAGCAGATCCAGGGACTCGGATCCAACTTGATCGCGGTGAACGTCGTCGGCCGGGGGTCGCAGACGTCTCTAAGGCTCCAAGACGTGGAAGACTGGGCAAACCTCCCCGGGATCGCCGCCGTCGCCCCCGAGGTGTTGGGTCAGGCGACGGTGAAGGCGGGCACGAACAGTGTGAGCGTTCCCCTGGAAGGGGTAACTCCCGCGTTTGCCCAAGTGCGCAATTTGGCGGTGACGGAAGGGCGGTTCATTGCCGACCTCGATCTTTCCGCCCGCAACCGCGTCGTCCTCCTCGGGGCAAACACGGCGAAGCAGCTCTTCGGTTCCTTCGATCCGCTGGGGCAGGAGGTTACGCTCAACGGTACGGTCTTTACCGTCGTCGGCGTCCTCGCCCCGAAAGGGACTACGCTCGGGGCTTCCAACGACGACCGCGTCCTCATCCCTCTCACGACGGCGGAGAGGTTCCTCCAGAGCCGCGGCGTGCGCACGGTGTACGTCCAGGCCGCCTCCTCCGAGGAGGTCCGGGTCGCCGTCGACTCCCTTCGGCGCGAGCTCTTGCGCACCTTCCGCGGCGACGAAAACAGCTTCAGCATCTTCACGCAGGAAGACGTCCTCCGCACGATCGGCTCCGTTTCCCACACGCTGAGCCTCATGCTCGGGGGGATCGCGGGGATCTCCCTCCTCGTAGGCGGGATCGGGATCATGAACATCATGCTCGTATCCGTGAGCGAGCGGACGAAGGAGATCGGCCTGCGGAAGGCGATCGGCGCCCGCCGGAGTCAGATCCTCGTCCAGTTTCTCCTGGAATCCCTCGTCTTGAGCTTGGTGGGCGGGTTCTTTGGCGTGCTCGGGGGGTTTGGCATCGGCGCGCTTCTCGAGCGTCTCCTCCACGTTCCCGTGCTCATCCGCTGGCCGGTGATCGGCGTGGCGACCCTCTTTTCTCTGGCCGTAGGTCTCGTCTTCGGCATCCTTCCCGCGGTCCGTGCGGCCAACCTCGACCCGATCGTCGCCCTCCGCTACGAATGAGGTGCGAGGGGGAGGCGGAGTTCGGCGCGCGTTCCTCCTTCGGGCCGGGGAAGGAGGCGGAGCGTCCCTCCGTGCGCCTGGACGATGATGCGCGCCACGGCGAGCCCGAGGCCGCTTCCCTCGCGCTTTTTTCGGCGCGCCTCTCGGCCGCGGTAAAAGCGGTCGAAGGCGCGTTCGCGCTCTTCGGGGCCGATTCCTATGCCGCTGTCGTCGATCTGAAGGATCGCCTGCTTTTTCGCCTTGTCGACGGCGAGGACGACAGAGGCGCCGCCCTGGTCCGTGTAGCTCACGGCGTTGTCCAAGAGTATGGCGACGACTTGGGCGAGGCGTTCGGGGTCGCCCCAAACGGGAGCCGCTTCCGCATGCACCTCCAGAGAAAGGCCCTTTTCCTCAAAGGCCGGTCGGAAGGCCTCGCCCTCGCGGCGCACGACGTCGGCAAGGTCGACGAGGCGCTTTTCTACGGCGAGCGTGTCGGCGTCCGCTTTGGCAAGCGTGAGGAGGTCGCCCACGAGGTGCTCGAGGCGGGAGAGCTCGCCGAGGAGGACCTCGAGGGTGCGTTGCTCTTCCGCCACCGTGCGGTCTTTATGCCGGACCAGGCGCTCGAGGTTGAGTCGGAGGACCTGCAAGGGCGTTCGGAGTTCGTGGGAAGCGTCGGCGACGAAGCGCCTCTGGGCGGCCCACGCCTCGCGGACGGGGCGTAGGGCGCGGTCGGCAAAGATCAGGCCCAAAAGGGCGGATACCGCCGCAAAGAGGCCACCGGCGAGGAACGCCTGTCGGCGCAGGTTCGCGAGGAACTCTTCTTCGCGTGCCAAGGGGTAGAGGAGGAGGGCGTAGCGGGAGTCGGCGGGAGGGGAGAGGGAAGGCGGCCCTGCCGTCCGCGAATGCGCCTGACCGTTTCGCGCGCCCGACGCAGCGGAAGCCCCTTCGGGGAGGCGGACGAGGACGTAGCGAAACGCCTCCCCTTCCAGCTCGACGCGGGCGGGTGCCGTCACAGGGGAGGATACTCCCAGAGCGGACTTGTTTTTCTCCGCGAGGCGCGCGAGGACGGTTCGCGCGGCGTCCGAAAAGGGGTCGTAGGGCCGGACGGCGAGGGGGGTTTGCGGGGGATCTCCGAAGTACACGAAGAACAGGCGCCCCGACTCGGGGGTGAAGGCGGGGCGCCGTTCGACCTCTCTCGCGTGTCCGGTGGCGATGGCCTGAGCCCGGTTTTGCAGGAGTTCATCGATTCTGCGGATGACCGCGTCTTCCGTCGTCCGCACGAGGAGCACGAGAAGTGCCGCGGTGAGGAGGAGCACGGACGCCGCCAGTCCGAGGGCGAGGTTGCGGTACGTCCGGGCAAACATGCGCGCGGCCTCGGGGTTGAGCACCGCCTCTTCTTGTGCGGGGAAGCGCTTTCGGACGTTCACAGAGGCCGATCCTCCTCTTCCCAACGGAGGAGGCGATAGCCGCGCCCCCGAACGGTTTCGATCGCCCGCTCCAGCCCGAAGGGCCTGAGCTTCCTCCGGAGGTAGTGGATGTACAGCTCGAGCGAGCGTTCGTCGACCTCCCCCTCGTCCCCCCATACGCTCGCGAGGAGCCGCTCGCGCGGGAGGACTTCTCCGGGATGGCGGAGAAAGGTGAGGAGGAGGCGCTCCTCCGTCGGCGTGAGCTCTATGGGCGTGCCGCGCACGACGACCCGACCTTGGGCGGGGTCGAAACGGATCGGCCCCACGCTGAGCGTCCCGTGAGGGTCGACCTTCCCGCTGCGCCGGAGGACGGCGGCGATGCGCGCGAGGAGTTCTTCGCTGGAGAAGGGCTTCACGACGTAGTCGTCGCCGCCGGCGACGCTCAAGCCGCGTACGCGGTCTTCCACCTGGTCGCGGGCCGTAAGGAAGATCGCCGGCGTCTGATCCCCCCGCTCGCGCAGCCGGCGAAGAAAGGTAAACCCGTCGACGTCTGGGAGGACGACGTCGACGAGGTAGAGGTCGAAGAGTTCGCTCAGGGCATAGCCTTCCGCCTCGTAGACGTCCTCGGCGCACGTGACCCGGTATCCTGCCTCTTCGAGGAGCCCGGCCACCGCCTGCCGGAGGGGAGGATCGTCTTCGAGGAGGAGGATTTTCAAGGGAGCCACCGCGGTTCACCTCGAAAGGAGGAATGGTCGATGCGCAAGGTTTCCGTCGTCACCCGCGAACGCGAGGAGCTCGTGGACATCACCGCCGCCGTGGCCGAGGAGGTGCGGGCTGCCGGTTGGGAAACCGGCGCGGTTCTCGTGTACGTGCCGCACACGACGGCGGGGGTCCTGGTAAACGAGCACGCCGATCCCGACGTCGCCCGCGACATCGTCGCCCACCTCCGCCGCGTCGTTCCGCGCGACCCTTCCTTCCGCCACGCGGAGGGGAACAGCGACGCGCACATCAAGGCGGTCCTAACGGGCACCCACGTCCTCGTCCCCATCAAAGGCGGTGCCCTTCAGCTCGGGCGCTGGCAGGGGATCTTTTTCGCGGAGTGGGACGGCCCCCGTCGGCGCGAGGTGTGGCTCACCTTTTTGCGCGAAGGATGAGGTCCGCATCTCCTCCGCCCTCTCGTTCGGCCTTTCGTCGGGGGAAGCGCGTGACGTACGGGTTGTCCCGGAGGAAAAAGCGCCACGGGTAGTCCCGTGCTTCCCCGGCGTAGTCGATTCCGATGCGCGGGCTTCGGCCTACGAGGCGGTCGGGCACCGGCTCGCCGCGCGTAAGGTAGAGGGGTGGACGACGCAGGTCGTGGCCGTAGTGCGCCCGCGTGATGCCGAGGGCCTGCGTGAGCCTTCCCGGCCCGCTCGTAAGCCGCGGTTCGGGAAGTCCCCGGGCAAGGCGCCCTTCCACCTCCTCCGGAGAAAGGCCGCGGCGCCGCGCCATCTCCGCCACGCCGGCGACGGGTTCGAGGGCGCGGATGAGTACGGCGTGGGGCACACCCGCCTCCGCGGTGACGACGTTCAGGCACTCGTGCATCCCGTAGATGAAGTACACGTAGGCGTACCCAGGCGGGCCAAACATCACGCGGTTGCGCTGGGTCACCTTGCCGCCGTAGGAGTGGGCGGCGCGGTCGTCCGGCCCGAGGTACGCCTCGGTTTCCACGATGCGTCCGACGAGCGTTCCCGCGGGTGTTTCGTGGACGAGGTAGCGGCCGAGGAGGTGGCGTGCTGCCTCGAGCGTGGGCAAGTTCCAAAAATCCTCTTCGAGCGGTTCCCAGCGTTCGTCCAAGGCGAGTCCCTCCTGGCGGGCGGTCCAACGTTTTTGCAACGGGTCGGTTTCGTCGCCCCGGTGTCCTTCGGGCTCCGGGGATTTCGGCGTCGTCCGCGCCGCCTACGCGAACTCCGCCGCGCGGCGGAGCGCCACGGGGAGGGAGCGGAGGACATCGTCTGCCGTGTACCAGGGACCTCCGCGTTCGCCGGCGGCGATTTCGCCGGCGAGGCCGTTTACGAAGGCGGCTGCCTTTGCGGCGCGGAAGGCTAGGCCTTCCCCGTCTTTTCCCGGAGTGGAAAGGAGGCCCTGTGCGGCCCCACGGGCGAGGAATCCCCCCACGAGTCCCGCGAGGACGTCTCCCGTCCCTGCCGTGGTCATTCCGGGATCGCCGGTCGTGTTGTACGCCCAGCGGTCGGAGGCGGCGACGACGTCCACCGGCCCCTTCCGGAGGACGACAGCGCGGGCCCTTCGGGCCAACTCGATGACGGTACACGCCTCGGCGACGAGGGGAGGGGCGGAGAAAGCGCCCTCGCCTTGGGCGATGTCTTCCTGCGGGGGGAGCCCCAAGAGGGCGGCGAGGCGGCGGAATTCGCCCGCGTGGGGCGTGAGGACGGCGGGAAAGGGACGGAGGTGCGCCTTCGGAGACGCCTCCCCGGGCGAACGGGGTCGGCTCCAAGCGAGGAGTGCGTCGGCGTCCACGACGACGGGGATTCCGCGTTCCGCGAGGAGCGGCCAGAGCCGGCGCAGGGCGCAGATCGTCTCGGGGTGTCGCCCGAGTCCGGGACCGACGACTACGGCGTGCGCGCGCCGGAGGGCCTCTTCGAGCGCGGGAAGGTGGTCGCGCGTAAACCTCTTCCCCGGGAGGCGGAGGGGGATGAGCTCGTGCGGCACGGGGAAGTTCGGCGCCTCGGCAAACACGCTCACGGTGACGAGGTCGGCCAAGAGGTGGGCGGCACGCGCCGCAAGAAGAGGAGCTCCGGGGTAGCGCGCGCTTCCTCCCAAGACGAACACGCTCCCCCGCTCGCCCTTCCGCGTCCACGGTTGGGCGACGAGCGCCCGGACGTCTGCGGGTCCCGCGCGGAAGGCGACGTCGAGGGGGTAGCCGATGGGGACGACGACGCGCGGGAAAGGGTCCTTTTCGTACGCGTCTTTATCCCAGGCAAAGGTGACGGCGAGATCCGCCTCCACGCGCCGGGCTTCGGGGTAGCCGCTCGGAAGGTCGACGCTCACCACGAAAGCGCCTCGGCGCCTCTGTTCGCGGATCACCTCGATAGCCGTGCGTACGGGCTCCCGCGGTTCGCCCCGGGAACCCGCGCCGAGGAGGGCGTCGACCACGACATCGTACGCCTCTTCCGCGTCGAGGCGGCGGGCGATTTCCCGCGCGTCTTCTGCCCGGGGACAGACGTGCGTCCGGACGAACGGAGAATTCCAAACGAGTTCCCAGTTCACACGCACATCTTCGGGGCGCAGGCGGTCGGGGGAGGCGCACAGGTAGACGTCCACTTCCGCCCAGGCGCTCAGGTGGCGCGCGGCGACGAGGCCGTCGCCGCCGTTGCCACCGCTTCCCGCGAACACGGCGATGCGTCGGGCTTTTGGCCTTCGCTCGCGGACGACCTGCGCCACCGCCGCCCCTGCGTTTTCCATGAGGACGAGGGGGGAGACGCCGAACCACTTTGCGTTCAGATCCCACTCGGCGACTTCGGAGACGGAACGCGGGCGGCGAAATGCCGCCCGCACGTCGCAGGGAAGCTCCCTTTCGTCCTTGCGCCCGGCGTCGCCGGTGCGGTCCGAAGGAGGCATCTCATTTTCGGAAGAAGCCATCGTCCGCATCCTCTCCGGGAAACCAAAGTTTCACGCCTTTTCGCGATCGAGGATCTCCCGCGCCCGTTTCACCTTGTCGCGTTCGCGCAGGACGAGCGACACGCTGCCCACGGACGCGAGGCGGTGTCCCGCATCGCGGACGACCGCGGCAAAGGTTTCAACCACGCGTTCAAAGGGACAGCCGTAGATCCCCGCGCTCACGGCGGGATAGGCGATCGAGGCAAATCCCCGGCGCTCCGCTTCCTCGAGGGGTGCGGCAAAGGCCGCGTACAGCGCACGGGCGTGGTCGTCGTTCCACGTTCCCCGGCAGACCGGGCCCACCGTGTGGATTACCGCGCGCACGCCGTGCTCCGCAAGCCGCATGGGCGGCGTGACGAGCACCTTGCCCGGGGCGAGTCGCCCCTCTCCGTAGCGCCGCCGGAGCTCTTCTTGCGAGATCTTCGTATATTCCTTGGCACATCCGGCCGCCGCCTTGCCGATGGCAAAGGCGACGCCGCCGCCGTGTTCGACCTCCGGATTGGCGGCGTTCACGATGGCGTCCGCGGAGACCTTGGTGATGTCGCCCTCCACGAGGAGAAGTTCGACGCGACCGACGCGGTAGGGGTAGGTGAGCATGGCGTGTGCCCCCTGTCCTTTTCTTTTTACTGTACCAGGGGTGGGCGCGTGCGACAATTCCCAAAAGCTCTAAACTCTACCTTCCCGAGCGCGGAAACGCGGTTTCCGGTGTGGAACACCCGCGAAGGCCAAAGCTGAGAGACGCCTACGAGAGGTCCTTGTTCCGTCGGAGGGCGGTCAGGTCGATGATCTTGCCCCGCTTTGCGTCCTTTTCAGGCGGCCGAGGTTCGGCTCCGCCCTCTTTTTCGGGAGGCTTTGCGTTGGCGTCGGCGGGCCCTTCCGCCTTCGTCCCGTAGAGTTGATCGCCGGGGAGTGCCGTCTCCCACACCCGGCGGTGCACGTAAATCGGGGCTCCCGTGCGCACGGCCATCGCCACGGCGTCGCTCGGCCGCGCGTCGAAGACGAAGCTCCTCCCGTTTTGTTCGACATGCAGGGATGCGTAAAAGATCCCGTCTTTCAGCTGTTCTACGACGACTTGGCGGACGGATGCTTGAAAGCTCGAAAGAATTGCCAGGAAAAGGTCGTAGGCGAGGGGACGTTCCGGCCGTTCCGCCTTGAGGGCGACGCCGATGGCAAAGGCCTCAAACGGGCCGATCCAAATGGGGAGGAAGCGGGTCTCCGCCGCGTCCGTGAGGACGAGGACCGGTTGCATGGCGGCGTCCACTTCGATCCCTTTGATCTTTACGGGGACGAGCATCCGTCTCACCCCTTCGTACAATACTGTACCACACGGACTCGTCTGACGTCGGCTTTTGTGCCTCGCCGCTCGGGCGTGTATGATAGGGCATAGATTCCACGTTGCGGCCACGGGAGGTACGGCGGTGGAAATTCGCGCACCCCGGGGAACCGAAGACCTCTTCGGCGAAGATCTCGAGCTCGTCGTCGCCCTCGAAGAGCGCTTTCGCGAGCACGTTCGCCGCTTTGGCTTTCAAGAAATCCGCACGCCGATCTTGGAGTACGCCGAACTTTTCGTCCGCTCCGTCGGGCCGACGACGGACATCGTAGAGAAGGAGATGTTCACCTTTCCCGATCGCGGCGGCCGCGTCCTCGCCCTGCGTCCGGAGGGGACTGCGCCGGTTGTGCGCGCCTACGTAAACCACAAGCTCTATGCCGATTTGCTCCCCGTCCGTCTCGCGTACGCAGGTCCCATGTTCCGCTACGAGCGTCCGCAGGCGGGTCGGCAGCGGCAGTTTCACCAACTCGGTGTGGAAGTTTTGGGGGGAGAGGGTCCGGAGCTCGACGCCGAGGTGATCGCCTTGGGCCACGAGTTTCTCGCGTCGCTCGGGCTCGGCGACGTCCGCCTCGAGCTTTCGAGCGTCGGCTGCCCGGTGTGCCGTCCCCGCTACCTTGAGCGCCTGCGCGAGTACTTTCTTCCGCATCGGGACGAGCTGTGCCCCGACTGTCAGCGGCGGCTCGAACGAAACCCGCTTCGCATTTTGGACTGCAAACTCGACCGCGACAAGGACTTCGTGCGAGAAGCGCCCAAACTCTTCGACTCCCTGTGCGACGATTGCCGGCGGTATCACGAAGAGGTGGCGGTGCACCTCACGTCTTTGGGGATTCCTTTTGTCGTAAATCCCCACCTCGTCCGCGGGTTGGACTACTACGTGCGGACGGCCTTTGAATGGGTCGACGCGTCGCTGGGGGCGCAGGATGCCGTGGGCGGCGGTGGGCGCTACGACGGGCTCGTCGCAGAACTCGGAGGTCCCCCCCACGGCGGCATCGGGTTCGCCTTGGGGGTCGAGCGCCTCGTCCTCGGCCTCAAGAATCGGGGGATCCGGCTCGCACCTCCGCGGCACGTCGACGTGTACGTGGCCGCCTTCGGAGGCGGGGCTGCACGCCGCCTGCCCCTCCTCTTCCACCTGCGCCGCGCGGGCTTTGTGGCGTTGGGGGACGCGGATACCGAGAAGGTGCGGACACTCCTCAGACGTGCGGACCGCTTGGGCGCCCGCGTCGTCGTTCTCGTGGGCGACGAGGAGGTCGCCCGAGGGGAAGTGGCCGTCAAGGACCTCGCGAGCGGTACGCAGGAGGCGGTGCGCGAGGACGAACTCGTCGCCTGGCTCCGCCGCCATCTCGCGCAGGACGGGTAAAAGGGAGTTTGGCCTCGTGTTCGGACTGGAGCGGATTCCCCGCCTTCCACCTAGGACGGAACGGGCGCGGAAAACGCACCGCTTTTCGAGCTGAACGAAGCTTCGCTTGCGGGCGAAGCGCAAACGCGATGTGGAGAAAGGAGAACGACGATGCCGGAGGAGCACGAAGAACGGGTATACCTCGGAGCGGGAGAACGGGCGTCGGCACTCGTACAAAAGACCCAAGACGCGGGCACGCTCACCTTGGCCGACGTAGGCCGACAGGTGGTGCTCGGGGGGTGGGTGCACCGCCGGCGGGATTTGGGGGGGCTCATCTTCTTCGACCTGCGCGACCGATCGGGGATCGTCCAGGTGGTCGTTCCTCCCGATGAACCGGAAGCCTTTCGCACGGCAGACCGCCTGCGCGCCGAATACGTCGTCTCCGTGCGCGGACGCGTAGTCGCGCGTCCCCCCGAAACCCGAAACCCCAAGATTCCGACGGGGGACGTGGAGGTACGGGCAGAGGAGATCGTGATCTGGAACACGTCGCGGGCGCTCCCCTTCCCCGTCGCCGACGAACGGGACGTAGACGAGCGCGTGCGTCTCCGCTACCGCTACCTCGACCTGCGGCGCGAGTCCTTGCGCGAGGCGATCCTCGCCCGCGCCCGCATCGTGGACGTCGTCCGCCGCTTCCTCACGGAGCGCGGATTCGTGGAGATCGAAACCCCCATGCTCTCCAAGAGCACCCCCGAGGGTGCCCGCGACTTCCTCGTTCCGAGCCGCCTCCGCCGCGGCACCTTTTACGCGCTCCCTCAGTCGCCCCAGCTCTACAAACAACTTCTCATGATCGCTGGCTTCGAACGGTACTTTCAGATCGCCCGTTGCTTTCGAGACGAAGACCTGCGCGCCGACCGGCAACCGGAGTTTACGCAGATCGACATCGAAGTGAGCTTTATGTCCCGGGAAATGTTTCTCGGGATCGTAGAGGAAATGCTCGCCGCCGTGGTGCGGGAGGTACGTGGCCGCGAAATTCCGCGCCCCTTTCCGCGCCTCACGTACGACGAGGCGATGCGCCGATACGGAACCGACCGACCAGACGTTCGCTTCGGGCTCGAACTCATAGACGTAGACGAGGCCGTCCGCGAAGTTCCGAGCCGGGTGTTTCAAGAGGCGCTCGCCAGGGGAGGGATCGTGCGGGCGATTCGCGTGCCGGACGGGGGGGAGAGGATCAGCCGCAAGGACATCTCCGCCTACGAAGAACTCGTCCGCGGTTTCGGGGCGGGCGGGCTCGCCTGGCTTCGCGTGGAGGAAGGCGGGGTAACCGGGCCGCTTGCGAAGTTCTTCGCGCTGGGGCACGTGGAGCGCCTCCTTGAGGCGACGGGAGCCCTTCCCGGAGATCTCCTTTTCTTCGGCGCGGGGCGGGCGGACGTCGTGCACGCCTCCTTGGCGGCCTTGCGGGAGCGCCTGGGGAACGACCTCGGCTTCGTCCCCGAAGAAGAACTTGCCTTTGTGTGGGTTGTGGACTTTCCGCTCTTGGAAGTGGACGAGACGGAAGGCCGCCTCGTCGCCAAACATCACCCCTTTACCCGACCGCGGGAGGAGGACCTTCCCCTGCTTGCGACGGATCCCCTGCGCGTTCGCGCCGAAGCCTACGACGTCGTCTTGAACGGCGTGGAGCTGGGCGGGGGAAGCCTTCGGATTTATCGGCGCGACGTGCAAGAGGCCGTCTTTCGTGCCATAGGCCTTCCCGAAGAAGAAGTTCGGGAGAAATTCGGCTTCTTTTTGGAAGCCCTCGAGTACGGAGCGCCTCCCCACGGAGGGATCGCCCTCGGACTCGATCGCCTCGTCGCCCTCCTCCTCGGAAGGCCTTCCATTCGCGACGTGATCGCCTTTCCCAAGACGCAGAGCGGTACGGACCTCCTCATGGGTGCTCCGAGCGCGGTCACGCCTCGCCAACTCGAAGAACTCGGAATCGTCGTCGTACCTCAAGAAGAGTCGCAGGAAGTCTGAGGATCTCCTGTCCATACGTTCAAGAAAATATCTTTCAAATAATGTCCCAGCAAAAACAATTTCGACTTTGTACCTCCCCCTTGTGCGCTCGCGCGCAGTGTGGTAAGGTAAAACTGCAAGGAGAACCTGGATCGTGCGTGGGTCGTGCCTGTCGCGAACTCGAACACGTTGACTGCCGAGGGAGCCTTACATCTCCGGCGCGGAGCGGAGCCGCTGCGTGCGGAAGGCGAAGGGTCGGAGTGCGGGCACCCACCTACATGGGGACTGCGGGTCGACGGACGGGGACCTACGGCGATCTGGGCCCTACCCGGGGAACGAAGTCGGGCAGCATGTGCTGCTCGCTTTGTTTTATTTTGTATGCGGGGCGCTTGGTCTGTCCGTGTATGGAGGTATACCACCGGGAGAGGATAAGGGAGGGCGTGAGGTCCTCCTCTCCGCACACCGGGCGCTGTACCGGCATACACGGGTACGACGGGTGCACGCGACGAGCCGCGCGAACTTTGTCCTCTTGGGGAATGCACCTATCCTCCGCGTATGCCCGAGGGGGAAAACGGGCATCTTGGGAGCGGAAGCGGAGGAAATCCTGGGTAAGGCAGGGAAGGCCAATGGAGATCCGGTGCCCGGTGTGCAAGGGAAAGAACGTGGGGAAGATCGGGACACACCAGTACTACTGCTGGAACTGCTTCATCGAATTCACCGTCAAAGGGGATCGCCTCACGGTCTACGAAATCGAAGAGGATGGTACGCTCACGTCCCTGAACGACCTCCTCTTCGAGGAAGGCGAAGAAGTCGAAGCGGAGGCGATGTAGTCGAACGTGCGGGAGGTGGGCACATGCGCAACCTCGCCGCGGTCTTTACGCTGGGGAGCGCGCTCGTTGCCCTCGGCGTGTACATCTCCGGTCGTTCTGCTGTCCGACCGCCTACGTTCGGCGAGCGCGTCCGGAATTTCTTCGGAGGAGCGCTTCAGGTTGGGGGCGGACTTGCCCGCGCCCTGACCGGCGCGAGGCGCCTGCGGGTTTTCGGCTAAACAGATGTACGCATCGCGTCATTTGCGGGGCGGAGTTTTCTCCGCCGCCGAGGCGCAAACTAGGGGACGGGAATTCCCGTCCCGTTTTTTGTTTCCTGCTCTTTCCCCTCCCGTGCGGGGATTCTGAGGCGACCTTTTCGGCAGAAAAGAGACGTTTCTGTCCACGGGGCTACTGTTCGGCGGAAATCGCCGCGGATCCCTCGGTTGTTCCTTCGGGAAGGATGACGGGGAAGGTGAAGTCGGTGCAGCTCTTTCGCGGTTCCCCTTCCGAACGGGCGGTGCTTTGGGGGTTCGCGCTCCTTCTGTTGGCCCTACTCCTTCGGGGGGCGCTCCCCGTCCTCACGACCCTCCTCTCTTTCGCCCTCAAGGTGAGCCTCCCCTTCCTCCTCGCGCTCTTCGTGGCGTACCTCCTCGAGCCCGGCGTGCGCGTCTTGGAGCGAAGGGGGTTCGAACGGCGACGCGCGGTTCAGGCCGTGTACGCCTTTTTCTTCCTCCTCGTCGGCTTTGCGCTTGCCCTTGCGGTTTTCCGCCTGGACGAGGTAGCCAAGGGCGTGCAGTCCTTCTTGCATCGCCTCGCCGCATCCTTCGAAGAACTGGGCGACGGAACGGAAGGTCCCTTGGCGGCTCTCCCCCCTTCGCTGCGCGCAGAGGTCCTCCGTTGGGGAGCCCACCTCTACGCCCGCCTTCCCGAGCTCGCCGTCGCCCAGTTGGAAAAGCTCGACAATCTGTGGAACTTCGTCTTCGTTGTCACCCTGTCTCCGTTCATCGCCTACTTTTACCTAGTCGACGGCGAGGCCTTCTTCCGCTTCTTTGCCCTGGGGGTACCGCCGGCATGGCGCGCGACCTTTGCCCACCTTCTGTTTCGGATCGACGGGCGTCTCGCGCGCTACGTGCGCGGGCTCGTCTACGTCGCCGTCTTAGAGGGCATCCTCGTCTATCTGGGGTACCGCCTCGTGGGGTTGCCCTTCGCCGCCGTCTTCGCCGTCCTCACCGCGATATTCGAGTTCGTCCCCTTCGTGGGGCCCGTACTCGCGGCGGGTTTTCCCCTCCTCTACGCTGTACCTTTGGGTTGGTCGAAAGTGCTTTCCGCATTTGCCGTCGTCCTTGTCGCCCAACTCGTGGAAAACAACCTCTTGTCCCCGCTTATTTCCGGGAAGGTCACCGACCTTCACCCCCTCGCCATCCTCACGGCCGTACTCGTCGGCGGAGAGCTTTTGGGCTTTTTGGGGATGGTCCTCGCCGTTCCCGTTTCCCTCGTCGTTCGGGAGGTCGTATTCGCGTGGGATTCTCTTCGCGCCCCGGAGGGGCCCACTCCTTCTCCGGACGGGTAAAAAAGAGCCGCTTTCTCCCTTGCCCATGGTGCAGCCCGTCTCTCCTCAAGGGAAAAGCCGGGCGAACGGAAGTGGCTGCGTCGTTCGGTCGTTGACGGACGGACGAAAACCGGCTACAATGTCCCCAAGGTTCCAGGAGGCTGTAGACGACAACGCGATGAACGACCGAACGCCGCACAAGGCGCTTTTCCAGAGAGGGTCTCCGCGGCTGGAAGGGACCTAAAGCGCCCGCGGCGGGGCCAGTCGGGAGCGGCGGACGATGAGTCCGACGGGTGCGCCCGATACCGCGCGGAAAGAGCCGGTCGCCCGCACGTGCGCCTAAGCGGGCGGCCGAAAGCAGGGTGGTACCGCGAGGTCGCCCCTCGTCCCTGCGGGGAAGAGGGGCTTTTTTGCGTTCTCTCCTCTCTGCGTCGGGCGCAGGAGGGATTCAGACTTCGCGTGTCGAGGGAGGGAAGTTCCGTGCGTTCTTCGGAAATCCGCGCCAAATTCCTCGAGTTCTTCCGGGAAAAGGACCATCTGATTCTCCCCAGCGCCCCGCTGATCCCCCAGGACGACCCGTCGCTTCTCTTCATCAACTCCGGCGTGGCGACGCTCAAGAAGTACTTCGACGGGCGCGAGGCGCCCCCGAGCCGCCGTCTGGCCAGCGCACAGAAGTCCATCCGCACGAACGACATCGAGCAGGTGGGGAAGACCTCGCGCCACCACACGTTTTTCGAGATGCTCGGAAACTTTTCCATTGGCGACTACTTCAAGCGCGAGGCGATCCACTGGGCCTGGGAGTTCCTCACGGACCCGCGCTGGATCGGGTTTCCTCCGGAACGCCTTTCGGTGACGATCCACCCGGAAGACGAGGAAGCCTACGCCATTTGGCACGGGGAGATCGGCCTTCCGGACGAGCGGATCATTCGTCTCGAGGGGAACTTCTGGGACATCGGCGAAGGGCCCTCGGGCCCGAACAGCGAGATCTTCTTCGACCGCGGTCCGGCCTTCGGCGACGACCCGAACGACCCGGAACTCTACCCGGGCGGGGAAAACGAGCGCTACATCGAAATCTGGAACCTCGTCTTTTCCCAGTTCAACCACAACCCCGACGGGACGTACACCCCCCTTCCTTCGAAAAACATCGATACGGGGATGGGGCTCGAGCGCATGGCGGCGATCCTTCAGGGAGGGCGGACGAACTTCGACACGGACCTCTTCCTTCCGATCATCCGTGGGACAGAGGATTTGAGCGGACGCCGTTACGGAAGTTCGCCCGAAGCGGACGTCGCCTTCCGCGTAATCGCCGACCACGTTCGCACTCTCGCCTTTGCCATCGGAGACGGTGCGCTGCCGTCGAACGAAGGCCGCGGGTACGTGCTCCGTCGGCTTCTCCGGCGGGCGATGCGCTACGGGCGTAACCTCGGACTTGACCGCCCGTTTCTCTACGAGATTACTCCGATCGTCGGCGAGATCATGGGGGACGTCTACCCGGAAGTGCGGGAGAAGGCCCGCTTCATTCAGGAGGTCGTGCGCGAAGAGGAAGAGCGGTTCCTCTCGCGCCTCGACGCGGGAATCAAGTTGCTCGAGAAGTACGTCGCCCGCGCGCGGGCGGAAGGTCGGAACGAACTTACGGGAGAAGAGGCGTTTACCCTCTACGACACCTACGGCTTCCCCTTCGACCTCACGCTCGACTACGCCCAGGAAGCCGGCCTCGCCGTCGACCGCGCGGGATTCGAGGAGCGCCTGGAGGAGCAGCGGGAGCGAGCCCGCCGCGCCCGCGGCGAGGTGGATTCCATGCAGGTCCAAGGGGGCGATCTCCTCGCGTTGGACGTAGAGAGCCGCTTCGTCGGGTACGAGACGCTCGAAGTTCCTCGGGCACGCGTGGAAGCCGTCTTCGACCGTGAAGGGCGGCGCGTGCGCGTGCTCGAGGCGGGAGAAGAGGGCGAAATCGTCCTCCACGAAACCCCCTTCTACGCAGAAAGCGGGGGGCAGATCGGCGACCGCGGCGTACTCGAAGGGGATTTCGGCTTCGCCATCGTGACCGACGTGCGCAAGGCGCCCCGCGGGCAGCACCTGCACCGCGTAAGCGTGCGCCTCGGGCGCCTGCGCGTGGGCGACGTCGTCCGGGCCAAGGTCGACGAAGGCTCGCGGCGGGACATCATGCGCCACCACACGGCCACCCACCTCCTCCACGCCGCCCTCCGCCACATCCTCGGGACGCACGTCGTTCAGGCGGGTTCCTACGTGGGCGACGCCTACCTCCGCTTCGACTTCACGCACCCACGTCCTCTCACGCGCGAAGAGCGGCGGGCGGTAGAAGATTGGGTGAACGAACAGATCTGGCGGGCGTTGCCGGTGAACACCTTCTTGAAGCCGCTCGAGGAAGCGCGCGCCATGGGCGCCATGGCCCTCTTCGGCGAAAAGTACGGAGAGATCGTCCGCGTCGTGGAGATCCCCACCGCAAGTCTCGAGCTGTGCGGGGGGACCCACGTCGCGAACACGCAGGAAATCCTCCTCTTCAAGATCGTCTCCGAGACGGGCATCGGTTCCGGTGTGCGCCGCATCGAAGCCGTCGCTGGGCCGCACGCGTACCGCTTTACGAACGAGCGCCTCGCGCTCTTGGAGGCCGTTGCCGACCGCCTGGAAGTCGGCGTCGAGGAGATCTTGCCGCGCCTCGAGGCCCTTGCGGAAGAGCGAAAGACCTGGGAGCGCGAGCGCGAAGCGCTTCTGGGCCGTTGGGCGCGCCTCGTCGCCGCGGGTCTTCTCGAACGCGCGGAGACTCTCGTCTCGCCGGCTCTGGACGGCGAGCGTGTGGAACTCGTTACAGGCGTCGTGGACGTCCCCGACGCGGACGCCCTACGGATCGTGCTCGACGCGGTGAAGGAAGGCGTCTCCGGACGCGGGCGTCCCTACGCGATCGCCTTGGGAGCCACGCCGGGCCCGAACCGCGTAAACCTCCTCCTCTCCTTTTCTCCTGAACTCGTCGCCCGGGGTTTCGATGCGGGGAAGCGCGTGCGCGAGATGGCGAAGTTCGTCGGAGGAGGGGGCGGCGGACGCCCCGACCTCGGCCAGGCCGGCGGTCGCGATCCTTCCGGGCTTGCGGAGGCGCTCCGTTCCGTGCGCACGTGGTTCGCCTGACGCCCTAGCATTTTCGGGGACGAAATAGAAATCTTTACTTGCTGGAAGAAAAGGTCTATGATGAAATCGACCGCCCGGAGCCGAAGGGGGGAGACCTGATGGAGCCTACGGATCAGACCCGAACTTTTTCCTGGGGCGAGGGAGGAGAGGCGGATCTCGTCCGGGACATCCTAACGGATGTCTACGCCGCCCTCGAGGAAAAGGGGTACGATCCCGTAGGACAACTCGTCGGGTACCTCCTTACGGGCGAGCCCGCGTACATTCCCAGGCACCGCCAGGCGCGGAACTTGATCCGCAAGATTCCGCGCGATCGGCTGCTCGAGTTCCTCGTCCGCGACTACCTCACGCGCGAGGTGTATCCGAGGCTTTCTCCCTCGGCCGGCACGTCTTCTCCGGACGAGGGAAAGGGTCCTTCCGCTCCCGGGGAGCGTTCGTGACGTGGGGAGGGTCCTCGCCCTTGACGTGGGGACGCGGACGATCGGCGTCGCGGTAAGCGATCCCCTCGGGATCACGGCCCAGGGGTTGGAGACCATTTTTCGGCGCGGCGGAAACGAGTACGCCCGACTTCTCGAACTCCTCGAGAAGTACGAGGTCACAACGGTGGTCATCGGCTACCCGCGTCACCTGGACGGTCGCCCCGGAGAAACGGCGCGGCAAGCGGAAGACGTCGCCCGCTTCTTGGCCAAACGAACCGACGTGGAGATCGTCTTTTGGGACGAAAGGCTCACCACGCAGGAGGCGCTCCGTGCCCTTCGGGAGGCCGGGGCTTCTCCTGCGCGCAAGAAGGAGCGCAAGGACGTCCTTGCGGCGCAGCTCCTTCTCGACAGTTACCTTCGCAGGCGAAAGGGAGGAACACCATGAGCGAAGAACAGGAACGGCATTCCCACCACGACCTGACGTTTACCTTCGGCCTCGACGCCGACGACTTCGAGGACGTGCTCACCCTCGTCGACGAGGAGGGTAACGAGCGCCAGTACGAGGTCATCTCCCAGTTCCACGTCGACGAGACCGGCAAGGACTACATCCTCCTCGTCCCTCAGGACGCGGAAGAGGCGGAGGACGAGGACCAACAGGAAGTTCTCGCCTTTCGCTACGAAGAAAACGAAGACGGCCTCGTCCTCTACCCGATCGAGGACGAAGCCGAATGGGCGGTCGTCGAAGAGGCGTTTGACACGCTCATGTCCCTGGAAGAGGAGTGATTTCGGGGCGCCGAGGAGCTCCGCCAGAGAGAGGCCGGCGGGCAACTCACGGGAGAGGAGAGGACGACCTTGGGACGGAAGGGACGCCGTTGGATGCTCGGGGCGGCCCTCTTTTTTCTTGTCCTCGCCCTAGCAGGGTTGGGTGGATCGTACGCTTGGTACCGCGCTTCCTTGGCGCCTCCCGCGGACGGTGGGGTTCCGTATCCGATCGTGGTCGAGATTTCCTCCGGGATGAGCTCCCGCGACATCGCCGAACTCCTCATGCGCGCGGGCGTGATCCGAAGCGCCCCGGCCTTCCTCCTCTACCTGCGCCTAGAAGAGCCTTCCGCTGTGCTGCTCGCGGGGCGCTACCGCTTCGAGGCGCCCACTTCCGTGCCGGAAGTCGTCCGCATCCTTCGGGAAGGGCGCACGTATGTGGAAACGGTCACGTTTACCGTACCCGAGGGGTTTACGGCGGAAGAGATCGCCTCGCTCCTCGAAGAAAAGGGGCTGTGCACGCGCGAGGAGTTCTTGTCCGAGGTTGCGCGGGGTTCCTTTTCGCTGTCGTTTTCGGACGACGTACCTTCTCCCGATGAACGTTCGGGTCGCAAGTACCGTTGGGAAGGGTACCTGTTTCCGGATACGTACACGGTTCCGAAGGATGCGGGTGCCCACGCGATCGCGGAGCGTATGCTCCAGCGCTTTGCCGAGGTCTTCGATCCCGCGTGGCGGGAAGAGCTGAAACGCCGGGGAATTTCCCTCGACGAAGCCGTAATCGTCGCCTCCCTCGTGGAACGCGAGGCCGTCGTCCCGGACGAACGGCCGAAGATCGCCGGCGTAATCTACAACCGCCTTGCGCACAAGATGCCCCTCCAGATCGACGCGACCGTAGCCTATGCCCTCGGCGATCCCCATCGGCAGAAGATCGGCTACGACGACCTCGGAGTAGACCATCCGTACAACACGTACCGCGTCCACGGCCTTCCCCCGGGGCCCATCGCCAATCCCGGACGGGAGGCCCTCAAGGCCGCCGTCTTTCCGGAGAGCCATGAGTACCTGTATTACGTGACCAAAAAGGACGGCAGCGGTGAACACTACTTCGCGCAGACGTACGAAGAGCACCTGGCGAACATCCGGCGTAGCGAGGAAAACGCCCGCCGCCTTTCCTCGGGCGCGTGACGCGCGAGGCGCGCGCCCGAACTTTACGCTCTTTTGCCGACGTGGTACAATGAATTTGAAATCGTAACCGTTACGATTTGGATTTTTCCGCCTCCCCGGTGGCGGGAGGCATTCGATCGCCCGAGGCGCGGGAAGGGGGGATTCGGATGTCTCATTTGGAGGTGCGCACCGTTCCTCCGACGTTCGGGAAGGCCGAGCCGGTACTTGAACTTCGCGGGATCACCTTTGCCTACGATCGCATTCCCGTACTCGAAGACGTTTCTCTGACTTTGCACCGCGGTGAACTCTTGGGTCTCGTGGGGCCGAACGGTTCCGGGAAGTCCACGCTCGTGCGCATCGCCCTCGGGCTTCTCCGTCCGGACGCGGGAAGCGTGGCGTGGTTCGGCTTGCCTTTGGAAAAGTTCCGCGCGTGGTCGCGGGTGGGGTACGTGTCCCAAAAGGCGGCGAGTTTCAACCTCGGGTTCCCCGCTTCCGTAGAGGAAGTCGTCACCATGGGCCTCACGGGGAAGCTCGGCCTGTTCCGCCTCCCGGGACGACGCGAGCGGGAAAAGGTACGTGAAGCCTTGGAGACGGTGGGGATGGCCGACTTTGCCGACCGCCCGATCGGCCGCCTTTCGGGCGGGCAACAGCAGCGCGTCTTCATCGCCCGCGCCCTCGTATCCGATCCCGAAGTCCTCATCCTCGACGAACCGACGGTCGGGGTAGACGTGCGATCGGAAGCGGAGTTTTACGCCCTCTTGGAAAAGCTCAACCGCGAACGGAAGCTCTCCATCCTCCTCGTCTCCCACGACCTCGGGGCGGTTTCGGAGCGGATGCACACGGTCGTCGTCTTGAACCGCCGCGTGTTTTTCGCCGGAAGTACGGCGGATTTCCGCGCCCGCTGGGAGAGCGTGCTTCGCGAGGCGTACGGGGAACTCATGGTGCCCGTCGCGCACCGCGCGCTAGGTTCATAGACCGACCCGGATTTGAGGCGCGTGCGGCGGACGAGTGCACCGGGAGGTGACGCGTAAGGATGCGCGAATTTCTGGAAGCCCTCCTCACCTACCGCTTTTTGCAAAACGCCTTGCTTGGCGGCCTTCTCACGGGATTTGTCGCGCCCCTCATCGGCACGTTCGTGCTCGTCCGGCGCCTGCCCGTGATCGCCGACGCCCTCGCCCACATCGCCCTTCCCGGCGTCGCCACGGGGATCATCCTCGCGTCGACGTATCCGTGGTTTGCCCACATCGATCCCGTGTACTTCGGGATGCTCTTTGCCCTCTTGGCGATGCTCTTCATCGAGAAGTTGCGCGGAGCGTACCGCTCGTACAGTGAGATCGCCATCCCCATCGCCCTTTCCACGGGCGTGGGCTTTGGTGTGGTGCTTTTGAGCATCGTCCGCGGGCTCAACGTGGACGTCTTTGACCTCCTCTTCGGGAACATCCTCTCCGTAACTTCGGCGGATCTGTACCGCATGGCCTTTGCGAGCGCGGCGATCCTATTCCTCGTCGTCCTCTTTTACAAAGAACTTCTCTTTCTTTCCTTCGATGAGGACACCGCCCGCGTTTCCGGCGTTCCCGCCGAGTTCGTGAACTTTTTGTTTGCCGTCCTTCTCGCCCTCGTAATCGGCGTCGCCCTCAACGTCGTAGGGATGCTCCTCGTCTCCGCCCTCATCACGCTGCCCGTGGCTACGGCCGTGCGCCTCGCCCGAAGCTTCAAGGAGACGATCCTTCTGAGCGTCCTCTTCGGGGAATGGGCCGTGCTCACGGGAACAGTGCTTTCCTACACGTACAACCTCGCCACGGGGGGTACGATCGTCCTCGTCGCCGCGCTCACCCTGCTCTTCGTCCTTACGGGAGAAGGGTTGGGGAAACGCCTCCGCCGTCGGACGACAGG
The DNA here is from genome assembly GCF_003633725.1 of Brockia lithotrophica. Lineage (NCBI taxonomy): Bacteria > Bacillati > Bacillota > Bacilli > Thermicanales > Thermicanaceae > Brockia > Brockia lithotrophica. The sequence goes on along the minus strand of NZ_RBIJ01000001.1, from coordinate 627,103 downwards.
GGAAGCCCCACGCCCCCTTGTCCGCAGTGCGAACGTGCCGCTTTCGCGTGACGACGAAGGTGTTGCGTCCTTCGAAGCTTCGCGGGGACTCGTCCGCCTTTCGCCCCTCGGACCTTCGAACGGAGAGGCCGCGGACGGGAAAGGAGGCTGAGGACCGTGCGCGTAGAAGAGGCGCTTCGGCGCTTAGAAGATGAGGGCTACAAGGCGACGAACAAGCGCGAGGCGATCCTCCGCACTTTGGCCCGCGAAGACCGCTACCTTACGGCTAAAGATCTCTTCGCTCTCCTGCACGACGACTACCCTTACTTGAGTTTCGATACGATTTACCGCAACCTCCGCCTCTTTGAGGCGCTGGGCATCGTCACGTCGATCGAGTTCGACGGCCAGCGCCGCTTTCGCCTGCGCTGCGATACCGAGGAGCACCACCACCACTTCATCTGCATTCGCTGCGGGGCGACGATGGTCATCCCCGGTTGCCCGTTGGATGTCCTCCCGCTGAACGGGTTGGATCCCGACGTCCTCATCGTCGACCACAAGTTCGAGCTCTACGGGTTGTGCCCCCGCTGCCGCAAAGAGGTGGGGGACGTGACGGCCGTCGTCTGAAGCCGCCAAACCCGAAACCCGCAAAACAAAGGCCCCTCGGCAACCGGCCGAGGGGCCTTTGCGCGGTTGGGTTACTCGATGACGATCTCTCGGCCCTTGGGGGGCGTACGCTTGAGCTTGGGAAGCGTGATCCGGAGCACCCCGTTTTCGAACGAAGCGGTGATCTTTTCCTCGTCCACGTTTTCCAACGCGAAGTGGCGTTCGTTGCGCCCGCGGTAGCGTTCGCGGCGGATGTATTCGCCCTTTTCCTCCGTGATGTCCTTGTCTTCTTCGACAACGATGCTCAGGACGCCTTCGTCGTACGTCACGCGAATGGCTTCCTTCGGGACACCCGGGAGTTCCGCCTCGACGATGTAGGCATCCTCCGTTTCGCGGATGTCCGTACGGAAGCTACGGGGGACAAACGGCACGAGGAAGAAGTCTTCGTCCAGAAGACGGTCCATGAGGGAGCTAAACTCGTCGAAGACGCTCCGCACGTCCCGGCGTTTCCGGTCGCGGAAAGGTACGATCCCGAACATGGCCCATCCCCCCTTCAGCCGTAAGTTTGTCCCGCAATTATCAAAATATCACAGATGGCACCATTTGGCAAGGAGTGCGGGCGCCTTTCGGGCGGACGTACGCCGCCGGGACAGAGGTCTTTCGCATTTGCCTGGGGTTTCTCCCGTGGTATACTGAGTATGAAACCCATTTTCACCGTACGCTTGCGTTCACCGGCAGACGCCTTAACCTCGCCCGCGGGAATCGGGCAAAGGGGGAATCGCCGTGACGCCCGGAAGCGTTCTCGGCATCGCCATCGTCGCTTTGGCCTTGGCCTTTTCGGCGCGAACCCTCTGGCGGACGGCGAAAGTCTGGGCCGACGCCTTGCGCGGCGGCGACCCGTGCGCCACTTGCCCTTTGCGCCAAAGCTGTCCCCGGGCGGGGGGAGGTTGTTCGCCGTTTGGGACGAGTTTCGACCTCTCCCTTCCTCCGGCGGGAGGAAATCCGCCAAAGTCCCCCCGTACGTTCGGAAAGCCTTAATCCGTCGCCCGGGCGCCAGAAAAGCGGCCCGAAAGGCGTTTTGCAAGGCGCCGCATATCGGTGCGGCGCCGTTTTCGTTTGGTCGGAAGTCGGGCTTCGTACGTCTGCAATCGGCTAAGACGGCGAGATGCCGCGCCTTTGCCTGTGCGGCGAAGGTTTTTCGCATGCGGAGCTGGGAATCGTGGCGCGCGAGGCGCTCGAGACGTCTACTTCCTCGTATCCGTGGAGGGATTCCGGCGGTTTCGGGCTTCTTCCTTCGTGAGTCGGGATCATAGAGATAAACGAAGAAGCCCGCCGGAGGTGGAAGCCGTGGATTCCCTCCTGCACTGGTTTTTGTGGGTCGTCCGCGAACTCAAGTACCTGATCGGACAAATCCGGCAAGGCTCTTTCCCCCATCCTCTTCCGGAGGAAGAAGAAGAGGAATACGTCCGGCGGATGCTCGCCGGCGACGTGGAGGCGCGCAACCGCCTCATCGAGCACAACCTTCGTCTTGTGGCGCACATCGCCAAGAAGTTCGAAACGAGCGGGGAAGACCCCGACGACCTCATTTCTATCGGCACGATCGGCCTCATCAAGGCGGTGGAGACCTACTCGCCAGACAAAGGAACAAAGCTCGCGACCTACGCGGCTAAGTGCGTAGAAAACGAGATCCTCATGCACCTGCGCGCGACCAAAAAAATGCGGCGCGACATCTCCCTCTTCGAACCCATCGGTACGGACAAGGAAGGAAACGCCCTCACGCTTATGGACGTCCTGCCGCGCGAGGAGGGCGACGACTTTGAGGAGCGCATCGCGGTTCGCATCGAACGCGATCGCCTAGAGGCGTACCTCCACGTCCTCGACGAGCGCGAACGTGAGGTGATCGTCCGCCGCTTCGGACTTACGGGAGGTGAGGAAGAGACGCAAAAGGATGTCGCCCGCGCGTTGGGGATCTCCCGCTCGTACGTATCGCGGATCGAAAAGCGCGCGCTCATGAAACTCTACCACGCCATGTTCCGCCAGACGCCCACAGAACGGCCGACCTTCGGTGGGGTAGGAGGAGAGGGGCATCCCTCTGCCGACGAGGGAGAAGACAAAACGGACGGCTGACGGCGGACGGGTTACGCCCCGAACGCCAGGTGTGTAAGGAAGAGGGCCTCATCGACGTCGTCCGTGCCCGAAACGACGCACCGCCCGTCGGGGAAAAGGAGCATTGTCCTGGGAGAAGCGGGCGACGCGGCGTTTCCGTGGAGCGGCGTACGCAATACCGCCCGCAGGACGGACGGCGTGCAAATCACCTCGCCATACGGCGCGAGGCGGTCGGCGGCCCTTTCGAGGTCCACGGGCTTGCCGCCGAGCGGATGCACGACGACCTGGGGATTCCCGGTCCCCGGACACGGACGGACGAGCACCTCCGGCGTCGACGCTTCGAGGGCGGGAAAGACGCGGCCTTTGCACGGGTCCTCCGCTTCCGAGTACGCTGACTTTGGCGGGGGAATTTCGAAAGACGTCGCGGCGAGGGTCCACGTGTCGATGTGGAAGAGCCTTCCCGCGACTTCCGCACCCCTACCACTCAAGAACCGAAAGGCCAAAGCCGCCTGCAGGGCGCCGACGACCGCGGGAGCCGGCCCGATCACCCCCGTGCGGTTGCAGCCTTCCGCATCTTTCGGGGGGCGGGGGAAGAGGCGGCGGTAGCACGTGCCGGTTTCCGGATCGAAAGCGACCACCGTTCCCGAGGATCGGTGGACGGCCCCGTGGATCCAGGGAATTCGAAACTTGCGGCTCGCGTCGTCCAGGAGGTAGCGCACCTCCGGACGGTCCGTGCCGTCGACGACGAGGTCGACGTCCGCGAGAAACGCCTCCGCGTTTTCCGGGAGGAGCTCGGCGACGCGGGCGTCTACGCGTACCTCGGGGTCGATTCGGGCGAGGTGCGCGCGCACCGCCTCCGCTTTGGGGCGGAAGCTGCGGGCGTCTGCAAGGTCGAAAAGGGTTTGGCGTGGGAGGTTGTGTTCCTCTACGACGTCGCCGTCGATCACGCGAATGAAGCCTACGCCTGCGCGGACGAGGAGGTCGAGGACGTGGGTTCCCAAAGCCCCGGCCCCAACTACGGCGACGCGCGCCCGGCTTAAGCGGCGCTGTCCTTCTACGCCCAGGGTGGGGAAGTCCCGCTGCCTGAGGTACCGCGGGGAGAGGGGGTCCGGTCCAAGTTCTCTGCCGTCGCGTTTCCGAAGGTCGTCCTGCGTGTCGAAATTTCCCAAAAGGGTCACACCCCGCCTTATGAAAGGGCTTGCAAGAAGAGACCTTGTATAGGATTATAAGAGGTGCAAAGGGGTGAGGGGTATGCCCGATCCGGCATTGGAGGTTCCCTTTCGCGATACGTTCGGTCGACCCATGCGCGACCTCCGCCTCTCGGTCACCGATAGGTGCAACTTTCGCTGTGTGTACTGCATGCCTAAGGAAAAGTTCGGCCCGCATTTTTCCTTTCTCCCGCCTGCCTCACTCCTCACGTTCGATGAAATCGAGCGCCTCGTGCGCATTTTTGTTTCTCTCGGGATCCGCAAGGTGAGGATCACCGGCGGAGAGCCCCTTCTCCGTCCGAGGATCGAAGAACTTGTGGCCCGCATTCGCCGCGTCGCTCCCGGGGTAGACCTCGCGATGACGACCAACGGCTTCCTCTTGGCCAAGAAGGCTCGGGCCTTGCGGGAGGCCGGGCTCGACCGCGTCACCGTGAGTCTGGACAGCCTGAATCCCCAGACGTTTCGCCGGCTCTCGGGGACGAACCTCCTCCCCGAGCTCATCGTGCGCGGCATCGACGCCGCCCGGGAGGCGGGCTTCGAGGTCAAGGTGAACATGGTGGTGATCCGGGGTGAGAACGACGCCGACATCCTCCCCATGGCCCGCTTCTTCCGCGAAAAGGGGGTAACCCTCCGCTTCATCGAGTTCATGGACGTCGGCACGGCCAACGATTGGAACCTCGAACGTGTCGTCCCCGCCCGGGAAATCCTCGAGCGCATCTCCCGGGAGATGCCCCTCGAACCCGTGCATCCCGAGTACTTCGGCGAAGTCGCGAAACGCTACCGCTACGTGGGTTCTGACGTGGAAATCGGTTTCGTGACGAGCGTCACGCAGGCCTTTTGCTCGTCGTGCACGCGGATTCGTCTCACCGCCGACGGAAAGCTCGTCACCTGCCTCTTTGCGGAAACCGGGGAGGACGTACGCACGCTTTTGCGCAACGGCGCATCGGACGAGGAGATCGTGGCCAAGATCCGGGAGGTTTGGGAACGGCGCGCCGACCACTACTCCGAGATCCGCCTCGCCAACACGAAGAAAAACCGCACAAAGGTCGAAATGTTTTACGTCGGCGGCTAGGCGGTTTTCGCGTTTGGGGCGTGGTCAGCTCGTTTCGGGGGGAGGAGAACCTCCCTCCTTTTTTTTCGCAAACCACTTCCGCGCGCCTCCGTTCGCGGATCGGACGAGGGTTTTCGCGGTGGTTTTTTCCCGTTCCGGAGTAGGGAGGAGGAGGTAGATGGGTTCTTCTTCTTCCAGGGGCTCCCGATGCTGGAAGCCGCCCACCACGTCCACGGACTGCACGGCGTCTACGAAAGCGTAAGGGTCGATGCGGAGGAGCTTTCGCTTCAGGTGGGGGAGTTCGTAGCGGGTCACGACCGTCATGAGGACGGAGCGCTTTTTCCCGCTGTACGCGCCCACGCCTTCGAGAATCGTCACGCCGCGGTTGAGTTCGAGAAGCGTGCGGCGCACGGCCTCCCCCTTTTGCGTCACGATAAACAGGGTGAGCTTGAGGTGCCGCGTGAAGACGCCGTCCACCACGCGGCTCGAGACGTACATCCCGAGCATTGTGTACAGGGCGCGTTCCGGAGAGAGGAGGACGCCGGCGAGGGCGACGACCGCGGCGTTGAAGGAGAAGAGGAGCGTCCCCATGGGGAAGTCGCGTCGCCGGGCGAGGTAAAAGGCGACGATGTCGATGCCGCCGGACGATCCAGCCATTCGGTAGATGATCCCCATACCCAGGCCAACGAGCGCACCGCCGAAGACGGAAGAGATCACGGGATCGTTGCTGAGCGGGTGTACGGGGATGAAGTTCATCGCCACGGAAAGCGTGGCGACGGAGAGGGCGCTTTCGCGGATGAAGCGCCGACCGAGGGTAAAGTACCCGAAGACGAAAAGCGGGACGTTGAGGAGGAAGAGGTATGTACCGGCGGAGATGGGGGTGAAGAGGGAGAGGATCATCGCCACCCCCGCGACACCCCCGCTCAGGATCTTGTGCGGGATGAGAAAGGCGTTGTAGGAAAACGCCATGAGGAGCGAGGCGAGGACGACGACTATCCCGGGGAGGACGTCGTGAAAGACGATCTTGTACAGATCCGAAGGTTCGGGTGCGGGGGGCCCTTCTTCGGTCCCCGCGTGAGGAGGAACCTCTTCCGCAGAGGGAATGCTGTGATTCGGGATTTCTTCCGTGTGTGGAGGGTAGGTCCGATCTGCCGCCAACCGGATCCTCCTTTTCGCTTCGGGGAAAACCCGGTATAATCGGAGGAGTACGGGAAAGGAACTAAGGGCCCGGAAAGGTCCGAGGCCTACGGCCACCGCGGAATATGAGGAGCGAATGCCCTTGCCGAAACGATATCCTTCGGGGTTTTTTCACCTTGCCTTTCTCCTCTTCGCCACGGAGTTCGTCCGCGGGCTTATTGTCTTTTCCTTTCTCGTCATCTATGGAGAAAACGTGCTCGGGATGTCCCTCACGTGGGTAGGGCTTGCCGTAACCGCCCACTCCCTTGCGGACCTCGCCTCTAAGTCCTCGGCGGGTTTCTTCCTCGATCGTTTCCCGGCGCGTGTCGTCCTCGGGGTGCTCATGGGCATATCTTTCTTGGGACTTGCCTTGCTCCCCTTTGCCCGCGACGCTTGGCTCTTTCTCCTCTCGGCAACCCTCTTCGGTTTTGGGATATCCCCCGTATGGTTGCTCGCCATGGGATCCGTAGAGGAAGAACGCCGAAGCGCGCAGATGGGAACCTTGTACGCCTTTTGGCTTTTGGGCACGGGAGGCGGGGTAATTCTGAGCAACTTCCTCATCGGGCGGGGATCTGTGACCCCTCTCTACGTCGCCCTGGGAGTGTGGGGGATTTCGCTTCTCAGTGTAGCCTTCCTCCGGGACTTTCGCCATCCGGCGTACCATCCCCCTCTCCTGCGAGAACAGTTCCGCGTCCTCGTCCACCAGTTCGGCCGTATTCGCGCCTTGCTTCCGGGAATGCTCTTTCAGACGGTGGCCGCGGGCATGCTCATCCCTGTAATCCCCAACTTTCTCGCCGTATACCAAAATCTCCCGTACGACGCTTACTCGTACCTCCTCCTCCTCGGCGGAGGCTTGGCCTTGGGAGGGCTCATCCCCATGGGGATGGCTGCCGACCGCCTGGGGCGCCGGGGATTTCTTCTCCTCGGATTCCTCCTCATGGGCGGCGCCCTCCTCTTCATGGCGCCGCCGCAGCCCCTCGGAAGGCTCCTCTTTTGGGCGGCGGTTCTCGGGATCGGCTACGCCGCGCTGTTGCCGGCTTGGAATGCGCTCCTCGCGCAATACGTTCCTCACAACCACAAGGGTGTAGGGTGGGGGCTCTTTTCCACCTTGGAGGGACTCGGGCTCATGCTCGGTTCCGGACTCGGGGGTTTCCTCGCCGATCGCCTCACCACGCCCAACGTGCTTCTCATCAGTGGTATGATGCTTTTGAGCCTTGTCTTTTTCTACGCATTTGCCCCGCTTCATCCCCCTGCCTTTTGGGATGGCTCTTCGGATCGCGTACGCTGAGCGAGGAGGCGGGGCGATCGGGGGGAGCGGACTTGTCGTGGATCCCGGCCTTGGGGAAGGGGATTGCGTACCTCGTCCTCCTTTATACGCTGTACGTCCTTCTCTCGCTCGTCTGGTTTCGCCTCCTTCGGCTTGGTGGGCTTCACCGCCTCCGGGTCCCGGGAACTGTCTTTCTCACGTTCGACGATGGACCGGATCCTGAATATACCCCTCGGCTGTTGGAAGTTCTCGCGCGCCACGGGGCGCGGGCGACTTTTTTCGTCGTGGGCGAACGCGCGGCGCGCTACCCGGAAGTCCTGCGGCAGATCGCCGAGGCAGGTCACGAAATCGGGATTCACAACTTCCGGCACACGATGAACTTCCTCTCCCTGCCGTGGAGGACGGTGCGCGGTGTGGAAGAGGCGGCACGCATAGTAGAAGAGATCACCGGCAGGCGCCCTGCGCTCTACCGCCCTCCCTGGGGCGCCCTCGGTTTCGTAGACTACCTCCTTCTCCGGAAGAGGTTTACGGTCGTCTTTTGGTCGCTCACGATGTACGATTGGCAGGCCGCGCGCACCGTCCTTTGGCTCAAATGGCGTTTCCTCTCGCGCGTATCTCCCGGCGAAATCGTCCTCCTGCACGACTCCGGTCGGACGTTCGGCGCCGATCCCGAAGCTCCGGGTCGTTCCCTAGCCGCCCTCGACGCTGCGCTGACCCTCCTCCGGGAGGCCGGCGTTTCCTTTCGCTTTTCCTCCCTGGGTGAAGGCCTCGCGGCGGCGGCGCGCGGGGAGAGGATCCCCGATCCGCCGCGGCGTTTGCGCCACCGCCTCTACTTCGCCTTCGAACGGCTCCACCACGCGGTGTTGCGCTACACGCCGCTCCTCGGCACGGACGGACTTTTGTACCTCGAGCGGAGGCCGTACTCCGGTCCGCCGCTCGTCGTTCGCGGGCAAACCTTGCTCTCTCCCGGAGATCCGGGGCTCAACCTGCACTTCAACAACGAGCTCCTCTTTTCCGCCCTCCGCAACGAAACTTCCACCTTGCGGTACATGATCCAGCTCAAGCGCCTCGCCGACCAGTCGCTCACGCTCCTCGCGCACTACATCGCGGAGTACGCCCCGGACGTGCGGGGGGTATACGGGCTTTCCGCCTTGCACCGGGGGATCCGCGCCTTCGGCTTTCACGTCCTTCCGCCGCAGGGGACGCTCTGGGAGCGCATTTCCGGGGCCTACATGCTCTGGCTTCTCGGCCTTTTGCACCCCGAGGGCATGCGGCGTCTGCGTGAGGGGGGAGACGTAAGCCCCCGTTGGGTCGTCCTCTCGCGGGAGGAGCTCGAAGCCCGATACGGCGTCCGCGCCGCCGTGCGGTCGGAGCGGTCGTCCCTCGGGCCGACGGGTGCGAAAAAGGCCGCTACGGAAAGGGGAGGGGAAGGAGGATGAAGGGAGGGGACATCGTCCGCGAGCGGTCGCCGCTCATCCGGCGCGTCTGGGTCGTCTATGCGGTGTATGGCGACGGACATCGGAGCGCCGCCGAAGCCGTGGCGGAAGCCGTGCGCACGCTCCACCCCGAAACGGACGTCGTGGTAGAGGATTTCATGGAGCGGGTACACCCACGCTTTCACCGCCTCCTCCAACGGATCTTTTACTTCGCGCTCCGGCGCGCCCCTTCCGCGTACCGGACCGTCTACAACGTGGGCGCCCCGCAAAAGCTCCTCTTTCGCGACGTCCTCGCCCTCGTCCGCCTTGCGGGTCGGGCGCCCCTTTTGGCCCGCCTGCGCGAACTTTCCCCGGATCTCGTGATCTCCACGCACTTCCTTGCCACCCAGGAACTCGCGGAGCTTCGGGCGCGGGGTGAGCTCCTTGCCCCCCTCGTCACCGTGGTCACGGACTACGCCGTGCACCCGTTTTGGGTACACCCGGCAAACGACCTCTACTTCGTCGGCTCCCGCGAGGGGAAAGAAGTTCTTGGGGCTTTCGGCTTTCCGGACACGCGCGCGTTTGCCGTAGGCCTTCCCCTGCGCGCCCAGTTTTGGAACGCGGATGCCGAAGGGCGTCTTCGCTTCCCCCTCTTCCAGGAAAGCGCCGAGCGGCCGCTGCGCCTTCTCTTTATGGGCGGGGGGTTGGGGATGCTCGACTCCCTCCCCGAGCTCCTCCTTGCCCTCGACCGCCTTCCCTTTGCCAAGGAGTACGTCGTCGTTGCCGGACGGAACGCCCCACTCTACCGCGCGCTTTCGGAATACCGCGGACGGTTGCAAGGCTCCCTCGTGGTGTACGGCTTCGTAGAGGAGGTACGCCGCCTCATGGAGGAGGCTGACCTCCTCGTCACCAAGGCCGGCGGCCTTTCGGTCGCCGAAGCGTGGGCCTTGGGTCTGCCCATCTTCCTCTACCGCCCGCTGCCGGGACACGAAGAGGAAAACGCGAAGCTCCTCGAGGCGGCCGGCGTGGCGCGCCTCGTCCGCTCGCCCGAGGAACTCCTGCGCCGGGTCACGGAGTTTGCCGCCCGTCCGTACCGCGGCGTCCCCAATCCGCTCCGCTTGCGGGCGGCCCTTGAGACGGTTCGGATCGTCTGGCCGTATGCTGAGGAACACGTCCTCTACGGATCGGGAGAAGCTCCGCTTCTCGATTGGGAGCCCGACGACCTCTGGGAGGAAGGCTTTTCCACAGGCGAGAGGTCAGCGGACCTCTTTCCGTTTTTGGGGGATAGAGGGGAGGGGGGCGGGAGCGATCCGTCGTGCGGCGAATCACCGTCCCCACGGGTGCCCCTTCCTCCCGGGTCCTGCTGAGGCTTTGTCTTCTGCGGAAGGGGAACCGACCCTCGTCCGTTTGGGGCCATCGTTGGCCCGGCACGCGGGCGCCTCGTTAGGCCCTTCAAGAAAGTTTGGTCCGGAGCGTGAAACGACGCAAAGGGGGGAACCCGCATCGACCGACGGGAAGAAGGGCAGGCTTTTCTGCAGCACGGCAGGGGACAGCACTCCGGACTTCCTTCAAGACGCGAGGTCTTCCCGTCCGCCCGACGCGAACGCGCTCTTCTCAAGAAGCTCCTCGGGTACTTCGTTCCCGAGCGTCTGGCCGATTCCCTCGCCGACGTAGATCTCGAGGAGCTCGCGCGTGAGGGCGTGCGTGGGGTGCTCGTCGATTTGGACAACACCCTCCTTCCGTGGAACTCGTCGGAAATTCCCCCCGCCCACCGCGCCTGGCTCGAGGCGGCCCGCGCGCGGGGGATTTCCGTATGCGTGATTTCCAACAACCACACGACGCGGGTAGAAAGCGCCCTTCGGGAACTCGGCATTCCCTACGTTTCTTCGGCGCGAAAGCCCTTGCGCGTCGGGTTCGTACGCGCCCTGCGCCAGCTCGGCCTTCCGCCCGAAGCGTGTATCGTCGTCGGCGATCAGCTCCTCACGGACGTCTGGGGTGCGCACCGCATGGGGATGCGCGCCGTTCTCGTCCGCCCCGTCGTGTCGACGGATGGGCCGCACACGCGCGTAAACCGCTTTTTCGAACGCCGACTTCGCCGCCTGCTCGAGCGGCTCGGCCTGTGGCCCGAGGAGGGATGAGCGACGTGTCCGCCGAAGTCCGTCTCTGCCCCGGCTGTGGGGCACCGCTTCAGTCGACCGACCCCCACGCCCGCGGGTACCTGCCACCGGAAAAGTGGGACGACCCTCGGGCTTTGTGCATGCGCTGCTTTCGCATGCTCCACTACGGGGATCCAACGGCCGTCCGCTTGAGTTCCGAGGACTTCGCGGAAGCCATGGCTTCCTTGGCCAAGCAGAAGGTCGTCCTCCTCCTCGTCGTCGACCTTTTGGACGTAGAAGCGGGCCTCGGGATTTCCCTTCCCCGCGGTCCGCACCACCCCGTCCTCCTCGTAGGGAACAAAGAAGACCTCCTTCCCCGCTCGGTGCGGCGGGAGCGCGTCGTGCGGTGGCTCGAGCGTCGGGCGCGGGAGTTCGGCCTCGAGCCCGCGGAAGTCCTCCTTCTGTCGGCCAAGCGTCGGAGAAACCTCGAGGCTCTCGTCGCCGCCATGGAGCGCTTTGCGGGGAAGTTTCGAACTTTTGCCGCCGTGGGCGTGGCAAACGCCGGAAAGTCCACCCTCCTCAACGCCCTGCGGGAGGTGCTCGCGCCTAGTGCTCCTGAGGTGGATGCTCCGCCCATCCCCCTTACGGTTTCTCCGTTTCCCGGGACGACGCTGAGCGTCGTCCGCCTCGACCTCCCCGGAGACCTCGTCCTCTACGATACGCCGGGTGCGCTCCCCGCGAGTACGATCGCCCCTCGCCTGTTGCCGGAAGAGCTCAAAATCCTCGTCCCGCAAGAGGAGATCCGTCCGCGTGTGTACCAACTTCGCGATCCGGGGCAGACGATCTTCCTCGGCGGCCTCGTGCGCGTGGACTTCGTCTCGGGCCCGCCGCAACCCCTCGTCGTGTACGCATCTTCGCGCATCCGCGTACATCGGACGAAGCTCGCCCGTGCCGACGAGCTCTACGCACGCCACGTCGGCGAACTCCTCTTCCCTCCCGCTCGCGACCGTGCGGAACGCTTCGCCTTGCGCGAGCAGATCCCCCTTCACCTCTCCGCCTCGCCGGGGAAGCGCGACATCGCCGTAGGGAGCGTCGGTTGGGTCGTGCAGCACGGACAACCGGGGGAATTCGTCGTCCACGTGCCGGAAGGCGTCCGCGTGTACGTCCGCGAAGCGATGGTGTGACGAAGGCGGGAACGGAAAAAGACGCAAACGCCGAGGATCTCGCTTTTTTAGGAAAACTTTATCCCCACCATTTCTTCGGTGATGTATAATCCGCTGTGAGGACCGTGCGGAAACTGGGCAAAGGAGGCGGGGGGATGGTCTTCGGGGGAAGGGGGGCACGCCGTCTGTTTGCGGCGGGTTTGGCCCTCCTCGTGCTTTTGGCCGCCCTCGGCTGTGCGAATCCGTTTGCTCCCTCTCAGGACGGGAAGGCCACTTCGCAGGCGCTTTTGGACGAATTGCGTTCTCAGGAGCAGGACGCGGCTTCTTCCGCCGGGGCAAAACCACGCCCGGATACCGGTTCTGGCAAAAAGGAAACCCGCTCGTCCGCACCCCAAGACTCCGCCCAAGAGTTCCCCGACCTCTTGAAGGAGCTCGTCGGTGGAGGAGAGTCCGACACCGACGTGTTTTCCCAACTCTTGGGCGGTCTCCTTGGCGGGGGGACGAAGCAGGAGGCGGTTCGCCCCTTTGCCGAAGGAAGCGCGCAGGGGAACCGCGGCCTCCTCTTCGAGGCGAAGAAGGACGGGCGGACCGTCTACCTCATGGGTACGATTCACGTCGCCAAGCGCGAGATGTATCCCTTTTCGCCCGAAGTGAAGAAGGCGTTCCAAGAGGCGGGCGCCCTCGCCGTAGAGGCAGACGTCACCTCTCTCGGCGAACAGCTCGCAACGGTAAAGTACACGCTGGACGGGATGTATTCGGACGGGCGCACGTACCGCGACGCATTGCCTAAGGATGTCGTACAAAAAATCGACGAGTTCAAGTCCCGCAATCGGGGGAGCGCCATGCTCATCCAAGATTCTTTTAAACCCTGGTACCTTTACATGATGATCACCCAAGTGCGGCTTTCCTCTTCACTACTCAAGGATTTCAGTCCCGCCTACGGGGTCGATATGGTTCTCATCCAAGAAGCCAAGAAGCTCGGGAAGCCCGTTCGTTCTCTCGAAGGCGCTTCAATGCAGATGGAGCTTCTTTCGACTCTGCCCGACGACGTCTACGCGGAGCTCCTTCGTAAGGAGCTCTCGCAAGATGATGCGGCGTACCGTCAAGAGATGGAATCCTTACATGAATTTTTGCGCACAGGAGACACCGCTGCGTTGGAGCGGGCGGCTGTAGCCGACTACCGAGGGAAGAGCCAAGCGTTGGAAACGTACTACCAGAAGGTCATCGTGGAACGCAACCAGAATATGGCCCAGCGCATCGAGGAAGAACTCCAGCGCGACGGACGCCCCCTCTTCGTCGCCGTGGGTGCCGCGCACGTCGTAGGGCCGGACGGCCTTGCGGAGATCTTTCGAAAGAAGGGCTACACGGTTCGGCAACTATAAACCGCCCAACCGTCCTTTGGGGAGGGTCGGGCGGCACCTTTGCGTTCGAGCGGGTCGGGCTTCGTTCGGGCGTGAGACGAATCCGGTGAACTTTCGGATCGAACTCACGCCCGTTCCATTTCTACGGAAAAGTCGAGAGGTGGCCGGGTGAACATCCACGAGGTCACGAGCCCGTCTACGCCAGTAGAGGCGTAAGCCGCGGCGGTTTCCGGCGTGATTCCCCCCGCCGCGAGGAAGACCGCGCAAGGGTAGGACTCCTTGAGGCGAGGGAGGTCGTGGCGCAGGGCTTCGGGTTCGACCTTTTCGAACTGCACGCCGTCCGCACCCGCCTCGAGATAGCGGATCGCTTCTTCGACGTCGGAGACCTCTACGAGGATGCGCTTGTCGCGGCCGATGGCGCGGAGCTTTCGTACGAGGGCTTCCGGCTGTGGGTCATCCGCGAAGGGGAGGTGCTGCGGAAAGACGAGGACGCTCTCCGAAAGCCCCAGGCGGTGGGGCCATCCTCCCCCCGCGCGGACGGCAAGGGCGGCGAGCTTGCGCGTTCCGGGGAGCGCCTTGCGCGTGGCGAGGACGGGGACGTCGGGCGCCCCTTTGCGGGCGGCGAGGACGAGCTTCCGCGTACCTGTCGCCACGCCAGAGGAAAAACCGAGAACGCCTAAGCCTACACGCCACAGGCGGTGGAGTTCGTACGCATCTCCCTCGACTTCGAGGACGGTTTTCCCTGGGAGGATTTCCCTTCCCGCTGGGAGGACGAACCGGGGGTCGAGTCCCAAGATTCGGGCGAGGGAGGCGACGACCTCCGCGCCGGCGAGGACGCCTTCTTCGCGGGCGCGGTAGCGCATCCGCCCGGGTTTACCCCGAATCTCCAGAAGCTCGCTCGTGAGGTCGGCGTAGGGGACGTCTTCGCGCAGGAGTTCTTCGAGTTCCTGCGTCGTGAGCGTGTACACGGAAATCCCCCCTCGAACGGCGTCATCCGGATCTTACCACGTCCGCTCGTTTCGGTGGAAATCTGCGGGATTCAGGGGGGCTTCTCGGTCTCTCGATTCGAGGAAGGGGGTTTCCCGAACTACCGACACGCGGTCCGCACCACGTGCACGAGATCCCCTTCGCCTACGGTGCGGTCGTGGGGGATTTCCACGAGCACGTCGGAGTCCAAAAAGCTCGAGATGTAAGGAGAAAGCTGGATGCGCGCGGCGTCGACCACGGGTGTTGTGCCCTCCCACCGGAGTTTTCCCCGGTAGTATTGGGTGAGCGGGTAGGGGATCGGCCCTCCGGTCTCGCGGATGCCGGGCGCACCGCGGAGGACGGCGAGGTGCCTTTCGGGGAGGGGGGTTGTCTCGCCAGAAAGGCGGCACAGGGCGGGGAGGAGGAAGAGGTGGGCGGCGACGTATGCGGCCGCCGGATTGCCGTGAAGGGCGAGCCAAAGCTTCGCCCCGTCGGGGGCTACGGCGGCGGTCGTCGACTTTCCTGGCCGCATGGCCACCCAGCGGAAGACGACCTCCAGATCGGCAGCCTCCGCGGCAAAGGGGACGATGTCCGTATCGCCGACGCTCACGCCACCGGAGGTGACGAGGACGTCGACGTCTTGCAAAAGTTCCCGCGCGCGCCGGACGATGTCCTGCATGCGGTCGGGAACGCGCCCTGCGTAGCGCACGGGAAACCCCCGCTCCGCGAGAAGCCCGACGAGAAACGGACCGTTTGCGTCGTAGATCTCCGCCGGGCTTAGGTCTTCCGGCGGGTTTCGTAGTTCCTCGCCGGTAGAGAGGACGGCGACGGACGGCTTGCGGTAGACGCGGATATGGGAAAATCCCAAGGCAGAAAGGGCGGCGAGCTCCGCCGCGCCAATGCGCGTTCCCGCTCGGAGGACATTCGTTCCGGCGGGGAAGTCGCTTCCTTTGCGCTGCACCTTGAATTCCCTCGGGACCGCTTCGGATAAGACGATCGTTTCCCCCTTGCGCCCTACAGAACCGAGGGGGAAGTCCACGATTTCAAAGGGGACGACGGCGTCCGCCCCGGGCGGGACGGGCGCCCCCGTCATCACGCGCGCTGCCTCACCGCGCCGGAGGGGTCGGGTGGGGAAACTCCCCGCGGGGAGCTCCTCTACCACGCGGAGCTCCCCGGGGACGTCCTCAGATCGAAGCGCGAAGCCGTCCTGGAGCGAACGGTCGAAAGGGGGGACGTCGCGCGGAGCGCGGATATCTTCGGCGAGCACGTGTCCCAGGGCGGAGGCGAGGGGTATCTCTTGAGTTTCCCGGACGCGGAGGCGCGCGAAAAGCGCCTCCTGGGCGTCGGCTACGGGTATAAAGGGGCCTTTGCGCAGGCGTTCTTGAAGCACGGCATTCGCCTCCTTCGGAGCCTTACGGTTCGCAGGGGTTTACCGTGCGCAGGCCGCCGTACGTCCGGATGAGTTCCTCATAGGCGGTCTCACCCTTGTCGCCGAAGAACATCCGGAAAAGCTCGCGGCCCTTTTTGTCGAGGTCGACGTCGCCAAAGGCTTCGGGGTAGAGGATCTTGCCCACCCAGTAGGCGTCGAGGAGGGCGATCTCGCCGTTGATCCCGTAGTTGCGAATGGGGAGCAGGGTATAGGTACGGCCCTCTTGGATGGCCTTGAGTTGGCGGTAAAACTCGGGACGCCTTTGGCAGTCTTGGCGGATGAGGTCGAGGTTGATGCTGTCGATGAAGATCACGTCTGGGTTCCACTCGAGGAGCTTTTCCTTGTCGATGAGGAAGCTCCCCTTTTTCCCGCCTTCGCGCGCTACGTTGTTCGCCCCGAGGATGTCGAACGGGAAGTACGATGCGGCCGTGCTCTCAATTCCCGCGCCGCCCCTGAAGGCAAGTCCGCCCAGGTACACCCGCGGTCCGGGCTTGTTTTCGGCCCGGGCCGCGCGCTCTCGAAGGTCCTTTTCCACGGCGTCGATGTCCTGAAGGAGCTTCTGGGCTCGGTCTTCTCGGCCGAGGACCTTGGCCACGAGCTCCAGCGAGGCGCGAAACTCGGGGCCGAATTCCGTAGATACGGGACCGGGAAATCCTTGCGAGAGCTTGGGCGTGAAGTTGATGGAGACGATAGGGAAGCTCACCTTTTCCGCGAGGGCGTCGAGCTCCTTGGGATCGAGCGTCGTAAAGACGACGTCCGGGTTCACTTTGGCGAGGGCCTCGGGGTCCGGGGCCTTTTGCGGACCGCCGGGGGAAATCGTGGGCAAGGCCTTGAATTCCTTCTCGTAAATCTGCGTGTACGTGCGGCCGAGGGAGAGGGAAGCTTCCCGTTGTTCGATCGCCTCTACCCCGGCGAGGCGGTCTACGCCGTCCAAATAGATCACGAAGCGGAGCGCGCCGGGGGCGAGGGCGGCCACGCGCTTTACGGGTAGGGAGATCGTCACCTCGCGATCGTAGGCGTCGCGTATGGTGAGGGTCTTCGGCGTTTCCGCTGCCTTTGCGGGTGCCCCCGACGAAGCGTCGGGCGCGCCTGCGGTACCTTGGCTTTTTCCGCCGCAGGCAGAAAGGATGAGGAGGAGCGCCAAGAAGAGGAGGAAGGGGACGCTCCGACGACGCACGCTTTGTAAACTGCGCATGAAATACCACCTCATTCGTCATCATTCGTCATATGATTAATTTTCAGACTAATATTGGACGTGAGGTGGCTACGGCGCAAAGGCCTCTTTCCTTTGGGCCGTGTACCGTAGCCAGAATTACCTACGTCGTGTGTGCGGCGGTTACAGACCTCCGCCGTGGCGCGGGACGTTGACGCGGAAGGCGCCTTCTTGGAAGAGCCTACGGTGGCCGCCTTCTTGGGCGATGCGCCATACGCGTTCGGGGTCGAGGACGACGAGCCCCGCGAGGACGTCCACGCCCCACGTGTAGAGGAGCGGGTGCATGGGCGTGCTCGGCCCGACGAGGACGAGGAACTTCTCGCGGGCGAGCTCGAGCATCCGGGGGAAGGTCTTGTTCACCAAGGTCGAGGCGGTGAGAAAGACGGCGTCCTGCTCGGCCATGAGGTACTCCGCCGCCGGATCGGGGGTATCCCCCGGGAGGGGTGCGCGTTCGAAGATCGTGAGTTCCACGTCTTCCCTCAGCTCTTCGATACCCGGGAAGTGCCCGACGACGGCTACCCTTTTCCCGCGAAGCTTTTCGCGCAAGGCGTCGAAAGCGCTCTTTGGGTCGTAGGATTCCAGAGGGTATCCGAGGAGGGACTCGACGCGTTCTCGCGTGTTTACCCCGGCGCCGATGGCCGCCACGCCAATGGCCGCCTCGACGAAGTTCCAGGACAGAACAAGCCGCGCCACCTCGCGCAAGGGCTTACCGGCGAAGTCCCCCGCCTGCGGTACGGAAACTTCTCCCTCGCGGTACGTCATGGACATGCCCACGCGGTCGCCGCTGCGCACGAGCGTCCAGTGAAGGCCGACGAGCACCTCGTCGACGACGAGGTCGTCCGGGACGAGCTCGAGGAGGGCGTGGTAGTATTCCCAGCGCCAACCCAAGGGCGGCCAGGAACTCGGGTCCTTCTTTACGAGGGGCGGGGAAGAAGGGCTTTGCTCCAAAGCGTACTCCCCCTACATGCGCCCGGCACCGGGCGAGAATCCGTACTTGGCAAAGACCTTTTGCGCCTCCGGGGAGAGGAGGAAGTCGAGGAACTTCGCCGCTTCGGCTTTGTG
The DNA here is from genome assembly GCF_003633725.1 of Brockia lithotrophica. Classification (NCBI taxonomy): domain Bacteria; kingdom Bacillati; phylum Bacillota; class Bacilli; order Thermicanales; family Thermicanaceae; genus Brockia; species Brockia lithotrophica. Next base: position 609,008 of record NZ_RBIJ01000001.1, on the reverse strand, counting down.
CTGTGAGTTGGCGAGGACGACGCCGAGGTAGTGGATGGGGTCGTGCCAGGAGGAGTCGGCCGTGTCCACCACCGTGACCTTGTCGGAAATTTTAGCGTCCGTGGCGTAGACGACGCCGTAGTTCGCTTCGCCGCTCTCCACGTAGGCGAGGACCTGGCGCACGGTCTGGGCGTAGACGATGCGGTCCTTCACGGCGTCCCAGACGCCCGCGGCCTTAAGGGCTTGTTCGGCGTAGCGTCCGGCAGGAACGCTCTTGGGTTCGCCCAAGGCGAGCTTTCCGCCCGCACCCAAGGCTTCCGGGAGGTTGCGGAAGGTGGCGGGTTTCCCCCCGTCTTTGGGGGCGATGAGGACGAGCCGGTTTGTCGCGACGGAGTCGACGCGCCCTTGGTCCACGTAGTTTTTGTCCTTGAGCTCGTCGATCTCCTTTTTCCCTACGCTCAAAAAGACGTCGACGCTCGCCCCGCTCAGGATTTGCTCCTTGAGGTTCCCCGAGGCGCCGAAGTTGTAGTCGATCTTCACGTTCGGGTGATCCTTTTCGTATACCCCTTTAAGTTCAGTGAGGGCGTCCTTGAGGGAGATAGCCGCGGAGACGGTGAGCGTCGTCGGGGCTTTCGCCTCTTGGGACGGCGGGGCCTCCTGCGCCGCCTTTCCGCCGCAGCCACCGAGGCTCAGGGCGAGGAGAGTGAAAAGGGCGACGGCGAGGACGAGGGCGCTTCGGGGGCGGAAGATGCGGGGCGTGCGTCCGCGGAGGCGTGCGGTTTCCATAGGGAATCCCTCCTGGGTTTCCAACGAGGATTTTGGGATGCGCGCCCGCGCTCGAGGAAGAGGACGTCTTCGGCGAGGCGGTCGCGCTCTTCGGGGTCGTGGGTGACGAGGAGGACGGGAATGGGCCTCATGGCCACGAGTTCGAGGAGGGTGGCGTAGAGGTCCTCCTTGAGCGTTTGGTCCAGGTTGGCAAAGGGTTCGTCGAGGAGGAGGACGTCGGGTTGGGTGGCGAGGGCGCGGACGAGGGCGACGCGCTGACGCTCACCTCCGGAAAGGGTGTGCGGCTTTCGCCCGAGGAGAGGTGGGAGGCGCGTGACTTCGAGGAGGGGACGGATTTCTGGGTCGTCGGGCCGGATGCGCCGGCGGATCCCGTACGCGATGTTTTGCCACACGGTCATGTGCGGGAAGAGGAACCCGGCTTGAAGCACGTAGCCGACGCGCCGCATTTCGGGCGGCAGAGGCTTCGTACCCTCCCCCACGAACACTCGCTCGCCGAGGCGGATCGTCCCACGGTCGGGGAGGAGGAGCCCGGCAATCAGGTTAAGAAGTGTGGACTTCCCCGATCCGGAGGGCCCGAAGACGGCCGTGATCCCCGGGGGAAACGCGTGGCGTACGACGAGGGAAAACTCCGCGAGCCGCTTTTCCACGTCCACGTAGAGCACGGTTTCACCTCCGCGGGAGGGTCGTTCGGCTCGTGGTCACCCCGTGGAGAGGAAGGGCGTCCCTTGCCGCCGCGTGAGCCACTGAATGCCGAGGAGGGTGGCGATGCTAAAGGTGAAGAGGAGGCCGGTCATCACCGCGGCGACGTCGTTTTCCCCGTTGGCCACAGCAAAGTAGATCCCCAGGGGGAGGGTGACCGTGCGTCCGGGGATGTAGCCGGCGAGCATGAGGGTCGTGCCGAAATCTCCCAAAGCGCGGGCGAAGGCGAGGGCGACGCCCGCGAGGAGCTGCGGCCACGCCAAGGGCAGTGTGATCGTGAAGAAGACGTACAGGGGGCCGCGGCCCAGAGTGCGGGCTACCGCTTCGTAGCGTGGGTCGACGCTCCGAAAGGCAGCCAACGCTCCTTGGTAGAGGAGGGGGAAGGCGACGACGGAGGCGGCCAAGAGGGCTCCCGTCCACTGGAAGACGAGTTCCACGCCGAAGGCGTGGTACAAGGGTGCGCCCACGGGTCCCTTTTTCGAGACGAGGAGGAGGAGGAGGTAGCCGAGGACGGTCGGGGGGAGCACCATGGGGAGGAGGAAAAGCGTGTGTAAGAGGGAGGCGCCGGGAAACGTCCGGCGGGCGAGGATGCGGGCGAGGGGAACGGCAAGGAGGACGTCGATGCCCGTAGCGAGGAGGGAGACCTTCATGGAAAGGAGGAGGGGTTCGAGGATTTCCGGGCGCACCGCCGGTACCTCCTTCCGCCCGTAGTTCGTGTACCGCACGGAGAGTGCTAAGGTCTTAGGTACCTCTTTGGTAGGATCGGCATCTCGTCAGCGGAGTTTGCCCTTCCCCGGAGAAAACCCGTACGCCTCGAACGTCTTTTGCGCCTCCGGCGTGAGGAGGAAGGCGAGGAAGTCCTTTGCCTCCGAAGGATGCGGGGCGTCCTTGAGAACGCCGGCGTAGAAGTGGATCGCGTCGTGCCACTCCGGCTTCGCCCGGTCGACGATCTCCACCTTGTCGGACACCTTGGCGTCGGAGGCGTAGACGATTCCGTAGTTCGCCTCGCCGCTCTCCACGTAGGCGAGGACTTGGCGCACGGTCTGGGCGTAGACGATGCGGTCCTTCACGGCGTCCCAGACGCCCGCGGCCTTGAGGGCCTGTTCGGCGTAGCGTCCGACCGGAACGCTTTTGGGCTCGCCCAAGGCGAGCTTTCCCTTGTCCCCGAGGGCTTGGGGAAGATCCTTAAACGTTGCGGGTTTTCCGCCCTTTGCGCCGACGAGGACGATCTCATTGGTCGCTACGCTCACCACCGTGCCGAGGTCGGTGGGGAGGAGTTTCCCCGCGTCCGCGAGGGCGTCGATCTCCTTTTTCCCCGGCGCGACGAAGACGTCCGCCGTTCCCCCCGCCTCGATTTGCTGGTAGAGCTGTCCCGCCGCTCCGAAGTTGTACTCCACGTGTACGTTGGGGTGTTTGGCCGTATATTCCGCCCCGAGCTTCTCCAGCGCGTCTTTGAGTCCCGCCCCTGCAAATACGGTGAGCGTGGTCTTGGCAGGAGGTGTCGCCGCTTGCGTTCCTTCTCCCGGTCCGGCCGCGCCCTTCGCCGCGCATCCGGCGAGGAAGGCGAAGAGCGAGAGGGCGAGAATCGCCGCATACGCCCGTGTCCGGGGTTTTCTCGCTTGCGGTCTTTGGGTCACTCCGGCGTACCCCCTTTTCGGCATGTGGCGTGCGGCGCACCTCCGGATCCGGCGTTTTGGAAAGAAATTTCCGACCCGGGCACGGGCCTTCAACCCCACGGGGTTTCGAGGCGAAAACGAAAAACCCTGCCGGAACCGGCAGGGTATCGGGATCCCGAGCGCACTTCCCGTCTGCGCACACAGAGACCACCGGAACCCGCCGCCTCCTTCTACACCGAGGGGAAGGCATACCCGTTTCCGGATATACCCCGTGGGCCGAAGCCCAGGCCGGCTGCCATAGGAGGAAGTTCCTCCCGTAGGACCACCGGCTCGGAGGGGCGTACGTCCGCCGCTTGAATTGTGGGTTTCGCCACAAGTATGGCATAATGGGTAGGTAGCGGCAAGGGGTTCGCGGATGTTTTCAAACTTTCGCCACAGTTGTGTCGCCTTTTTTCGCCTCCGATGTGAGAAACCCGCGTGTTCCGCATCGGGGGTCCGATGCGATCCCCGGAGGGCAGGAAGGCTGAGATGGTCGAAATAGGTGCGGAAACTCGTCTCTACGCTCTCTTCGGCACGCCGGTGGCGCACAGCCTCTCCCCAGCGATGCAGACGGCGGCCCTCAGGGCCCTGGGCGTGGATGCCGTGTACCTCGCCTTTGACGTGGCGCGGGAACGCCTGCCCGATGCGGTACGGGCGATGCGCGCGCTCCGCATCGCCGGGGCCAACGTCACCCTACCGCACAAAGAGGCGGTCTTCGCCCTACTCGACGCCCACACCCCCCAGGCCGTAGCGATCGGTGCCGTGAACACCCTCTATTGGGACGGAGATCGGCTCGTAGGCGACAACACGGACGCCGAAGGGTTCGTCCGTTCGCTCGAAGAGGCGGTAGGGGACTTCCCTTATGTCGAGCGGCAGGCGGTCCTTCTCGGGGCGGGGGGAGCAGCACAGGCGGTGGCGTTCGGCCTTTTGTGGCGGGGCATGCGCCGCTTTCTCCTCACGAGCCGCGGGGAAGAACGTGCCCACCGCCTTGCGGAACGCTTGCGGCGTGCGGGGGCGGAGGCTCACGTTTTCCCCTGGGAGCGGCGAGACGACGTCGTCCGCGCCGCGGAACCGGGAACGCTCGTCGTCCACGGGACGCCCGTAGGCATGCACCCCGACGTGGACGCCCTTCCGCTCTCCCCGTCGGCGCTGCACTCGGATCTCGTCGTCGCCGACCTCGTGTACAACCCGCTGTGTACTCGCCTTCTTCGCGAGGCGGCCGCGCGCGGTGCCCGGGTGGTACCGGGGGCGGGGATGTTCGTCCACCAAGGTGCGGCTGCCCTAGAGCGCTGGACGGGGCGCCCCGCCCCCGTGTCGGTGATGCGCGACGTGGTGTACCGCGCCTTGGGTGCCGAAGGATGGGCGGAAGGATGCTGAAGGACCCGGATGTTCGGAAAGAAGGGTACCGCGTGGGCCTCCTCGGGGGGACCTTCGATCCGCCGCATACGGCCCACCTCGTCGTTGCCGAGTGGGCGCGGGACGCGCTCGCGCTCGACGAGGTGTGGTTCGTTCCCGCCCACGTTCCTCCGTGGAAACGCGCCCGCGTCGTCGCCTCGCCGGCCGAGCGTCTTGCCATGCTCCGCCTTGCGGTTTCCGGCAGGCCCTACCTCGCCGTTCAGACCGTCGAATATGAGCGGCCGGGCCCATCTTACACGGCGGATACGCTGACGACTCTTCGGCGCCGCTATCCCGGGGTGACCTTCGTCTTTCTTTTGGGGAGCGATGCGTTGGCGGGGCTGCCCCGTTGGCACGGCTTTCCCGGAATCCTCGACCTGGCGAACTTTGCCGTCTTCGTTCGTCCGCCCCACACGCCCGACGACGTTTCGCGCACGATCGAGGAAGTCGCTGCAGCCGCCGGGGTTTCCCCGTCCCGGTTCGTCGCCGTAGACGTTCCGCCCTTGGGAATTTCTTCGAGCCTCGTCCGAAGGAGGCTGTGCGAGGGGCGCTCGGTTCGCTCCCTCGTTCCCGACGCCGTCCTCACCTACATCTTGGAGCGGGCGCTGTATCTCCCTCCGGCGTGCGGTGCCGTAGCTTCGGGGGATGGGTAGGTCCCGCGACATGCGGCGAATTTTCGAAGGAGGTGGGGGCCCGTGGTCGATCTCGACCGGATCCGAAACGAGGTATTCTCCGAACTTTCTCCTCGCCGCAGGCGTCACGTGGAAGGGGTTGTGGCGACTTCGCTCCGCTTTGCGGAACGCCTGGGGGTAGACCGCTCAAAGGCGGAGCTTGCGGCCCTCCTCCACGACATGTGCAAGGAGTGGCCGCCGGAACGGCAGGCGGAAGTCCTCCGCCGCCACCGCGACACCCTTTGGCTCGACTACGACGCCAACCTCTGGCACGCCCCCTGCGCGAGCTACATCGCCCGCGAGCGCTTCGGCGTAGAAGATCCCCTCGTTCTGGAAGCGGTATACTACCACACGACGGGACGTGCGGCCATGTCGCCCCTCGACCTCGTCCTGTGGGTGGCCGACTACGTAGAACCGTCTCGCGACTTCCCGGGCGTGGAGGCCGCCCGTGCCCTGGCCGAAGTGGATCTCTACGCGGCCTTCTGCCACGGCGTGCGCGAGACGATCCTCGAACTCGCGTGGGAGGAAGAAAAGATCTTCCCCCTCGCCCTCGACGCGTACAACGCGTGCGTGCGCCGGAGACGGCGTCAGACAGAATCCGCCGAAGATGAATGAGAATTGAGGAGGTGGTCGGGGCGGTGGACTTGTACGACGAAGAACGACATGACCTCGTCCGTTCCGAGAATTCGGATGGCGAAACCTTCGGGTCGGGGATTCGGAACTCGGTCCGAGGCGCGGCGGAAGGGGACGCACGCGCGGTGGCGGTGAGCTTGGGGAACGCTGCCCTCGCGAAGAAAGGAGAGGACGTACTCCTCCTCGACGTTCGTGGGCTCACGCTCATCGCCGACTACTTTCTCCTCGTTACGGGGAAAAACCGCGTGCACGTCCGCGCCCTGAGCGACGCCGTGGAAGAAGAGGCCCGCAAGGTGGGCAGGCGCGCGCGGCGGACGGAAGGACTTGACGAGGGGCGTTGGGTCCTCCTCGACTACGGCGACGTGATCGTCCATCTCTTCACGGAGGAAGAGCGTGCGTACTACCAGCTCGAACGGCTGTGGGGCGATGCCCCCCGCGAGCTCTTGGGAGGCGGGGAGGCAGATCCCCAAGAGCGGTCGGTTCATCCGTAGCGGCAAACCCGGGTTTGGGAAGGGGACGTTTCCGCGAACCGATCCCCCAAGGAGGAGGAGCGACCTTGCGCGCCCTTTCTGAGCAACTCGTACTCGTCACCGGTTCGTCCCGCGGGCTCGGGGCGGCGATCGCCGAGGCATTCGTCCGCGAAGGGGCCCGCGTGGTGGTGAACTACGTACGCAACCGCGAAGCGGCGGAGGCGCTTGTAAGGCGTCTGGGAGATCGCGCCGTAGCCGTGCAGGCGGACGTGATCAAGACCAAGGACGTAGAAGATCTCGTGCGCGCGGCGCGCGAGCGCTTCGGGATGCCCGTCACCACCCTCGTGATCAACGCCGTGGACTACGTGTTTGACCCCGAGAAGCGTCCCACGGTGGAGACGCTGGAGTGGCCCGGCCTCGTGCGCCAGTTCAGCCTCGCCGTCCTTCAGACGTACCTCCTCGTGCGCGCCGTCCTCCCCGACATGCGGCAGGCGGGCTTCGGCCGGATCGTCGCCGTCGGTACGAACCTCGTGCACGATCCGGTCGTGCCCTACCACGACTACATCGCGGCCAAGGGAGCGCTTCTCGCCTTCGTGCGAAGCCTCGCAAAGGATCTCGGCCCCTACGGGATTACGGCAAACGTGGTTTCCCCCGGGCTCATCCGCGTCACGGATGCGAGCCGGCACACCCCCGAGGAGGTATTCCGCCAGGTGGCCGAAGCGAGCGCCCTCCGACGCGTCGTCACACCTGAAGAGGTCGCCGATGCTGTGCTCTTCTTCGCCTCGCCGTGGGCGCGGGCGATTACTGGGCAGGAACTCGTCGTCGACGGCGGGCTCGTCATGCACTGAGGCGGTTTGGCTTCGGAGACGAGGGTGCGCGGAAGTCCTTGGCCCCGGATTCGAGGCGTGCTACAATAGGTGCCAATCCCTTACGGATGGACGCGCTTCGTACCGCGCAACCGCCCCACCGGGGCGGAACGCGGCGTGTTTCCTACCGACTTGCAGGATCGTCCTGACCGTGCGCCGGATGCGGCGTGCGGCCGCACATGGTAGGCATCGTGTAGGAGGGACCGGCAGGCGATGTACCCGCACCGTGCCATCGAGAAGCGCTGGCAAGAGTACTGGGAAACCCACGAGACGTTCGTCCTCAAAGAACCCGTAGACACCTCGAAGCCGAAATTTTACGTCTTGGACATGTTTCCCTATCCGTCGGGTTCCGGGCTGCACGTGGGCCACGTAGAAGGGTACACGGCGACGGACATCATCGCGCGCATGAAGCGCATGCAGGGGTACAACGTCCTTCACCCCATGGGGTGGGATGCCTTCGGCCTCCCGGCGGAGCAATACGCCTTGGACACAGGCAATCACCCCGGTCCCTTCACGGAAAAGAACATCGCGAACTTCCGCCGCCAGCTCAAGGCGCTTGGCTTTTCCTACGATTGGACGCGGGAGTTTGCGACCACGGATCCGAAGTACTACAAGTGGACGCAGTGGATCTTTCTCAAGCTTTTCGAGCACGGGCTCGCGTACATGGCGGAAGTGCCGGTGAACTGGTGTCCGGCGCTCGGTACGGTCCTTGCGGACGAGGAGGTCATCGACGGAAAGAGCGAACGCGGCGGGCATCCCGTCTACCGGATCCCCATGCGCCAATGGCTCCTCAAGATCACCGCCTACGCCGACCGCCTCTACGCCGACCTCGACCTCCTCGACTGGCCGGAGCACATCCGCGAGATGCAGCGGAACTGGATCGGCCCTTCGGAAGGGGCGGAAATCGAGTTTCCCCTCGCGAGCGGCGACGGGGTGATCACGGTCTTTACGACGCGGCCCGACACGCTCTTCGGCGCGACGTACCTCGTCTTGGCGCCGGAACATCCGCTCGTGGACCGGCTCACGACGCCCGAGAGGCGTGCGGAGGTCGAGGCGTACCGCGAGGCGACCGCGCGGAAGTCGGACCTCGAGCGTACGGACCTCGCCAAGGAAAAGACCGGGGTGTTTACCGGCGGGTACGCCCTGCATCCCGTCACCGGAGAACCCCTTCCCGTATGGATCGCCGACTACGTCCTCGGCCACTACGGGACGGGGGCGATCATGGCCGTACCGGCTCACGACGAACGCGACTACGAGTTTGCACGCAAATTCGGCCTGCCCATCGTCGAGGTCGTCAAGGGCGGCGACATCACGCGCGAGGCGTACACGGGAGATGGCGAGCACGTGAACTCCCAGTTCCTCGACGGCCTCAATGTCGCCGAGGCGAAGGAGCGGATGATCGCTTGGCTCGAAGAGCACGGCCGCGGCCGGCGAAAGAAGATGTACCGCCTTCGGGACTGGGTGTTCAGTCGGCAGCGCTTCTGGGGAGAGCCGATCCCCGTGATCCACACGGAAGACGGTCAGGTGAAGCCCGTCCCCTACGACCAACTCCCTGTCACCCTTCCCGACACGGACCAGATCCGCCCCACGGGTACGGGAGAGTCGCCCCTGGCCAACATCAAGGAATGGGTGGAGACCGTCGATCCGGAAACGGGGCGCCCGGCGCGGCGCGAGACGAACACGATGCCCCAGTGGGCGGGCAGCTCGTGGTACTTCTTGCGCTTCGTCGACCCGCACAACGACGAAGCGTTGGCGGACTACGAAAAGCTCAAGTACTGGCTCCCCGTAGACCTGTACGTGGGCGGCGCCGAACACGCCGTCCTCCACCTCCTCTACGCCCGCTTCTGGCACAAGTTCTTGTATGACATCGGGGTCGTCCCCACGCCCGAACCGTTCCAAAAGCTCTTCAACCAGGGCATCATCCTCGGGGAAGACCACCAAAAGATGTCCAAGTCGCGGGGGAACGTCGTAAATCCGGACGAGATCTTGGAAAGCCACGGCGCGGACGCCCTGCGCCTCTACGAGATGTTCATGGGTCCCCTGGAGGCGACGAAGGCTTGGTCGACGTCGGGGCTCGACGGCGCGCGCCGTTTCCTCGAGCGCGTGTGGCGCTACTTCGTGGGTGAGGAGGAAGTCGACCTCGAGCGGCGGACGCTTTCCTCCCGCATCGTCGAAGACGACGCCTACTTTACGCCGGGTTGGGAAGACGACCCCGCGAAGCGGGAGACGGCGCGGATGTACCACCGGACGGTTCAAAAGGTGAGCGAAGACTACGAAAACCTGCGCTTCAACACGGCCATCGCCCAGCTCATGACCTTCATGAACCACGCCTACGACGTAGGGATACTCCCCCGTAGCTATGCGGAGGGCTTCGTGAAGCTCCTCTACCCGATCACGCCACACCTCGGCGAGGAGCTCTGGTGGCGGCTCGGGCACGACGAGACGATCGCGTACGAGCCGTGGCCCACGTACGAGGAACGGTGGCTCGAGGTCGATGAGGTGGAACTGGTCATCCAGGTGAACGGGAAACTCCGCGGCCGTCGACGCGTTCCCAAAGGGCTTTCGGAGGAAGAGCTGCGCGAGATCGCCCTCGCGCACGAGGACGTGCGCCGGCACATCGAGGGGCGGCAGATCCGCAAGGTCGTGGTCGTCCCCGATCGCCTCGTAAACCTCGTCGTAGAGTAGGGCCCCAAAGGGGCGCCGCGTGGCACGACGTTTGGAAGTTCCGCAGAAAACGGACGGAAGGACCCGAGCGCAGAGCAAGGCGCCGCCCGAATGGCGGCGCCTTGCCCGTGCATGCCATATAATAGTCTCGACGAGAGGAGGGGGCCGTCGTGGTCGATCGGACGAAGAAGTGGGAGGCGCTCAAGCGTTTTCTCCAAACCGGTCCCCTGGATCCTCCCCGCCTTGCCGCCGTGGCCTTTCTCGCTGGGCGGCTCGAGCGCGTTCGGTTCGTCTCCGACATCGAATCCTCTCCGGTAGGGGTACGCATTTCCACGCGCAAGCGAGCCCTGTGGCCGAACGTCCCCTTTTTCGCCCGCGTCCACGGGGTGGAAGTCCCCGATCCCTTTCTCTTCATCGCAGCTCTGGCGACGAGCGACGAGACGGTCGACGTCCTCCTCGAAGTCGACCCAGAAGAGCGGGAGGACGGCTGGCTCGACGCGGTCCTTGAGGACACCGAACAAGAGACCCCGCAAGAACGCGTAGACGCCCTGCGGGCGGAAATCGACCGCCTTCTCGACATCTACAACGAAATCCGCCGCGGGTTAGAAGGTGCGGAAGAAGGGCGAGAGGACTACCGCCGCTTTCTCGAAATCGCCCAGAGAGACATCGAAGCGCTCACACGCGAACTGCGCGAACGCGCCGCGGAGCTGAACGGCCGGAAAACGACCGGATAGTTGGAGAACCGCCCGCTTCGAGCGGATCCCGACGGCCGCAGATGCCCGTGGAGGCGGCGGGGAGGTGGTGGGGTACGGTGGACGAGCTTCGGGCGAAGCTCGAAAGGTACGCGGAAGCCCTGTTTGCCGAAGGCGGGATCCTTTCTCAGATCCTCCCGGGGTACAGGCCGCGGCACGTGCAGCGTGAGCTCTACCGGGTGCTCGTCGAGTCCTTCCTGACCGGTCGTCCCCTTCTCGCCGAGGCCGCGACCGGGACAGGGAAGACTTTGGCGTACCTCTTGGCCGCTTCGTTGTACGCCGTCCTCGCGGAGGATACGGTGGTCGTCGCGACGCACACGTTGCCCTTGCAGGAACAGATCGTCGACCGGGAGTGGCCGGTAGCCCGCGAGGCCCTCAGGCGGCTAGGCCTTCCCGTACCCCGCCTCGAAATCGCCCGCGGCCGGGGAAACTACGTCTGCCTCAGGCGGCTGTTCGCCTGGGCGGAGCCCATCCTCACCGGCCACGCCCGAAGTTCGGGAGTTCCCTACGTTCCGCTCGCCGTCGAACTCGTCGGTCAAGCCCTGGAGCTTGAGGAAGGGCTTCGGGACGAGTTTCCGCTAAAGATCCCGGCAGAGGTTTGGGAGGAGATTCGTGCGGATCCCGACGACTGCCTGCACCACGCCTCCCCCTACTACGGCCGCTGCTACGTCCAGCGGGCACGCCGCCGCCTGGCGGAGGCAGAGGTCGTCGTCACGAACCACGCCCTCTACCTCACGGACGTCGCCCGCAGCCGGGCCGGAGAGGCGGGGGTTTTGCCTCCCCACGGGCGCGTCCTCTTCGACGAGGCGCACCGGTTGGCGGACGTATTTCCCGCGTTCTTCGGCCGGGAAATCACCCTAGGCCGCGCCTACGCGCTGTACGACGAAGTGCGTCGGCGACGGCGGGCGTGGGTAAACCACGCCTTTCCCAACGAAGGCGAACGGGCGCATTTCCTCTACCTCTTGGAAAACTTCCTCGTCGGCTTTCGCAAGACGTTTGAAGAGATCGTCCGGCGGGTATTTCCCGCTGCGGCAGTCGAAGGGAACGGACCGCTCTCGCTCTTCGGGGACGGCGAAGGGATGGAGCGCGCCGGACGTCTCGCCCCTCCGTTTGACGTTTCCCGGCACGAACGGGGGGCGTACGAGGTCCTCCGGAATTTCCTCACGCGTAAGCGCGAGGAATTCGACGCCTCCGATCCGGGAGCCGTGGGGATTCGCGGTTTTCTCCGCCGCCTCGATGCTCTGGAACAGGATCTTTCCTTTTTCCTCGCCGGCGAGGGCGGTGACGCCTGGGTGTACGGCTGGTCCTTCTCGGGTTTGGAAGTTCGCCGTGGGGAGGCTACGAAGGGAGACACCCTCCTTCCTGCGTCTTCGGGCGCGGAAGTGCAGAGCCGTACTGCCTTCCCTCCTCCGGAGAACGTGGCGTTTTTTGCCCGACCTCTCGATGCCGGTGAGGTGCTCGGCGACCATTGGGAGAAGGTCGCGCCCGTATTTTTGAGCGCCACGCTCGCCGTTGCCGGGGAAGTGGACCTCTTTGCCCGAGAAATGGGACTCCGCACCTACACGAAGTTCCTCTCGGAGCCCCCGCCGGGCACCTTTGGGCGGATCCTCTATGTCGGAATGCGCGAGGGCCCCTTCCCACCCGCGGGTACCCGGGCTCTCGACCACCACACTCCGTTCGTGACGGAAAAGCTCAAGGAGCTCTACCCGTACCTCGGCGGCAAAGTCCTCGTCCTCTTTACGAACTTCCGTGTGATCGAAGAAGTCGCCGCGTCGCTCTCGCCCTGGGCCGAGGCGGAAGGGGTGGAGGTACTCGCCCACACGCCGGCAAGTTCGCGCGAGGAGCTCCTCGAGCGCTTTCGGCAAGCGCAGCGCGCCCTCCTCCTCGGAAACGATACCTTTTGGGAGGGGATCGACCTTCGCGGGGAATCCTTGCGTGCGGTCGTGATCACCAAGATCCCTTTTCCCAACCCGCGCGATCCTTTGGTGGCGGCCTTGGCCGCGCGCCATTCGGGGGACGTAGGAGACGAATTCCGCGCCTACATGCTCCCCAAGGCCATCGTCAAGCTCCGCCAAGGTCTGGGCCGCCTTATCCGCCACGAATCGGACCGTGGCGTCGTCGTCTTCCTCGATCCGCGCCTCTTCCGCCGCTCCTACGGGCGCCTGATCTTGAGTTCCCTTCCCCGCGGACTTTGGGGGGAGATCGGCGACATCCCGATCTTCTTTGCCGAAGCGAGCGGGGAGGGGGAAGGCAAAACCGGCGATGCGGCTTCCTCACCGCTCTAACTCGGACAACGTCCGAGGCACAATTTGGCGGGATTCGTTCCGCACTCGGCGCGTACGCTCGCGTGCGGTCGGCACACACTAAGATCGCCACGCTTCCCGCCCGAGCAGTCGGTCCGCGGACGAATGCTCGGCGTTTCCATAGAGGGAAAGGTGGCGTCGGGGCCGTAAGGCCCCTTTCCCTTTGGGGGGGGAACGACGTGACCGCTTCTTCATCGGACAAGCAGAAGAGGAGGCGTTCGGCCGCTCAAGAGGACGAACCGAAGGGAAAACTTCCCCTCGCTGTACTCGTCGGGGAGGATGTGTCTCTCCTCGAGGCGGTAGCCCGCTTTCTGATAGCCTCTCTCCGGCAGGGGGGAGACGGAATTCGGCGGGAAGGGGAGGAGGAAGGGGGCGCTTGTCCCGGAGGGGAACTCGGCGCTCGGTTTTGCGCAGCCGTTTCCGCCTCCTTTCCGCAATGGAGCCAGAAGTTGGACCTCGCCGCGCTCGATCCGGCGAAGCCCGAGACGGGCGCGTCGTCCCTTGCGGCGGAGGGATTTGAAACCGTCGTCCTCGACGCGGAGGCCGACGGGTGGGAGGCTGTGGTTCGGGAGTGGGCCTCCGGATCGTTTTTCTCCTCGGGTAAGATCCTCTGGGTAAAGGGAGCGACGTTTCTCGGGACGGCGGAGGGCGGCAAGTCCCTCAAGGATTTCGAGGCCTGGGCGGAGGAAGCGGGGCGAAGTTGGCCGCCGGAGACCGCACTCGTCGTCTTCGTGCCGCAAGCACACCTCGATCGGCGCAAGCGCACGGTTGCCTGGGTGGAACGACGTGCCGCGGGCGTACTCACCCTCGCGCTCCCCGGAGCGCGGCAGCGCGTCGCCTTCGTACAGGAGGTCGCCCGTGCGAACGGTGTACGGTTTACGGAAGACGCGTTGGCCTACCTCGAGTACGCGTTGCCCGCGGAGTACTCGGCCTTGCGTCTCGCCGTAGACAAAATTCTCCTCTACGCCCGAACTCGGAAGGGCGAGGCGCTCGACGGCGAAGACGTCCGCCTCCTCGTCCCGCCTCCGGAAGAAGGGGACGCCTTTCCCCTCCTTTCCGCCGTATGGCGCGGAGACGTGCGGGAGATGGAAATGCACTGGTCGGCCCTTCCCGGCGGCCCAAACCAGGCGATTCGGCTCCTCGCCCTCGTCGCGCAGCGCATCGAGCGTTTCCTCGTCCTCCGTCACCTGCAAGAGCGGGGACACCGTACGGAATCGGAGCTCGCCCGCGCCTCCGGCATGCATCCTTACGCCGTCCGTATGGCCCTGCGCGAAAGCGCTCGCTATTCCGAGGAAGAGCTCGTACGCTTCTACCTCGAAGCCGCGGAGTTGGACGGGCGCTTCAAGAGCATCTACCGCGAAGAAGAACGGCGCGAAGCCCTATGGTTGTTTTTTCTCGAAATCGCGACGAAGGTCGCCCGTCCCACCCGTTCGTCTTCGTCGGCAGGATGAGGTCCTTCTTTTCGGACGAAAAAGGCGCGGTCCTGACGCCCGAACGCATCTTTGCTGATCCCGTGTCTCTTTTGCCCATTGCACGCTTCTTTAGCATCCCTTCGGTTTTCCCGTACGAAGGGCACGTTCCTTTGCTCTCCTCGGTTTCTTTTCTTTGCGTGGTGCAGCGGTGCAAAGAAAAGATTATCAGGGGATAAAAAAAACCGGCCCCCCTTGGGGCCGGCGCTTAGGCTTCTTCCGCAGAGCCGCCTGTTTGCGCGAGACTTGCGGCGTACGCGTTTACCTTGGCCATAAGGCGCGATTTCTTGCGCGCTGCCTTGTTCCGATGGATGACGCCCTTGGACGCGGCCATTTCAAGGCGCTTGGCGGCGATGTTGTACAGTTCGCGGACCTTTTCCAGAGGTTCTCCGTTTTTGATCGCACGCTCGAGTTGCTTGATGCGGATGCGCAGGTCCGCCTTGATGAGCAGGTTGCGCTGGCGCCGCTTCAAGCTCTGGCGCAGGCGCTTTTCCGCCGACCGCGTATTGGGCATGAAATCCCCTCCTCGATGAGTCGGATGGTTGCGGTTTCGCGTCTTCCGTATGGGAATGCGCGTGCGTGCATGCCGCTTCTTCCGTACAATGTGAGGCGAACGTTCCGTGCGGCGCTCCGCATGAACCGCATCTCGTCGAGAGTCACGAAAAACAGTCTACCATGTACAAGGAGAAGGCGCAAGGGAGGATTGCGCCTGAGCGGGGGATGAACGTGGTTTCGCCCGAACAGCGTCCGACGCTTCACATCGCCCTCATCGCCCACGACCGCAAAAAGGACGACCTCGTCCGCCTCCTCACCGCGTACCGTCCGCTTCTCGAGAGGCACGTCCTCTTCGCCACAGGTACGACGGGGAAACGGCTGCGGGAGGAAGTGGGGCTTCCCGTACGCCCCTTTGCTTCCGGCCCGTATGGCGGGGACCAACAGATCGGAGCCCTAATCGCCTGCAACCTCGTCGACGCCGTAATCTTCCTCCGCGACCCGCTCACCGCACAGCCCCACGAACCCGACGTGAGCGCGCTCCTGCGCGTCGCCGACGTGTACGACGTCCCCATTGCCACAAACGAAGGGACGGCGGAGGTCCTCTTACGTGCCTTGGGTGAGGGCCTCTTGGACTTCCGGGCGGTGTACCGCGGACAGGCGCACGACGACGGAAACGACTTCTGCCGCCGCTGCGCCGAAGCCCTCGCCTGAAGAAGGGAAACGAAAAGGCGCTCCGGACGCGGCTCTGCCCGGAGCGCCTGGCTTTTCCTGCGTTCCCGAACGCCAGGGATTCGGCGCACCTGGGAACTTTCGGGGGCTCTCCCGCTCTACTTCCTTTCTTCCTCCCGCATCTGCTCTTTGATCTTTTTTGCGGGTTGGCCGAAGATCGCCATGAGCATGCGGATGTTGATCACGGCAAAGCGGTACATCTGATACAGGTAGCATTTCCGCCAGAAGCGCGAGAACGGAGGCGCCTTGCGAATTTCCTCGTGACCCATTCGAGGCAGCGCGACCAACTCCTCCGAGCGAATGGCCATGGAAATTCCCTCCCTTTGCCGAAGGTTTCTCGGGCCCGTATGCCCTTAGCCGGGAATGTAGCTCCAACCGGGGAGGCCCTTCATCTTGTAGATGAACGTCGTGTGCAGGATCCGCTTGATCCATGCACCGGCAAGCCCAAGCTCCATCCGCGTGATGTCCGGGTCGCGCCCGAATTCGGGGTAGAGCTTGTAGTTGGGCACTACCGGGTACATGATGATCGTCGAGGCTTCGCCGCGGAAAATGGAAGCGTCCAGCGAGGCCACGCACGAGCCCGGCATTTCCGTCATCGGCTCTTCGTGGGACGCGGGGCGTCCGTGAAGCAGGTCGACGAGGTTTTTCGCCACAGCCATTCCGATGAGCGAGGCCGTCATGCCCGTGCGGGGGACCGTCGGCTGGATGAGCCGTCCGGAAGGTGTGTAGAGCGGCTTCGACACCGCCCCCGGCGGGGCAAACGCGATTCCGGCGGCAAAGATGTTGGGGAAGATGGGGTTCTGGTAGAGCTTGGGCCAGTCGTCTTCCGTGAGCTCCTCCCACTTCTTCCCGTACCGGCCGTCGACCTTGAGGAATCCCGCAGGGTTTGTGAGCTCCTTCGTGAGGTCGCTTCCGTCACGGCCTACGTAGGCGATGCGCGCCCCCTTAAAGGGCGGGATGAGCATGGCGAAGTCGTACGGGAGAACCCCCTGTTCGCCGCGGGCGTTTTCCCAGTAGATTTTTCCCGGTTCCACGCGCGTTACCGCCGTCTGGATTTGCGTCTTGATGCCGAACTCCCCGTACAAGGCCTCGCTTACGTCGCGGGAGGTGACGATCTTGTCGCCCCGGCGGAAGACGAGGCCGCCCACGCCGAGATCGCCGAGCTCCGGTTCGTTGGAAAGCCAGGTAATCTCCGCGTTGTGGCGGAGTCCGCGGCGGACGAGGTCCGCGTGTACGTTCGTGATGTACTCCACGGCCGCCCCCTGGCACGTTGCCGTGGGGTGGCCGACGCCGATCACGATCTTGACTCGGTCCCCTTGCTTCAGGCGTTCGACGATTTGGAGGTATGCCTTGCGCGTCTCTTCGGCGTGAGACGCCGTGCAGATGGAGTAGGTGGTCCCGTGCTCGGGACCCATGCCCGGCGTCTCTTCAAAGGCGAGATGAGGCCCGGTGGCGTTCACGAGGTAGTCGTAGGAGATCTCCTCGCGTCCGCCGCCCACGTATTCGATGACGACCTTCTGCGTTTCGGGATGGATTTCGCGGGCGTAGGCTCGCTTGTAGGTGATGTTGAACTTGCGGTACACCGGCTCCAGGGGGAAGGTGGCCTGGTGGACCTTCATCCGGTCGACGCCGACCCAGACGAGCGAGGGTTGGTACGTGAAGTACTCGGCGGGCGTGACCATGACGACCTCGTGGTTCCGCTTGCCGATGTACTTGCGGAGATAAAAGGCGGCAGTCTGACCGGCAAAGCCGGACCCGAGAATCACGATGCGGGCCATGGTGTGTCCTCCTTTCTTCCGGAGCAGACTACCTCGGGAGGAAAGGCGTATGCGCTTTCGCATGCGCTTTCCCGACTGCCCCGGTGCGATCTTTGTGCCGCCCTCCGCTCTCCGAGAGTTTCGGTCGGCCCGTGGGCTCGCATCCGGCGAGTGAAAGCGGTTGTGCGAGCGGTTGCATTTTGGCCTAGAGGCAAGCGCTTCCGTCGTCCTTCGAGACGTCCCTAGGATGCCCCGAAAGACATACATCCCCGGGCTGGGGCTGACACAACTTTGTCACAATCACAGTCTAGCACCCATGATGTCACTATGTCAATAGTGCAAACGAGAAAAAGGGACCGACTTCGCGAGGAGGGACGGGTATGGAACGCCCTCTAGCCTTTCCGGATCTCATGCGTACGGACTTAGCCCTAGAAGCGCGAGAGGCCGTTCGCGCCCGCGACGGGGGAGATGTGGACGGAGTAGAGGTAGACGTCGAAGAGGAGGACGGCATGCGGATCACGCGCATGGAAATTCGCACGGACGCCGCGGCGGACCGCCTCGGGAAGGCGAAGGGGAGGTACACGACTCTCGAAGCCCCTCGCCTGCGCGAAGAAGACCGCACGTTCCTTCCCCGCGTCGTAGACCGCCTCGCCTCCGAGATGCACCGGTATTTCGCGGATTTCGGGATCGGTCCAGACGATCTCGTGCTCGTCGTCGGGCTCGGCAACCGCGACGTCACGCCAGACGCCCTCGGCCCCGAAGTCGTTGCCCGCGTTCACGTCACGAATCACCTCTTTGGCGCGGAAGGCGTCGACGTTTCTGGGTTTCGGCCCGTAGCCGCCGTGGCCCCTGGGGTTTTGGGGACGACGGGGATCGAAACGGGGGAAATCGTCGCCGCGCTGGCGCGCGCCGTCGCCCCTCGGGCCATTGTCGCCGTCGACGCTCTGCGCGCCCACCGCCTCGATCGCCTGCACACGACGGTGCAACTTTCGGACACGGGGATCGTGCCGGGGTCGGGTCTGGGTATGAAGCGCCGACCGCTCACGCGGGAAGAACTCGGGGTACCCGTGCTCGCCGTCGGGATCCCCACGGTGGTAGACGCCGCGACGATTGTGGCCGATACGCTCCACGTCCTCGAGCGCTCGATCGGACGGCAGTTGTCCTGGGAGGCCGATCCTCCGCCAAGGGGGAGGCTCGTCTCTCCCGACGCGCTTCCCGGGATTACCTCCTCGCCCATACGCGAATCCAAACCTACGTCCGAGGTGCGTCAGGCAATCTTGGGTTTTCTCGGAGAGCTTTCGGACGACGAGCGCCGCTCCCTCTTCGTCGAGGTCCTCGGCCCCGTAGAGTACAACTTCATCGTCACCCCCAAAGACATCGACGCCTTCATCGACCGGGCCGCCACCTTTTTGGCTGCGGCGCTGAACCGCGCCCTTCACCCCGACGTCACGGCGGACAACTACGGCGTCTTTTGAGGCTTTCGGGAATACGACCGCCCCCCCTTGCATACGGTGATCTACCGAGACGCGCGGGAGATCCGACTCGGACAAGCAAGGGGGGGTGCGTCGTGCGACGTACGCGGAAATTCTCGCCCGTTTCTTTCCTCCTCGACTTCCTCTTCGTCGTCGGGGGCATTGCTGTTTTAGGAATGGCCCTCGGGAAGTCCTTTGCCTCTTTGCCGCCCCAAACCCACCTCACCCTCCTTTTGCCTCCGTACGGGGAGACGGTCGACCGCGAGACGCTCGCACACGCCGTAGTCTCGAAGCTACCGCTGCTCGGAGGACTTCCCGATCCGTACGCGAGCGGAGCGGGGAGCGACGCCCCCCTTCCCGGGGATCTTTCCGGGGTACTCCCGCCGAAGGAGAAAGGAGAAGGGAAGCCCCCGACCCAAGAGCCTTCGGAGCAAGGGCTTCCCGTACACGCTCCCAAGCCGGACCTCGCCCAGGTCAAGGCCAACCTCCCCGTGGTGCTGGTCTACCACACGCACAACCGCGAGTCGTGGGTCGAGGTCACCCGCGGGCGAAAGGAGAGCTATGGCCTTGATCCCGAGGTGAACATCACCCTCGTAGGCAAGGCCTTCGTCGACGAGCTCAACCGCCTGGGCGTTCCGACCTTGCACGACACGACGGACATCTACGCCCTCCTCCTCCGCGACGGGCTCACCTACGGGCACTCGTATGCCAAATCGCGCGAGGTCGTAGAGACCTACCTCTCCAAAAACCCGCGCATCACCTACGTGTTCGACATCCACCGCGACGGCGTCCCCCGAGAGCAGTCGACCGTGCAAATCGACGGACGCCCCTACGCCAAGGTCATGTTTGTGATCGGAAAGGGAAATCCAAACTGGCAGGCGAACGCCGCCCTTGCCCAGGAACTCGTCCGCCGTCTCGAGGCGCGCTACCCCGGAATCACACGGCCTACGGTGTACCACGAGCGGACGGAAGGACGGAACGGAGAGTACAATCAGTCCCTCTCCCCGAACGCCCTGACCGTGGAAATCGGCGGCATCGAAAATACGCGCGAGGAAAGCGAGCGCACCGCCCGTCTTCTCGCCCGGGTGTTCTTTGAGTACTACGCGGATGCCGTTCCCGTCGTCCGCCAGATCGTCGGCGAAAACGGAGGGGAGGCAAAGTGAAGAACTCCTTTCTCACGGTAAGCCTCGTCCTCGCCCTGGCGTTTTTTTTCGGCTTCGTATTAGGTCTCAGCTTCGGCGAACTCGTACGCGACCGCCCTGCGGCGGGGTCGGGGGGAGAACGAAGTACCGCATCGAATCAGGCGGCTTCTTCTGGCCCGCACGCCGTCTCCGAGGTACGCACTTCCCCGACGGACGATGCGGCACGTAGGGATGCGCATACCGGGCCGGAGACCTCCGAAGAAACGCGCGAGGTTTCGCACTCCGCGCCTTCCGACCCTCTCGGGGTAGAAGAAGGGTTTCTCGCCTCTCTTGGGAAGTTTCTCGGGAATCGCCTGGAGGCGGGGACGCGAAACGCCGTGCGCTTCCTTCCGGGATCCGATCCGTAAGCTCATCCCGTGTACGTCCAAGAGGACCCGAAGCCGCCGCTGCACGGCCGTCTCCTGCAAATTCCCCGGGATCTCTAGGGGAGGGCGCGGGCGGACACGGGGAGGGGCACCCCCACGAGAAAACTTTTCAGACCCCCACGTAACCGCTGTCGCCGCGGAGATCCAGTCCGTCACCCCACGAAAAAACTTTTCGGATCCCCCTTGACGTCCGCCGACGGATTCGGTATGATGTTTCTTGCCGGTTCGCGAAAGGGAGCCAAACGTCGGGACGTGGCGCAGGTGGTAGCGCGTACCCTTGGGGTGGGTAAGGTCGCGGGTTCAAGTCCCGCCGTTCCGACCAGGCCTACATCCTGCCGCGGGCAGGTTCAGGTGCCGGAACCGAGAGGCTCTGGTACCGTCATGTGCGGTGGTGGTGGAATTGGTAGACACGCTATCTTGAGGGGGTAGTGCCGCAAGGCGTGCGAGTTCGAGTCTCGCCCACCGCACCAAGGTGGATCCTTAGCTCAGTTGGTTAGAGCGCTACCTTGACATGGTAGAGGCCGGGGGTTCGAGTCCCTCAGGGTCCACCATACGAAAGCAAACAACGGCGCAGGTTTCCCTGCGCCGTTTTCGTTTGCATTCGGTCCGTTCGTGTCATCCTTTTACACCGGCGTCCATGCCGATGATCCTTCGGTTTTTCCACCAAGCGGCAAAAAGAAGTACGGCTGTCCCCCGTTCTGCGCTCGTTCTCCCATCCTGTGGTACAATAGGAAAAGCCGGTAATCGGCAGATGCCCAATTTCGACTCACCGCCGCCGCCAGACGAGGGATGGGCATTCCGTGGGGCACTCGGCCCGCGGGAGGAGGACAAATACGCACGTTTGTATAAGGAGGGTTAGTCGTGCGCGTCGCCATTGCCGTGCTTCGCAGCGGGAGGATGAATCCGCACTTCGGTCGTGCCAAGACCATTGCCATTGCCACCGTAGAAAACGGGACGATCACCCAATGGGAAGAGGTGGAGAGCGACTTCGCCCACCTCCATCCCGGGCATCACCACGGGCCGCACCACGCCCACGACCATCATCACGGCGACGAGGAAGCCGAGGACCACGACCACGATCACGATCACGATCACGACCACGATCACGAGCACGAGCATGAAGACGACGAAGAAGTTCGGCGCCACCGCGACGCCGTGTTCGACTTTTTGAAGCGCCACCGCGTGGACGTGGTCCTTCTCGACCACATCGGCCACGGCATGCGGCGGGCCCAAAAAGAGGGTTTGCGGCTCGTCCTGGTAAATCCCAAAATGGGCACGGCAAGGGAAATCGTCGAGGCCTTCGCCCGCGGCGAAATCGGCAGGGCATAAGGCACGATCGCATTGGTACGGACTTCCGCAAGAGCGGCGCACCGGGCTGCGCCGCGGCGGGAATCGAGCGAACACGAATAAGAGCCCCCGGAAACTTCCGGGGGCTTGCATTTTTGGTGCCGATGCTTCTGCACAAAGCCCGGACGGCTTTCCGCCCGTGCGCAAGTTCCGCCGGTTTTGCCGCCCTTAGAGGCTCTTGCGCAGAAGTTCGTTGTGTTCCACGCCGATCGGTGCTTCGGCGATCTTTTCCAGCGTGAGGGAGTTGTCCGCCCCGAGCACCACACGGTTGAAGAAGAAGAACCCCTTTTCCAGATCGAAGGTGAACGTGTACACGTTCCGGTTCTTGAGCCCTTCGGCGAGGGAGGGGTCTTCTTCGAGAACCTTCTTCACAAAGCCCGGCGCCCAGATGCGCACGTGGAAGAAGACGTCTGCCTTGCACGAGGTGTCCTTGAGCGCCCGGAGGAACGCCCGGGTGAGCGGAAGGTTGACGTCAGCACCCGCTTCGCCGCCGAAGGCCGTAAATACCAAACTCGACCCGGCGAGTCCTTCCAAAGCCGACTTCACTTGGTCTTCCGATTCCGCCATCGTCGTCACGACGCGGCGCGTTCCGCCGTAGTGCGCGACGTAAGCCGCCTCGATTGCGCCCGTGAGGCTCGCGCAGATGTACGTCTTGTTCGTGAGGATTCCGAGCGTACCCTTTACGCCGATCGCGTTGGCAATAGCCTCTCCGACTACGCGTCCCGTGAGCGCCCGGAGCGTAAACTGCTCTGCAAGGGTAAGGGATGCCATGGGAGTCCCTCCTCGGCGATTTATTTTCATTCTCACCACGCATATAGTACATTTTCCCGCCCTCGGAGTCAAGCCAGGGCGAAAAGATCTCGCAGTAAGCGAGCATACCCTTCAGAGGTCTTCGGCATTCGTCCGGCTGTGTGCGGTTGGCTTTTTCTGAAGACCTTTCCCGTATGCGGGTCGGCTCTACCCAGGGTCCTCTCCGTGCGATTTACTTTGCGAAAGGCCGTTTCCGAGGCTTCGGCAATGGGGGACCTTTCGCTCGCGTCCCATCGGCGTTTTCCTAAGCCCATAGGGAGAACTCCTGGTCGTTCTTGGGTCTTTCCTCCCGGGCCGAGCGGCAGAGATTTTTCGGTGAATGTGGTTGCATCTTGTCGATAAGTCGGGTATACGTAAGAAAGTGGACGTATACGAATCTTGGCAAGCGTTTGGCCTAAGACGCAGGTCCCGAGTCAGATCGCTTCGGATACGTACCCGGGGTCACGAGGAGGCGGCGACCATGCTCGGGTTTGTTCCCCTTCGAGGCGGGGAAGGGGAAGTTTGGACGCCCGAGTCCCTCGCCCAGACGGGAGCCAACGCCCTTCTCTACTTCGACGTCGAGAAGTTCGGTGAGCTCGAAGCGCGCTTCGGCGTCCATCGGATGGAAGAGGTTTTAGGCCTATTGGATGCTGCCTTGATCGATCTTTGGGAGCGGCGTCAATTCGTGACCGCCGCCTTTCGGTCCTTCGGCGACGACTACTTCGTCCTCGTGCAGGTCGTAGGCGAAGAGGCGGAAGACGTTGTCCGCGCCGCTCGGGCGATTGCCGAGTTCGTCCGCGACGAACTCGTCGCCGCCGTCTCCCGAAGCGATCCGGAGGTGGGGGCAGAGCTTCGCTTTCACGTGAGCGCGGTTCCGCTTCTCCACTTTTCGCCGGAGAACGCCGCCCGTTTTTTATACAGCGCCGTAAAACGCGCCCTCACCTTTGCCAAGGTTCCGCGTGCGGAAGAAACCCATTCCCTCCGTTCGGAGATTTCGGCGATCGTAGAAGAGGGCAATATCCGCGTTCTCTTTCAACCCATCTTCCGCCTCGACACGGGGGAAATCCTCGGATTCGAAGCGCTTACCCGCGGACCGGCGGGTTCTCCGTGGGAGAGCCCCCTCGTCCTCTTCGCTCAGGCGGAGCGCGTGGGACTCCTCCACGTCCTGGAGCGTCGCGTTCGAGAAAAGGCGATTCGGGAAATCGTCCCCTACCTCCGCCGCGTGGGCGGCGGCGCGCGCCTCTTCCTCAACGTGAGCCCTTCCGTCCTCTTGGATCCGAGCTTTCGCCCCTACACGACCAAGGAGTTCCTCCTTCGCTTTGGCCTTTCTCCGGAAGAGGTCGTCTTCGAAGTCACGGAGGAGCAGGCCGTAGGTACGCCGGAGCTCCTTCGGGAGGTAACTCGCTATTACCGCGAGCAAGGCTTCCGCATCGCCCTGGACGATGCGGGATCGGGCTACAACTCCCTCAGGCGAATCCTCGAACTACGGCCCGATTACATCAAGATCGACCGTTCCCTCATCGCGGACTTGGACCGTGACCTCGTAAAGCAAAGCCTGCTCGAAGGAATCGTTCAGTTTGCCACGAAGGCCGGAAGCCACCTCATTGCCGAGGGCGTAGAGACGGAGGGAGAGTTTGCCCAGTTGGTCCGCCTCGGCGTGGCATGCGGCCAAGGGTTTTTCCTCGGGCGGCCGCAACACCCGCCCTCCTTGAGCCTTCCGGCAGAGGCCGAGGAAACCCTCCGCCGAAACCGTCGCGCCGTCGACCTCAAGAGCCTGACGAAGACGGTGCGGGAGATCATGCAGCCTGTTTCCGCGGTTCCGCCGGAGATGCCCGTTTCGCAGCTCAAGGAGTACTTCGACCTTTTGGGGGAGGACGTCGTATTCGTAGTCGAAGAAGGGGAATACTTAGGCGTAGTTCAGCGGTCGCGGTTAGATGGGCTTCTCTCCACGCAGTACGGATACGCCCTCTACATCCGCAAGCAGGCGGGAGAAGTCGCCACGCGCGACGCCCTCGTCCTCGCCCCCAACGTCCCCGTAGACACGGCGGCGCGCCTCCTCCTCGAACCCGGAAGGGAAGGTCGGCTGTGCGAACCGATCGTCGTCGCCGAGGACCGAAAGCCATTGGGAATTGTTCCTCTCGCCTCGCTTCTCGATTACCTCGCCAACGTAAAGGCGGAGGTCTTGCGGCTTACGAATCCGCTTACCGGTCTTCCGGGAAACCACCTGATCAACCGCGCGCTTGCGGATTTCTTCGCCCGCGGGCAGCCGTTTTCCTTTGCCTACATCGACCTGAACCGCTTTAAGGCCTTTAACGACCGTTTCGGCTTTCAGCGCGGCGACGAGGTGATCCGCTTTCTCGCCGACGTCCTGCGGGAAGTGGAGACGGTGATCCCCGAAGCCTTCGTGGGCCACGTCGGAGGGGACGACTTTGTCGCCCTTTTGCCGCAGGAGTTCGCCGACCGCTTTGCGGACCTCGTCTTTGCCCGCTTCCGCGCCGAACGCAAGCTCTTCCTCCAAGGGATCGCGGGACGCAAGGCGGGAACGCCCGACGAAGAGCTCCTCACCCTTTCCGTCGTCCTCGTCCACTGTCTAGATCCCCTTCGCGGCGACCCCCTCATGCTCTCGGAGGCCGCGGCCCTCTTGAAAAAACGCGCCAAAGAACGTCCTTCCGATGTGTACCTCGCGGCGACGGCCTCGGAGGTCTTTTCTCCCCAAACTCCGGAAGGTCGGGCCGAAGAAGGGTGAACGTCCGGTCCGCGGAAGGCAGGGCAGCGGCGGTCCCGATGCCCGCCGCCCCCGAGACCTCACCCGATTACGCGAGTCTCACGAGTTGATCTACGATCCGGTCCTTGCCCTGGGCGGCGACCCCGAGGACCGTATCCGCCGCTCCGTAGTAGACGTAGTAGGCCCCATCCTTTTCCACGGAACCGCAGCTGAAGACGACGTTAGGGACGAGGCCTTCCCGTTCCCACGGGAGTTCCGGCTCGAGGACGGGATGGGGGTAGCGCGCGAGGACATTTGTGGGGTCTTCCAAATCGAGCAAGGCCACCCCCAGGCGATAGACGTTCGCCTCGTCCACGGCGTGGTAGAAGAGCACCCACCCTTCCCGAGTCTTGTGGGGCGGTCCACCGATGCCCACCTTTTTGCTTTCCCAGGTCCCGGGGATGGTGGGGAGGAGGATTTGGTGGTCTTCCCACCGGACAAGGTCCTCGGAAAAGGCGATCCAGATATGCGGAATCCGCCGGTGGAGGAGCGCGTAGCGCCCCCGGATTCGTTCGGGGAAGAGGGCGACGTCTTTGTTCACCTCATCGAGAAGCACCCGCCGGCCTTCCCAGCTGCGGAGGTCGCGGGAAAAGGCGATCTTGGGGCGGTAGTCGAACCAGCTTCTCCCGCCGAAGGCGGTGTAGACCATCGCGTAGGTGCCTTCGATTTCCGTCACCCGCGGATCTTCTACCCCCCAATCTTCGTCTTCGCCGTAGGGGAGGAGCACCGGTTCGTCGAAGCGTTCGAAGCGAATCCCGTCCCCCACGGCGTAGCCGATCACAGAGGTAAACTTGCGCGCAGGATCGGGTTCCGGAGAGTCGAGGAAAAAGGGCTTGTCGCTTGCCCGGTACAAGAGGTGCACGTATCCGTCGCGGAGAACCGCCGCAGCGTTGAACACCGCTGCCCGTTCCCACGGGATGTGCGGCCTCGGTTCGAGGATCGGTCGATCGCTGAGCCGTTCCAACTTGAGCAAAGGGCGTGCCCCCACGAGTCCTTCCCTCCCGTACGTGCCCATCTTCCGACATAAGAGGGAGAGTTTCAAGTACTTGACGGACGGGGCCTTCGGACGTAGAATTCCCCTTGTGCCCGGTTTAGACTAGACGGTCTAGTATGGTCACGCCGGCGCAAGGAAACGCGTTTCCGCCCCTCGGGGCTTCGAGGGAGGACGGGGGTGGAGCGCGGAACCTTGAAACCCCAGGCGGGGGAACGGGACGGCGCGCTTCCCGAAAGGGCGCCCTCCGCGCTGCAGGACTGCACCGTGACCAACGCATCCAGCTCGAGGAGGTGCTGTATGGAGGGAAACGGGTCGACGGAAAGAGGGACTTTCAACGGGTTTTCGTACCGCTTGGGGGAGACGTATGCGCATGCCGGAGAGCGCGTGCAGCGCGTGCTGCGCACCGCCCTCGTCCTCTTTTCCGAACGCGGCTATGAGGGCGTGTCCATGGACGCGATTGCGGAGGCCAGCGGCGTAGCGAAGCAGACGCTTTACAACTACTTCCCCTCGAAAGAAGCCCTCTTTCGCGAAGTGCTGGCGGGTGCCGTACGCTTCCTCACGGAAAAGACCGAAGAAACCTACGAAGCCGCGCGCGGGCTTTCCCCCGCGGAGCGCTGGCGCCGCGTCCTGTGGACGAAGCTCGAACTCCTTTGCGCACACCGTTCTCTCCTTCGCCTTCTCGTCCGCTTTTCGTCCCGGGGGCGCGTGGCGGATCTCGACGTTCAGGAGATCTTTGCCCCGTACTTTTCCCTGCTCGACCGGCTCCTCGCGTCGGAAAGGGAAAGCGGGCGGGCATCGTTTGCCTGTGCGGTCGAGGATGTTTCCGGCTGCGTCACGGACCTCTTTGCGGGCGCCGTCGTAGGAGGGCTCGCCCTCGCCGTCCTCCGCCGGGCTCTACAGGAACGTCCCCCGACGGAGCGGGAAAAGGAGGCACTCGTAGCCTTTTACCTGCGGGCTCTGGGGTTTGCCCCGTAACCGGCGACGGAGTCCGGAACGTTGTCCGACGGGCAAGCCGGGCCTCTATGCTCTTCCGCGCGCGATCTGCGATCTGCACGACAACAACAGGGAAAGGGAGGGAAAGGTCGTGCGACGGCTCTTCCGCATCGTTTCCTTCGTCCCGGAGAAGTCTCGCCTTTTCGTTCGCCGCCTGGGAGAGACGCTTCGCGTTTGGCTGTCCCGCGCGAGGGAAAGCTCCCGTCTGCGCCGGGCAGCGGTGAGCGTCGCCTTTGTCGTCGCCGTCCTCGCCCTCTCTGCCGGGGCATACGTCCTTCTCGTAGGGCACGTGCAGGCCGACACACCGCAGGGATTTACCGTCGAGGGCATCGTCCAGCAGCGGGAAGTGCGCCTTTCGTTCCTCGTCGGTGGACGCCTCGCCGAACTTTCCGTCGGCCTCGGAGACGAGGTAAAGGAGGGGCAGGTGCTCGCCCGTCTCGACGATCAGGACCTCAAGACCAAGCTCGAGCGGGCTCAGGCCGCCGTGGCCCAAGCGGAAGCCGCCGTGCGCAAGGCGCAAGAAGGGAAAACCCTCACGGACGCGCAGACGGCCGCCGTTTTGGCGCAGGTGCAGGCCAAGGTCGCCCAGGCGCAGGCGAAGTACAACGCCCTCAAGTCCGGCCCGCGCCCTGAGGAAATCGCCATGCTCGAGGCGAAGCTCGCGGCCGCCACGACCGTATACGAGCAGGCCGTAAGCGCCCGCGACACGTTGGCCAAGGCACTCGAAGAGACCACGAAGCTCGTCCAGATGGGGAAGGCCGACCCTGCTACGCTCACCGAACTTTCGCTTAAACTCGACGAGGCGAAGGCCAAGGTGGCCCAAGCGGAGGCAGAAAAGCGAGCAACCGAAGAACAGCTCGCCCTTGCCCGCAAAGGCGTGCGCAAGGAAGAGCTGGACGCGGCGCAGGCGCAGCTCGAAGAGGCGCAGGCGGCCCTCCGCCAGGCTCAGGCCGGCCGCGATCAGGTGAAGCTGGCCGATGCGGACGTCGCCCTTGCCGAAGGGAAGCTCGCCGAGGCCCGGGCGGCCGTCAAGGAAGTCGAGGACTACCTCGCCCACACCGTGCTTACGGCACCCTTCGACGGGCAGGTCGTGCGCAAGTTCGTCGAACCATTTGAAGTCGTCGGGCAGGGGATGCCCGTCCTCACCCTCGCGGATCCGCGCGAGAAGTGGGCGGACTTTTACGTCCCGGAGGACCGCATCGCCAACGTTCGCGTCGGAGACCGCGTTACGGTCTGGGTGGAGGGGAAGGAGGTGCCGGGATCTGTCGTCGCCGTCTCCGGCGCCCCGCAGTTCGCCGTACGCAAGGCGACGAACCACCTCCACGAAACGGACCTGCGGAGCTACCTCGTGCGCGTAAAGCTCCCCGCGGACGTGCGTGCGGGCGCCACGGCGCGCTGGGAGGTGCGGTGAGGTGTTTGACGAACTTAAACTCCTGACCCACAACCCGCGCATCCTCGTGATCCTCCTCGGTGCGCCGCTTCTTTACCTCTTCATCTTTGGGAGCGTGTACTCCGCCAACCGCGTGTCGCACATTCCCGTGATCGTCTGCGACGAGGCGCAAAACGACCTGAGCTGGCAGATCACCCAGGCCTTCGCTTCGGCGACAGACACCTTTTCCCTCGTGGAGACGACGACTTCGGAGTCGGAAGTCGAACGCGCCGTGCGCGAGGGTAGGGCCCGGCTCGGGGTGATCCTTCCCCCCGGTCCGGACAAAGTCCTCCTCCTTCTCGACGGTAGCAACATGATCGTCGCCAACGCCGCGCTCCGCGGGGCTACGGACATCGTCCAGGGCTTTGCCCTGGCGCAGCAGGCTGCCTTTCTTACCGCGCCCTTTCCCGTACTCACGGCGGAGGCGCGCATCCTGTATAACCCAGGGTTTAACTACAGCATCTTCCTCCTCTACGGGCTCTACGGCGTCGTCCTCCAGCAGGTCCTCTTTCTCGCCCTCGCCATGAGCGTGCCGACGACGCCGTACTACGGGCACACGGGGAAATTCCTCTGGGCCAAAAGCGTGCCCTACGGCCTTCTGGGGTTGTGGAACACCGTCCTCCTCGTAGGAGGAGCGGTCAAGATCTACGGGATGCCCTTTCTCGGAAACGCGGGCGAGTTCCTCCTCCTCGTTTTCCTCTTCCTCTGGGCGGTTCTCGGGCTCGGACTCGCCATCACCCTCTTTTCGCCGAACTCGGTCTACGCGACCCAGTACACGATGCTCGTGGCGCTCCCCTCGTTCCTCCTCTCCGGATACACTTGGCCGCTCGAGGCGATGCCTGCTTGGGCCAAGGTCGTAGGCCACGCGCTCCCGCTCACC
Organism: Brockia lithotrophica; assembly: GCF_003633725.1. Taxonomy (NCBI): domain Bacteria; kingdom Bacillati; phylum Bacillota; class Bacilli; order Thermicanales; family Thermicanaceae; genus Brockia; species Brockia lithotrophica. The sequence continues at coordinate 579,450 of NZ_RBIJ01000001.1, read as the reverse complement.
TATTTTCTCCATGGCCTACGCGAGCTCGCCGTAAAGGGAAATTCTGTCGCGCTTTGGTGGGGCGACCTCGTCGCCCTCGGGATCATCGGCGCGGTAGGGTACATAGCGGCGCTCGTGGGACATTGGGCGTTCTCCCGCCGTGTGCGGGGGGCGGAGAACCTCCCGCGTACGGCCCCTTCGCCTGCGACGGGAGAGTAGGCGTACGCTCAAGCCGCTTTCTCCACTTTCTTCGCTTTCCGCCGCCCCCGAGAGGCGGCGGATTTTGTTTCGTCACAAGGCTAGTCCTGTCGGCAGGAGGGCACGGCGTTTCCGCCGGCCCGGTCGAAGATCCTCAGATGTAATCCCTATTCGCAACGTTGGTTTCTTCCTTACGGGCACGGGAGATGAATTGTTTGTGAACCTTCGGGGGTTTCCCTTGGCAAAAGAGGAAAGGTACGCTAGACTCATAAGTGAAAGAGTTCACATTCTCAATTCTCGGGTGATTTTCGCCGGGGCGGAGTTTCGCGTAAGTCGGCGCGAAACCGTCAAAGGGGGGAAGAGCCGTGGCTCTTACGGGAAAGTTCACCCGTCGCACCTTCCTCAAGCTTACGGCAGGAGTCGCCGCAGCCGCGTCTTTGGGAACGCTTTCATTCCGGACGTGGCAAAAGGCCCAGGCGGTAGAAAAGGGCGACGTACGCGTGATTCCTACGTTGTGCGACGGATGTGGGAACCACTGCGGAATCTATGTGGAGACGAAACACGGACGCATTTGGCGCGTCACCGGGATTCCCCAGCACCCCAAAAGCAAGGGAAAGGTGTGCGCGCGCGGCCAAGGCCTCATCATGACGCCGTACCTCAGAAAGCGGATCACGCAGCCGCTCAAGCGTCAGCCGGACGGCAGCTTTGCCTCGATCTCCTGGGAAGATGCCTTTCGGGAAATCGGCGAGCGGCTCAAGGAAATCTTGGCGAAGTACGGCCCGCGCTCCGTAGGGCACGTCAGCCACAACCTCCCCATGTACACGTGGTACGGACGGAGGCTCATGGCCGCGCTCGGCTCGCCGAACGTGTTTACCCACGCGACGTCCTGTAACTCTGCGCGCAACGTGGGGTTTAGGCACACGGTAGGCGGTGTTCCCGGTGCGGACATCGAAAACGCGCGCTACATGGTGTTCATCGGCCGCAACCTCGCGGAAGGGATCACCCCGGGGGACGTTCTGAGCCTCGCCCGCGCCCGGCGCAAAGGGGCGCAGGTCGTCCTCGTAGACCCGCGGGTGAACAACACGTTTCAAATGGCGACGAAGTGGGTCCCCATTCGTCCGGGTACCGACCTCGCCTTCGTCCTCGCCCTCGCCCACGTGCTCATCCGCGAGGGGCTGTACGACGCGGAATTCGTCCGCGAGTACGGATATGGGTTCGAGCACTTCGCCAAGGAGGTCGAGGGGTACACGCCGGAGTGGGCGGAGGACATCACGGGCGTACCGAAGGCGACGATCCTCGAAATCGCCCGCAGACTTGGGAAAAACCGCCCGCGCGCCTTTATCCACCCGAGCTGGCGAGGCGCCTTCGGGGCGCACTACCAAAACAGCGCGGACACGGCGCGCGCCGTGGCCCTCGTAAACGCCCTCTTGGGGAACTACCAGAAGGAGGGAGGTCTCACCTTTGGGACCTCGCCCGGGTTCGGATCCCTCGATCCCGCGAAGCATCCCGCGCCTCCCAAGCCCACGCTCGCGCGCGTCGATGCGGAGTGGCCGCTCATTGGAGACGTAGGGTCGGCAATCCCCGACAAGATCCTCTCGGGCGACCTCAAGGCCCTTTTCGTGGCACACACGAATCCCGTGATGCACTACAACAACCCCGCCTTTGCCCGACAGGCGTACGCTTCGCTCGAGCTCCTCGTGGCCATCGATCTCTTCATGAGCGAAACCGCCGAGGTCGCGCACTACGTCCTGCCCGAAGTGAGCTACCTGGAGCGCGATGAACTTGTGGAAGGGGTCGGCGGGAGGAAGCCCGTCGTCGCCCTTCGCCAGCAGGTGATCGGCAAGGTACACCCGGAGACGAAACCCGCTTGGGAGATCTACAACGGGCTCGCCGAGGCGGCAGGTGTAGGGAAGTACTTCAACTTCACCCTCGACGAGCTCAACGCGGCAATGCTCGCGCCGTTGGGGCTTTCGCTTGCGGAGGTGAAGGCCAAGGGGACGGTCGTCCTCAACCAACCTTCCCTCCTCGGAACGCCTAAATTCGCCACTCCCACGGGCAAGGTGGAGTTTTTCAGCACGGCCTTTGCCAACGCGGGATTTTCTCCCGTGCCTAAGTGGATGCCGCCCCTCGTCATGCCCGACCCGGCGAAGGGCGAGTTCCGACTGCTCCACGGGCGCCAGGCCTACCATTCCCACACGACGACGACGCGCAACCCCTACCTTTTGTCTCTTTCTGAGTCTTTTGCCGGCGACCGGTTGTGGATCAACCGACGGGTGGCGGAACGCATGGGGCTCAAGGAAGGCGACTGGGTGGAGGTGCGCTCCGAGGCGGGGAAGGGGCGTGCGCAGGTACACCTCACGGAGGCCATCCACCCCGAGTGCGTGTTCATCTACGCCCCCTACGGCGGGCTCGGCAAGGACAATCCCGGCAAGAAGTTCGCCTTTTCCTTCCTCGACCTCGTCCCCAACCGGCTGGACCCGATCTCCGGCTCGGCCATGGTACAGGACTTTGCGGTAACCCTGCACAAGGTGTAGGGCGCTTCGTTCCGCCTTCAGCGGTTCGACCTTTGCGCGATTCTGGGAGGTGTTTCCCGTGGCCCGCTACGGCATGCTCCTCGACCTCACGGCCTGCGCGGGGTGTATGGCGTGTACGGTAGGCTGTCAGATGCAGAACGAGCTCGCTCCGGAGATCCACTTCATCAAGTACTACCAGCAGGAATACGGGACGTTTCCCGACGTCTCCCTCGTGAACATCCCCGTGCAATGCCAACACTGCGAAAACCCGCCGTGCGTGTACAACTGCCCCACGGGTGCGAGCTATATCGGGGACGGCGGGATCGTCCTCATCGACGAGCACCGGTGCATCGGCTGCAAGTACTGTATGACCTCGTGCCCGTACAACGCCCGCGTTCTCGACGAGGAGACGAAGACCCCGGTGAAGTGCGTCTTCTGCTTCGAGCAAATTCACGAAGGCGAACAACCGATGTGCGTGCGCACGTGCATTGGCGACGCCCGGATTTTCGGCGATCTCGACGATCCGGAGGGCGAACTCGTACGGGCGATCAACGAGCGCCACGCGCGCCCGCTTCGCCCGGATCTGGGTACGAAGCCGAAGTTCTTCTACGTGTGGTGAGTCGACTCCGCAAAACTCTACGGAGGAAAGAGTGGTGAAGGACGATGCCCGTGTTGGGCTCGCACGAAATGCCCATGCCCGGACAGATCTGGGGGATCATCATCGCCCTGTACCTCTTCTTGGCCGGTATGAGCGCCGGGGCGTACGCTACGGCGTTCCTCGCCCAACGCCTCTACCCGGAGGCCCGAAAGATTCGTTGGGCCGGCTACCTCGTCGCACCTTGGCTCGTGATCGTCGGTCTCGTCCTCCTCATGGTGGACGCGGAGGCGGGATTTTTCCACCCGTGGCGTTTCCTCTACCTGTACGTCGGACGACCGACGTCCATCATGGCCATCGGCGTGTACATCCTCACGGTGTTCGCTCCGCTCGCCCTCTACCGGTTCTTCGTCACGCTGGCTGAGGTTTGGAAGGAAGGGGGCGAGAAGCGCTGGCCTTTGAAGCTCGATCGCCTCTTTTCCCAACCGCCGGGATGGCTTCGGTGGCTCGTGGAAGGGCGACCCGGGCTCGATTTCTTCGGCCTCGTGATGGCCGCGGCTACGGCCACCTACACGGCCCTCCTCATCGGCGACGTGCACGCGGTTCCCCTCTGGAATACGTCCGTCCTCCCGGTTCTCTTCGTCACTTCGGCGTTCTCCACGGGAATCGCCGTCACCCTCTTTACGGCCGTGGCTTGGGATCCGCGGGCGGAGGAACACGCCTATCCCTTTTTGACTCTGGGGTGCTCGCTTAAAGGTTTGGAGCTCTTCCTCCTCTTTTCTCTTCTCTACTTCGGATGGTATGGGGACGTAGCTGGCCGCGCTGCCGTAGCCGACCTCATGTGGGGACGGCTCGCGCTTCCGTTTTGGGGTGGGCTCGTCTTCCTCGGGCTCGTCGTCCCCCTCTACATCGAGCTCAAGGAACGAAAGCACCTCGCGGTCGTATACGCCGCGCGGTTTGCGCTGGCATGGGCGGCATCTGCGGGAGGGGCTTCGCCTTCCTCGGATGCGCAGTCTGCTACTTCTGCGGAAGGCGGAGAAGGCGGTGCCCGCCTCTTCTCCGCGGGGCAGTTCGCCTGTCTTTTGGCCGTTGCCGGCGGGCTACTCCTTCGCTACCTCATCCTTGAGGCTGGATACTTCGTGCAGTTCCTCCACTGACCGTTGTGGCGGGTGCGAACGCGCCGGCGGACCCGGAGGAGTCCGCCGGTTTTTCGTATGGAGGTCGAAATTCCGGGAATCCGAACGTTCCTCGTTTTTTGTCTGTTTAATTTTGGCGCAAGCAAAACGAAGAGAATCGAAAACCTCTTGTGTTCCGATCGGAGCTTTGGTACGATGGGACCCAGGGGAATTGGTCCGGACGGGCCGACTGGGAAGGCCGCAAGAGATGGCCCGAGAGAAAGAGGGAGAGGGACGAACCGGCCCGTATTGCACGGATCCCGCGAAAGGAGCGGGAGACGAACGCCGAGATCGCCGGAGGAGGCGGGCGCCTTGCCTCGTGTACGAGACGTGGCGGCGTACATACTGAAAAAGAAGGGGCCGCTGCCTAAGGGGCGGCTCACGGCGATTCTCCTCTTAGCGCAAGGGTGGGCGCTGGCTTGGTGGGGATCGCCTCTCTTTCGCGAGCGCATCTCCCGCATGGGCGGCGAATGGGAGATTTCCGGGCTGTGCGACGAGTGCTCCGCAGACGACTGGATCCACGACTTGCCGGACGCGTCTTGGGAGCGCCTCACCCTCGACGAGCGCCAGATGCTCGATGCGGTGGTCGAGTGGCGGGATAACAACCCCGATGCAGAGGACGAGCTTTTGCAGGACATCATGGAGGACGTCACCTTCCCGAGTTTCACCGAGCGAGACGCCATTTCGGAGAGATCTGCCTCTGAGGGAATGGTCCTCGCTATGTTAACGACCCACACCATGGGTTCGTCTTTCCGTACCTTGCGAAGGTTTCCGTTCCAAGAACTTCCCTTAGATGCCCTCCGCAGGCGCTTCGAGGAAAAGCTGGCGGAGCTTCTGTCTCGGGGGTGTTCAAGCTCCGGGCTCTTCTACCTCATGTGCCTCCTTTCTCGCCACAGGATGCACACCGACGACTTTTCCGAAATACGTCTATGGCAGGAGATGAACCCAATAGGAAGAGAGATGTGGTGACCCGTGAACAACGGACAGACGACCCCCGGATACATCCCGCAAAAGGGGGACATCGTGTGGCTCGATTTCTCTCCCCAGCAAGGGAGGGAAATCCGCGATCGCCGACCGGCGATCGTCGTATCGGAGTATTTGTTCAACAAGATTACGGGGTTTGCGCTCTTCTGCCCCATCACGCAGACGCGGCGCGAGAATTACCTCTTCGCCGTGGAGCTTCCGCCGGACGTGTGCGTGCGGGGGTTTGTATTGGCGGACCAGGTCCGCAGCTTCGACTATCGGGCCCGTCAGGCAGAGCTCATCTGCCACCTGGACGAGGAACACGTTGCCGTTCAGGAGGTCCTCAAGCGACTCCTCTCTATGTTGGGGGTGTCCGCACGTCCCCATCCCAGACGCACGGATGCGCACATCCCGCCCGGCTGAACCTGGTACGGGTGGTGATTGCGGTATTCCCAACCCCCCTTGCTTTTTTTACTTGCCCGGAGTAAGATAGTCCGTGCGCGGGCTTTTCTGCGGGTGTGGCGGAATGGCAGACGCGCTGGATTCAGGATCCAGTGGGGGAGACCCCGTGCAGGTTCGACTCCTGTCACCCGCACCAGCTATCGAGATCTCGAGGCGGGGATACCCCCCTTTTTTCACGTCGTACGGGTATTTTGCCACACCGGCCCTTTGGGGCCTTGTCGGACGTCGTTGCCTCCTCGCACGCGGGACGGGGAGGTTTTTTTGTGGCGTACGCTTCCTTTGGGGGGTTGAGGATGTCCCTCGGAGCACGCTCGTCTTGGTGGCATTCGGCCGTGGTGTACGAAATCTACCCCATGAGCTTCTACGACGCCGATGGGGACGGCGTGGGCGACCTGCGGGGGATTCTCGCAAAGGTCGACTACCTCGCCCACCTCGGCGTCGATGCGGTGTGGCTTACGCCCATCTACCCTTCCCCGTGGGCGGACAACGGCTACGACGTGGCGGACTACCTCTCCGTCCACCCCGCGTTCGGCACGTTGGAGGATCTGTATGCCCTGCGGGATGCACTACGGAAGCGCGGGATGCGGCTCATCCTCGACCTCGTGTTCAACCACACTTCGGACGAACATCCGTGGTTTCAGGCGGCACGTTTGGACCCCCAAAGTCCGTTTCGCGACTTCTATTACTTCCATCCGGGGATCCGTGACGAAGACGGGGAACGTCGCCCGCCCAACAACTGGGGATCCTTTTTCGGCGGATCGGCCTGGACCTGGGACGAGCAGGCGCAGGCGTACTACCTGCACCTCTTCGACCGCAAGCAACCCGACCTGAACTGGGACCACCCGCCGGTACGCCGGGCGCTCACGGACATCGCCCGTACGTGGCTCGTCCGCGGCGCCGGGGGCTTTCGTCTCGACGTGATCAACTTCATCGGGAAACCTCGGGGACTTCCCAACGGTCGACCGGAGCCCGGTTCGGCGTACGCCTACGACCTCGACCTCCTCGACCGCGAGAAGGTCGAGCGCTACGTCGGCGAACTCTACCGCGTGGTGAAGGCGCAAAACCCCGAGGCGGTGGTGATCGGCGAGACGCCGGGCGTCACATTAGAAGAAGCGTTGCGCTGGACGCGTCTCGAGGCTCCCATCCTGGATATGGTGATTGCTTTTGATCACGTCACCTTCGACGGGGAGGGGGGAAACAAGTGGCGACCGCTCCCGTTCGACGTAGGCAGGTTTAAGAAGATTTGGACGCGCTGGCAGAAGGGCCTGTCGGGTCGCGGGTGGTGGGCGGTCTACCTCGGGAACCACGACCAGCCCCGCCCCGCGTCGCGCTACGTCCGTGACGGCGCGTACCGCGCGGTAGGAGCCGTCGCCCTGAACGCCCTCCTCCTTACCGCCTACGGCACCCCGTTTCTCTACCAAGGGGAGGAGCTCGGGCTTCCCAACGCGGGGTTTTCCTCCCTCGCCGAGTACCGCGACGTCGAGTCGCGAAACGCGGCGCGTCTGTTCCGCGAGGCGGGGATGGCGGAGGAAGACATTTTGGCGCTTCTCGGGCGGCGCAGTCGGGACAACGCCCGGGTTCCCATTCCCTGGACGGATGACCCGGCGGGGGGATTTACGCGGGGGAACCCGTGGATTTCGCCCCACCCGCGTGCGGGCGAACTCCACGTCGCGCGCCAACTCGCCGACCCCGGCTCTCTCCTCGCCGCCACGCGGGCGCTCATTGGTTTGCGCCGCGCCTTTCCGGCCGCCGCGCATGGCCCCTTCGTCCCGCTGGAGGACGTGGGGGGCGATGTTCCCCCCGAAGTCATCGCCTACTTGCGTCCTGCCGTGCCGGCGGAGCACTTTGCCGCACGCGGAGCAGAAGCACACCCCTTTGCGGAACCGGGAAGCGGGGGCGCACGGGAGATTTCCCGTGATTCTCCCGTCGGACGTCCAGGAACGCTCCTCGTCCTCGCGAATCTGAGCCCTGATTCCGCCGCGGTGACTGTCCCGGAGTGGCTTGTGGCCGTAGATCCCGAACCCGTCTTTTGTTCCCAACCGACTGAGGGGGCCGTTTCTCCCTCGGGAGTTTTTGAGTACGGCGTCCTCTGGGGCGCGCGTGTTCCCTCCGGACGCGCGGCGAACTTCCCGGGAGTTTGCGGCGCAGAGGGGTCCTGCGAAGCCTACGCCGCGGAGCGGTGCCTTGGGAGCGCGGCGCGCCTGCGGCGCGGCCCCCTCACCCTCGAGCCTTACGAGGCGCGCGTCTACGTCCTCGGGTAAATCCGGCCGCCTTTCGTCGCCTCAACGTGAAGAGAAGGGGAAACGCGAAGGGGGACGCGGCCGCCCCCGTTGTCGTCTTGAGAGAAAGACAAATTCGAGTTTCTTCCTACGGAGATTCGAGGCCTTTGCCGGAAGGGCCCGTACATGTGTGCGCCCGGCGGTTCACCGCCCGGGCGCACGTGCGTTTATTTCGCCGTGGCGACGATGCGCAGGAGGTAGAGATCGGAGAGGTGCGGGAGGAAAAGTCGGTTGTGTTCCGAGAAAAGGTGCGCCTCGCGCAGGCTGCGGGGAGGCGGAGGCGGGGGTTGCCGAAGCCCGAGGAGGCGTTCAAGGGGAACGGCGACGAAAGAGGGAGAAAAGCCGGCCCGGAGGAGGCGCCGCCGCCAAGCGCCCAGGGTTGGGACGCCGCTCACGCCGTAAAAAGCGCGCCACTCCCGGCGAAGGGCGCGCGGGAAAGGCGTGCGGGAGGCGAGTTCGAGAGCGAAGAGGGTTCCTCCGGGACGAAGGACGCGGCGGAGCTCCCGAAGGGCTTTGGGGGAAAGGAAGAGGAGGACGGATTCGGCGACGACGGCGTCGAAGGACGCGTCGGGGAAAGGGAGACGCACGGCATCCGCGCGGACGAAGGCGAACTTCGGGTGCCGTCCGGCGCGGCGGCGAAGGACGCGGAAATAGGCGGGGTCGCGTTCGACGGCGAACACGCGGTAGCCCAGGCGTGCGAGACGGGCGGCCGTCTTCCCCGCTCCGGCGCCCACCTCGAGGATGCGGGCGCCGAGAGGGACGAACCGCCGGACCAAGGACACGAACGCCCGGCTTGCGGGCGCTCCGCCAGGATGGGCATCCGGGGCGCCGAGCCGGGCGAGGAGTTCCATGTAGGGTGTCCTGCGCTGCGAATCGGGCGGCATCTAGCCGACCTCCAAGGCGCGAATTTGCTCCACGAGGTCGTCAATTCCACGGCCCTCGTAGACATCGTAGCTTGCGATCGGCACGCGCAACACGGGTGCGCGGCGGAAGTCCGCGATCCACGCTTCGTAGCGCCGGTACAATTCCCACCAGTACGAGCGCGGGGTTTTGAGTTCTGCGGGACGACCGCGCGTGAGGATGCGCCGGTAGATTTCCTCGAAGTCCCCCGTGAGGTAGAGGACGAGGTCGGGGTGGGGGAAGGCCGGGGTGTCGAGGAGGGTTTCGTAGAGGAGGCGGTAGGTGGCATAGTCGCGGGCGTCCATGTTTCCCTGCTCGTAGTGAAGGCGCGCGAAGATCTCCGCGTCTTCGTAGATCGTCCGGTCCTGCACGTGGGACGTGCGCTCGCGGAGGACCCGGAGTTGCCCACGGAAGCGTTCGGCGAGGAAGAACACCTGGACGTTGAAGCTCCAGCGCCGGAAATCCGCGTAGTAGTCGTCGAGGTAAGGGTTCGTCGAGCCGCGCTCGCTGATCAAGGCGAACCCGAGCCGCTCGGCAAGTGCGGTGGCGAGTGTCGTCTTGCCGACGCCGACCATTCCGGAGACGGCGAGGAACATCAGCGCCGCACCTCCCGCCCGAGCGCCCTGGGGAGGTGCTTTTCGAGTTCCGCCATGACGAAGCGGTACGCCTCGGGATCGTGGACGAAGTCCAGGCTGTCGCCGTCAAAGGTGAGGATCTTGGCCTCCGGGTGCCGCCTGGGTGCGTCGGCAAAGTAGGCTTCGTACGCGAGGCGGATGCGTTCGAGGTAGGCGGGGTCCATGTCTTTTTCGTATTCCCGGCCGCGCAGGGCGATGCGGTACTGCAAGGTGGCCAGGCTGGCGCGGAGGTAGACGATCACGTTGGGGCGGGGGAGGTCTTCCGTGTAGATCCGGTAGAGCGTCTCGTACTTGGCGAACTTGCGTGGCGGGAGGTTTTCTCGGGAAAAGATGAGGTTTTTGAGGATGTGGTAGTCGCTCACCACCGGTGTATGCGGAAGGAGCTCGCGCGTGCGCTCGAGCTGCTCTATCCGGTCGACGAGGAAAAACGTCTCGATGTGCAGAGCCCAACGCTCACGGTCGCGGTAAAAGAGGGGCAAGATGGGGTTGTCTGCGACCGTCTCGAGAAGGAGGTGGTAGCCAAACTCTTCGTGGATCAAGGTGGCCAAGGTCGTCTTTCCCACACCGATTGGCCCTTCTACAGCTACAAACGTTTGCGCAGATGTCCCTTCGGAATTCCGGCTGTGCGGTGTGGGTGCGGTGTCGGGGGAAAGCGGATGCGCTTGCGACATGGGGTCCACTCCTGCCTTGCGGGGTTCGGCGCCGTACACACGAGCCTTGGCTCCATTCTACCGAGAAGCCCAGGGGAGGGACAAGGCGCGAACGGCGCTTGCGGATAGGGGGTGCCATCCGTTGGAAGAGAGAAAAAGGCCGCGCACGGCGCGGCCCAATTTTCTTTGCGACGTAGGGGTTCTTGCGTTTTTGCGTCGGACGGGTTTTGGTTCAAAACGTTGCTCTCGGAGAGGCGGAGGGACGGAGGCTTTGGTTTCTTCCGAATCCGGAGGCGTCGGGAAAGAGGGGGCTTCAGATCCAAAGGAGGCTGATGGCGAGGAGGGCGTACAGGGGCAAGGCGATGGACGCCATGTGCACGTTGGGCGGCGCCCCGCCGGGCGGCGGAGCAGGCGCCTGTCCCGGGGGAAAGCCCAGAGACGTCGGGACCACGGCAAAGGCCGGATCGGGCGCTTGGGGCGTCGGCCATGCGGAAGCCGCCGACGTCGAGACGGGGTTCGGGAGGCGGAAGTTCCGACCGAGGCGGATCGGCTCGCGCATGGGGATCAAATACAACGTGTCGTCGGTCACCTTTTCCACGATCCCGATGTAGCGCGTATCGTCGTCCGTATCGACGACGACGGGCTTCCCTACGAAAGGTTCTACGTGTTCGCGCCGCAAGGGCATAGAAAAACCTCCTTTCCTCCGCTGGGCCGGGCGAACCGCCCAGGCTCGGCAAACACCCATCCTCCACGTCATCCTTATGCGCCCGGTGGGGGATGTGTACCGAAGTTGCGTTAAGCGGCCTTTAAGCAACCTCTCAGCCTCCCTTAAGGACGCGCAGAGAAAGGGGAAGATACGATGGGGCTGCGGACGCCGCCGAGAACTTCCTTCGGCGGACCGCCACAACGCCCGCGCGCGAGCGCAGAGGAGGAGATCCGCGATGCAGAAGTTCCCCACCGTACTCGCCCTCACCGTTGCCCTTGGCTTGGGCGGGTTGGGCGTTTTGGGTGCCCACGCCTTTGCACAGTCCGCCCAGGCTCCGGCCGCTCAGTCCGCTCCGGCCGCTCCTAATGGGGAAGAGAAGTCCGCGGAGGTTCGGGAGGGCAAAGAGGCGGACGAAGCCCAGGAAGCCGCCCGATTGGCGCAGGAGGCCAAGCTCACGCCAAAGGAGGCGGAGGCCAAGGCGCTTGCCGCCGTTCCCGGAAGTGCGGTGAAGACGGAACTCGGCGACGAGAACGAGCGCGTGGTGTACGAAGTACACGTGCAAGACGCTTCCGGGAAGCGCACGGAGGTGAAGGTCGACGCCAAGACGGGTGACGTCGTAGGCAAGGAAACGGGAGAAGAAGGAGGGCCGGACGAGAACTTCGAACACGAGGACTAAGGAGTTTGCTCCCTCCTTCGGTTTGCCGCATTTCCAGAGGGTCCCTCTCTCCCTCGTACTTTGCGTTTGTATGTGGCGATACGAACGCACCTATGCTCGCTACGCCTCGGGAGGACTCTTTCCGAGGCGGTTTTTCTTACGCCGGAGAGGATGTGTCAGAAAAAGGCGGACGTGTACGGAACGGTCGAAGTTGAGCATCAGGTGGTAACCACATGGGTGACGTGTGCCAGGACGCACGGACGGGCCCGGCCCCTTACGGTACAATGCGGAAGAGAGAACCTTTCTTTGTCGGTCGCTACGGGGGGTACGGGACGTGGGAGAAGGGCGTATTCTCCTCGTGGAGGACGAGCCCAACGTCGCCTCCTTTGTCGCCTGGGAATTGGAACACGCTGGCTACACCGTCACGGTGGCGGAAGACGGGCTTCGGGGGCTTGGGTTCCTCCTTCGCGAATCTTTCGACCTCGCCATCGTGGACTGGATGCTTCCCGAGCTGGACGGTCTCTCCCTCGCCGAGGCGATCCGTAGGCACGAGCGCCTTCGCGATCTCCCCATCCTCTTCCTTACGGCGCGGGACGCCGTAGCCGACCGCGTGCGGGGGCTTCGGGCGGGTGCGGACGACTACCTCGTCAAACCCTTCCACGTGGAAGAGCTCCTCGCCCGGGTGGAGGCGCTTCTCCGGAGGAGTCGTCGGAGCGCCGGGAAAAGTTCGGCTGAGCCCGACGCCTCTTCGGTGGCTTCGGCGGATGATGCGGCGAACGCCTCGTCCGAGCGGGGAGGGCCGGAGATCCTCGTCCACGGACGGATCCGCGTCGACGTCCCGGGCGTTCGCGTAACCGTAGGCGGGAGGCCGGTGGAACTTACGGCGAGGGAATTCGACCTTCTCGTCTTGTTTCTGCGCAACCGCGGCCGCGTCCTCTCGCGCGAAGAAATCCTCGATGCGGTTTGGGGCACCGACCGCTTCGTGGAACCCAATATCGTGGACGTCTACGTACGGTACCTGCGGCAAAAGCTCGACGAACCGGGGAAGCCAAGCTTTCTCGAGACGGTACGGGGGAAGGGGTACGTCGTGCGTGAGAGGGATGTAGGGGAGTAGGCGCAAGCCGCCCGCGGTCCGCCCGGTGCCTTTGCTTTGTTCGGACGTTTGGCGGCACCCGCGGTCCGATCTGCGCGTTCCGCTCCGGGGAAGGGGAGAGAGATGCGCACGTGGCGGGGAAAGCTTGTCCTTTGGTCGCTCGCCTCCATGTTTGCCGTGGCGCTCGTCTTTGCGGGGGTTACGTATGCGAACCTTCGGAAGTCGCTGCTCGAAGAGGAAAGGCGCGAGCTTGACGTGCGCACGGAAGCGCTCGTGCGCGTGCTTCGGGAAAATCCCTCTCTTCTCCGTTCCCTCTCATCCCCCCGCGACGAGGAGCGCCGGGCGACGGAGCAGGCGTGGGAGATTCGCCTAAGGGCCTTTCTCTACCCGGACGAGCGCCTCTCGCTCTTCGGGGAGGGCGGTGCGGTTCTTTTGCACATCGAGGGGGACGGAGAGGAGGGAAATGTGGAAGGGGACGACGCGCCGTTTGCTAATCTCACCCTGTACCGCGAGTTCTCCTCCGGGGGAACGACGTATGTCCTCCGCGTCGACCATCCGTCCACGCGGCTCAAAACGCTTACCCACCTCCTCCTCCGTTCTCTCCTCGTTGGCCTCGTGGTGGCGGCGGCGGGGAGTACGGCGGGGGCCCTCCTTCTCGCCCGTGCCTTCCTTCGGCCGCTTCACGCCCTCCTTCAGACGTTTCGCCGGGTTCGCGAAGCGGACTTTTCCGCCCGCGCTCCCGTAGGTGCGGCGGACGACGAACTCGCCGAACTCGCGCGGACGTTTAACGCCATGATGGACGCCGTCGAAGCCTCCGTCGCCCGCGAGCGCCGCTTTTTTGCGGACGCCGCCCACGAGCTTCGCACCCCGCTCGCGGCGATTTCGGGGCACGCGGAGTTTCTCCGCCGCTGGGGAGACCGCGATCCCGAACGGGCGAAACGCAGCCTAGAGGCAATTCGCGAAGAGACGGCACGCCTCACCCGCCTGGTCGAGGGAATCCTCACCTTGGGTCGTCTCGAAGATCCGGACGCCCTTCTCGCCCTTGAGGGCAGCTGTTGGGCGGAAGAGGTTCTCTTGCCGCTCGTCGAGGAATACCGCCTCCTCTACCCGCACGTGGAGGTTTCTTTTTCCTCCGCTGACCGTAGTCCGTGCGTCTCGCCGGCAATGGCCCGTTCTCTTCCGCAGGAGCCCCTTCCTCCTCATGTCTTTCCCCTTGCCTGTGAGAGCCTAAGGCATCTTGCCCGCATCCTTCTTGACAACGCGGTGAAGTACGGCGCGAAAGGCGGAGAGGGAGGCAAGGTCGTCGTAGGCGTCTTCGTCGCGGAGGACGGGGCGGGCTTTTTCGTACGGGACTACGGTCCGGGCATTCCCGAACGCGATCTTCCCCACGTCTTCGAACGATTCTACCGCGGGGATCCCGCGCGCCGCCGCGGCGGGTACGGCCTCGGACTCTCCATCGCGCGGGCGATCGTCGAACGAACGGGCGGGGAAATCCGTTTGGCCAACCTCCCCGACGGCGGGCTGTGTGCTTTGGTGCGCTGGCCGTCCCCCGCATAGCGCGCTGGGCCATCGTCTACGGTCGGGACACGTACCCCTTCCGGGATACGCGCATAGGGATGGGAGCGGAGGAAGGGGGGAAGCCGGTGCCCGTAGTCCGCGCCACGTGGAACGAAATTCAGCTCCTTGCACGTCTCATGCGCGCGGAGGCCGAGTCCGAGGGGCGGCTCGGGATGCTCTTGGTAGGGAACGTAGCCGTGAACCGACTACGCGGGAATTGCCTCGATTTCCGAAATATTCGCACTCTAACGCAGGTGATCTTCCAAAGCCCCGGTGGCTTTGAGGCCGTCCGCAAGGGATACTTCTACCAACGCGCCCGTTGGAGCGAGATTCAGCTGGCCCAACGCGTGGTGAACGGCGAACGCTTTTGGCCCGCGACGTACAGCCTCTGGTTTTTCAAGCCCTGGGGCGGATGCCCGCCTCAGTGGTACGGGCAGTGGAACGCGGGGCGGTACAAGAGCCACTGCTTCTACCATCCTACGTATGCGAGTTGCCCGGGAGTTTACAAGTGGTGAGGCGAAAGGGAAGCCTTAAAGGAGGGAAGAGCGGCGATGAGCTTTTGGGATATGCAGGAAGTCGACGGAGCCTTTGCCGTGACGGGTTTCGGCGGTCCCGATGCGTGGGGAACGGCGGGGATGGATCCGATGCGCGCGGCCAAGGAGCCTGCCAAACCCGCTCCGGGCACCCAGGCGGCGCCGCAGGCGCCGGCGTACCCGTACGTCCCGTTCCCGCCGTACCCCTTCGGGGCCTACGTGCCGTACGGGACCCCTCCCTCTGGAGCCTGGATTCCCGGCGTTCCCATGACGGAGGAGCAGCTCATTGCCGAACAGTCCTACGTGGAGAACATCCTCCGGTTTAACAAGGGAAAGACGGCGACCGTGTACCTCACGTACCAGAACAATCCGGAGTGGCCGGCAAAGGTCGTCCGGGGGGTCATCCAAACCGCGGGACGGGACTTTCTCATCCTGAGCGATCCCAATACGGGCAAGCGCTACCTCCTTCTCATGGTCAACGTGGACTGGGTGGAGTTCGACGAGCCGATTCGCTTCGTCGCTCCGCGGGTCCCCCCCTACGTGCAGTACTACATCGAAGAAAGCAAGTGAGGCGATGGGGCCCGTTTCCCTTTGCGGCGCGGGCGCTTTCGCCCTCCCTCCGTACCCTTGGGAGCGGGGATTCGTCCGGGAGGCGGGGAATGCCCGCGACCTCGTGCGGCGAAGCTCGTGCGTCGTCCTGGGGGATCTCGACGGGGGGGTACGTCGATACGCCCTTCCGCACCGGATCGCCGGTCGTCGACTCGTCGTGTCGGAGCAGCCGCTCTACCTCCGGAGGTGCCTCTTTTCCGCCGACGAAGGGCCGTTGCCTTCGGTACTCGCCCTGTTCAGCCCCGGCCTCGAGCCGCGTCCTCCCGCCGAGGATCCTCTGACCCCTCGCTTTCCCGGCCCCTTCGCCCCCGGGCGCTACGTGTTCTTTTTGCGCCGGCTGCCGCCCCGCCGCGACGCCTGTACCCTCGTCGGGGGGTGGCAAGGTCTGTACCCCGTGGTTTGCGGGAGGACCGTCGCCTTAGAGGGGTACGGGTTCTGCGAATTCGACGGCAAAACGATCGACGAGCTTGCGGCCGTTCTTCGTTCTCTGATCGCGTCCTGAGCGGAAGAACGGAGGTTGCGGAGGGGCGGGCGGGCGTTCGCGGTGCCCCTTTTCTCTTGCGCGCATACACGTGGGACGGGAGCACGCCGCATGTTTGCGCGCGGGAAGGAGGGGTTCGCCGTGACGCCGGAAGGGGCCTATGCCGTTACCCTGTTTTCCTTTGCGGTGATCGTCTACGTGCTCCTCGTGGTCGCCATGCGCACCGTGTGAGAGGTCGCTTGATCACGTCTTGCGGTTGTCCGCCGGGCCCAGGCCCGGCTTTTTTTGTTGCCGAAGCGAAGAGGTGCGCGTGCGAAAGGGAGGGTCCCCTATTGCATATTTATGCGAGAAGCCGTATACTTACTGACCAAGAGAAGGGTCGACGAAGGAGCCCCTGTTCTTGAGCGAGGAGGTGGAGGGAGTGGGTCTTCGGGTCGGCGTCGTCGGTACGGGCTACGGGGGTACAGAGCTCGTCCGCCTCCTCACCTCGCACCCGCATGTGGACGAACTTCACCTCTATTCCGAATCCCAGGCGGGCAAGGGATTGGGCGAGGTGTACGCCGCGTGGCGCGACGCGGACCTCCCCCTTCTCCCCCTCGAGGCGTTGGAGGAGACGGAGCTCGACGTACTCTTTCTCGCCACCCCGCACGGCGCTTCGCGCGAGCTTGTGACCCGCTGGATCGGACGACCTCAGGTGATCGTCGACCTTTCCGGGGACTTTCGCTTCCGCGACGGTGCGGTGTACGAGCGCTTCTACCGCATGCCCGCGGCACCGCGTTCTCTTTTGGAGGAAGCCGTGTACGGGCTTGCGGAGTTCGCTCCGCCGGAGCTCTCGCGTGCGAGGCTTGTGGCGAATCCCGGCTGCTTCCCCACCGCGGCCCTCCTCGCCCTCCTCCCCCTCGCAAAGGCCGGGCTTTTGCGCCCGGGATCGGCGATCGTCGACGCCAAGACGGGGGTCTCCGGGGCGGGCCGTTCCCCCTCCCTCGCCACGCACTTTTCGGAGGTAAACGAGAACGTCCGCCCTTACAACGTCTTCGTGCACCGGCATGGGGCGGAAATCGAGGTGTACCTCGGCGCGGGGCCGGTGAGCTTTGTCCCCCACCTCGTGCCCATGACGCGGGGAATCCTCGTGACGGCGTACGGCGAGCTCGTGGAACCGATGACGACGGAGGACCTTTTTGAACTTTACCGGCACACATATGCCGGGCGTCCTTTCGTCCGCCTCCTCCGACCGGGGACGTACCCCGAAACGAAGGCGGTGCAAGGGAGCAATTTCGTGGACATCGGGCTCATCGCGACCGCCGACGGGCGGAAGGCGGTGGTCATGGCCGCCATCGACAACCTCGTCAAAGGTGCGGCGGGTCAGGCCGTGCAGAACATGAACCTACGCTTCGGACTTCCGGAGACGGCGGGGCTCGTCGGGCGCCCCCTTTATCCGTGAGGCGGGCGCAAGGAGGGAAAGAGACGTGCAGGAAAGTTCCAAAGTCGGCGGTCCGGCCCAGCCGATGGCAGAGCAGTCCGATCGTTCTTCTTCCGCGTGTGGGAAGGGCGAGGAAGCGTGGCTCGCCCGTCTGGGGTATCCCGTATCCGGCGTGCTCGAACGTTGCACGCGGGAGCGGGGGGTGGCGGCGCCCCGCGGATTTCGCGCCGGCGGCGTTCACGCGGGGATCAAACGGCGGCGGCCGGACCTCGGATGGATCGTCTCCGACGTCCCCGCGCGGGCGGCTGCGGTCTACACGCGGCACGCGTTTCCCGCCGCGCCGCTCCTCGTCACGCGGGAGGCGATCGCCCGAAGCGGTGGCGTTTTGCGGGCCGTAATCGTGAATTCCGGAAATGCCAACGCGATTACGGGCGAGCGGGGGTTTGCCGACGCCCGGCGGATGCAGGCCCTCTTTGCCGAACGCATCGGGGCGCCTCCCGAGCACGTTGCCGTGGCGTCTACGGGGGTGATCGGCGTTCCCCTCCCCATGGAGCGGATCGAAAACGCCCTCGCGGAACTTCCGCTTGCCGAGGCGGACGAAGGGGCCTTTGCCCGGGCCATCCTCACGACGGATACGCGCACAAAGCAGGCGGCCGCCACCATCGTCGTCGACGGGGTGGAGGTGACCGTAGCCGGGACGGCGAAGGGCTCAGGGATGATCCACCCGAACATGGCGACTATGCTCGCTTTCTTTACCACGGACGCCGAGGTGGACCGGGCGAGTCTGGAGGGACTCTTTCGCGAGGTGAGCGCCCGAACGTTCAACCGAATCAGCGTCGACGGCGACACGAGCACGAACGACATGGCGCTCATCCTGGCCAACGGCCTGGCGGGGAATCGACCGCTCGAACCGTCGCATCCGGACTGGGGTCGCTTTCGTTCGGCACTCTTCTACGTGGCGCGGGAGTTGGCCCGCGCCATCGCGGAGGACGGCGAAGGTGCAACCAAGCTCCTCCACGTCCGGGTGGACGGCGCGCGCGACGAAGCTTCCGCCGGCGAACTCGCCCGGGCCGTAGTCCGCTCTTCCCTCGTAAAGGCGGCGGTGTACGGTGCGGATCCGAATTGGGGACGCATCGCTTCCGCCCTCGGGGCGAGCGGAATTCCCTTCTCCCCGGAAGGGCTTTCCGTCGTCCTTCAGGGGATTCCCGTTCTCGCGCGGGGGATGCCCCTTCCCTTCGACGAGGCAGCGGCGTCCGCGCGCCTGAGAGAGGAGTACGTGCTCGTAGACGTGCACCTCGAGGACGGTTCGGGCGTCGCCGAGGCGTGGGGCTGTGACCTTACGGAAGACTACGTGCGGATTAACGCCCACTACCGCACGTAACGTAGGCATCCTCGAATCTCAAAAAGCGGGAGATTCCCGACGAAGCGAGGTGGGGCGAGGTGGTCTTCGTGCAAGAGCGAAAGGAGCAAGCCCTAAAAGATGGCGTCTTTCCCTCGACGCTCGTCGTCAAGCTCGGCGGAAGCGCCCTTGCCGAGGTGCCGGACAGCTGGTTTGCTGCCCTCGCGCGTCTCGCGCGTGCGGGCGTGCGTCTGGTCCTCGTGCACGGCGGGGGAAAGGCGATCGATACGTGGCTCGAGGCGCTGGGCGGCACCCCAAAGTCGATCGGCGGCCTCCGCGTCACGGACGAGTCGACGATCCCCCTCGTGGAGATGGTGTTGAGCGGGCTCGTGAACAAGGAGCTCGTCCGCCACCTCGCCCGCTTCGGCATATCCGCCGTCGGCCTGAGCGGCGCCGACGGGGAACTCCTCAAGGTCCGGCGCCACCCGAATCCGAGCCTTGGGCGTGTCGGACACGTCGTGCGCGTGTCCCTGGCCCCGCTCGAAGCTTTGTGGGCGGCCGGCTTCGTTCCCGTCCTTTCGCCCGTGAGCGTGGGGGAGGACGGGGAAGCCTACAACGTGAACGCCGACGAGGCGGCGGGGGCGATCGCCGAAGCTCTCGGCGCGCCGGTGGTGCTCGCGACGGACGTTCCGGGGATCCTCGCGGGGGGCCGCCTCCTTTCCGAGCTCACGCCGGAAGACGTTCGCGCGCTCGGCGCCTCGGGCGTCCTCAAGGGGGGCATGTTGCCCAAGGTGGAGGCCGCGCTCCGCGCCCTCGCCGGCGGGGCCCCGTGGGCCGTCATCCTCTCCGGACGCGATCCCGACGCCCTCACCGCGCTCCTTGCTGGGGAAGCCGTGGGTACGAGGATCCTCCCCGAGGCCGTCTGTTCGGAGTCTCCGTACCCGAAGGCGGGGGAAGGCCGGTGAACGAAGGCGACGTGCGGGCCTTTTCGTCTGCCCCGTTCCTCCCCGTGTACCGCCGCTACCCCCTCCGGATCGTCCGCGGAGAGGGCGCCTACGTGTGGGACGACCGAGGAAGGCGGTACCTCGACTTCACCTCCGGAGTGGCCGTGCTCAACCTCGGACACGTTCCGCCGTCCGTGCGCCGTGCGCTCGAAGAGCAACTCGGCCGCGTCTGGCACGTCTCCAACCTCTTTTGGAACGAACCCGGGGAGCGTTTGGCCGAACGGCTCGTGGCGCTCACCTTTCCCGGCGGCGTGTTTTTCGCGAACTCGGGAGCGGAGGCCGTAGAGGCCGCCCTCAAGTTGGCGCGGAGGTACGCCTACTTCGCACGCGGCCTACGCGAGGGAGAAGGGGAGTTCGTAGCCTTTACCCGCTCCTTCCACGGAAGGACGATCGGGGCGCTTTCCGTCACGGGTCGCCCCGTTTTTCACGAAGGCTACACTCCCCTCTGGTCGAGCGTGCGGTTTCTCCCCTATAATAGCTTGGATGCACTCGAGGAAATCGTCCCGGAACGGACGTACGCGGTGATTGTAGAGCTCGTCCAGGGAGAGGGTGGGGTTTACCCCGCCGATCCGGAATGGGTGCGGGCCCTGCTCGCGCGCGTGCGCCCGCACGGCGTCCCCGTGATCGTCGACGAGGTGCAGACGGGGGTAGGCCGGACGGGACCCCTGTGGGCGTACGAAGCCTACGGCTTCACCCCCGACATCCTCACGAGCGCCAAGGGATTGGGCTCGGGGTTTCCCGTGGCGGCGATGGTTGCGCGTGAACCCTTTGCCGAAGCCTTTGTCCCCGGGAGCCACGGGTCGACTTTCGGCGGCGGGCCGCTTGCCGCGACGGCCGCCCTCGCCACGCTCGAGGTCGTAGCCGATCCCGCCTTTCTCGCGGATTCTCAACGCCGCGCGGATCTCTTCCGGCGCGGCCTCGAGGAAATCGCCCATGAAGACGGGCGCTTCCTCGTGCGTGGACGCGGATGGCTTCTCGGGCTCGACTTTGGCCATCCCGTAGGAGAGGTTGTCGATCGCTTGCGGGAAGAAGAGTCGGTGCTCGTACTCACCGCAGGGGAGTCGGTAGTGCGCGTGCTTCCGCCGCTCATCGCCGGGGAAGCAGAGATCGACACCTTTCTTGCGGCGCTCCGACGCGTTCTCCGCCGCCTGGGCAGCTGAAGGGACGACGAACGGTTTCCCGGCGAGGCCTTTGTCGTTTGCAGGCGGGGGCGGAAACGCTTTGCCGCTTCTGCCTTGGCCCGCGACATCGCCCGGGTGACAGGTGCCCGGGCGCTACGCATGCCCGGGGTGTGCGTTCTTCCGGCCGTTTCCGGGTTTCTACGGCGGTGTAGGGAGGGAGGGTAGACCCGTGCCGCGCGATACGTCCATTCGCAAGGTGCTCCTCATCGGATCCGGCCCCATCGTCATCGGTCAGGCGGCGGAGTTCGACTATTCGGGGACGCAGGCGTGCCTCGCCCTTCGCGACGAAGGCATCGAAGTCGTGCTTCTCAACAACAACCCGGCCACGCTCATGACCGACCCCGCCCTCTCGCATCGCCTCTACATGGAGCCGCTCACCCCTTCGGTCGTCGAGGCAATTCTCGAGCGGGAGCGCCCCGACGGCATCTTGGCGAACCTCGGGGGGCAGGTGGGGCTCAACCTTGCCTTGGCCCTCCACAAGCGCGGTAGCTTGCGCCGCCTGGGCGTCCGCATCCTCGGCACGGACATCGAGGGAATCGCCCGCGGCGAGGACCGGGAAGCCTTTCGCGAGCTCATGCACGCCATCGGCGAACCCGTACCGCAGTCGGCCACCGTCCAGTCCGTTGCCGAAGGCCTCGCCTTTGCGCGTGAGGTAGGCTTTCCCCTCATCCTTCGGCCGGCGTTTACCTTGGGGGGCGAGGGGAGCGGGATCGCCCACGACGAGCGGGAGCTCGAGGAGAAGTTGGAGACGGCCCTCACCCTGAGCCCGATCCACCAGGTCCTCGTCGAGGAAAGCATCGTCGGATGGAAGGAAATCGAATTCGAAGGGCTTCGGGACATTACGGACGAGGTGCTCATCGTCACGGCGATGGAAAACGTCGACCCGATGGGGATCCACACGGGTGACTCCATCGTCGTCGCTCCCGCCTTTACCGTTCCTCCCGAAGATCTCGCGCGCATGGCCCAGGCGGCTACGCGGATCTACCGCGCCGTGGGCCTCATCGGCGGAGCGAACATCCAGTTCGCCTACCACCCGGAGCGGCGAGAGTACCGCGTGATCGAGATCAACCCGCGCGTGAGCCGTTCGAGCGCGCTGGCTTCCAAGGCGACCGGGTATCCCATCGCGTGGGCCACGACCAAACTCGCCCTCGGGTACGCCCTCCGCGAACTCCCGCACCCTATGCTCCGCGGGGTGAGCCTCGCCGATCCGCCCGTCCTGCGGGGTCAGGTCGTGCTCAAGGTACCGCGCTTCGCCTTCGACAAGTTTCCGGATGCAGACCGGTCCTTGGGCACGACGATGAAGGCCACGGGAGAGGTTCTCGCGATCGACGAGAGTTTCGAGGCCGCGCTGGCGAAGGGAGTTCGCTCTCTGGAGATCGGCGCGTTTTCCCTCACGAACTCTCGGTTGCATGAGCTCACGGATGCCGCGATTCGCGAAGAGCTCGCCCGTCCCACGGACCGGCGCCTCTTCGTTCTCGCAGAGGCGATACGCCGGGGGATGCCCGTGGAGGAACTTGCCCGCCTCACGGCGATCGATTCCCTCTTTCTCCGGGCCGTGGAGCGGATCGTCCGGGAGGAAGAGGCCTGGAGCCGCGAGGGAAGGGCGCGCCTCACGCGGGAAAACCTCGCCCGTGCCAAAGCCCTCGGGTTGTCCGACGCCTACCTCGCAAAGTCGGTCGGAATGACGGAGGCGGAGCTTCGCCGCCTGCGCGAAGACTGGGAAATCCTTCCGGACGTACGCCCGCTGGACACGCGTCCCGTTCGCGGGGGAAAGACCGTAGGGGAAATCGCGCGGCCATACTTCTACTTCACCTACGCGTCTTTCGCTCGCGAACTCGGAATCGAGGTCACCCGTCCGCCGGGGGCGCATCCTGAAGCGGACGCCGAATCCCCCCCGAATCCCTCCCTAGGCCGCGGGGAAGAGCCGGCGGATCCCAAGCACACGTCCGTCCGCCCGCCCGTAGGGCTCGTCCTCGGTTCGGGCCCCATCCGCATCGGGCAGGGGATCGAGTTCGACTACGCTTCCGTCCACGCCCTTTGGGGGCTCAAGGCGCTCGGGTACGCTCCGGTGGTGGTAAACAACAACCCCGAAACCGTGAGCACGGACGCGAGCGTCGTGGACCGGCTCTACATCGCTCCCCTGACCGTAGAAGACGTCTGGGAAGTCGTGCGCAGCGAACGCCCCGAGGTGATCCTCGCCCAGTTCGGCGGACAGACTTCGCTCAACCTCGCCCTTCCCCTTCTGCGGGAAGGTGCCCCCGTCGCCGACGTGAACCTGGAGGTACTCACGACGACGGAAGGGCGGGAGGAATTTTACCGATTCCTCGACACCCTGGGGATCCCCCACGCGGAGGGCCGTCGCGTCTTCCGCCTCGACGAACTCGAGGCTGCGGCCCTCGAGCTCGGGTTCCCCCTCCTCGTGCGCCCTTCCTTCGTCATCGGCGGCGAGGCGATGCGCGTCTTGCGGAACTTGCAAGACGTGGCGGCGTACGTCCGCGACCTGAGGGAGCGGGGGGCGGAAGCCCTCCTCGAGGCCACGGGCGAGGGGCTCCTCCTCGACCGCTTCCTCGACGGGATCGAGTTCGAAATCGACCTCGTCACGGACGGTTGGGAAGTGCTCATCCCCGGTGTGTTCCGCCACATCGAAGGTTCGGGAATTCACTCGGGCGACAGCCACGCCTTTTTCCCCGCCCCCGATCTGCCGGAGGAAGTAGAACGGAAGGCGCGGGAGATCTCCCTCCGGATCGTCCGCGCCTTGGGCTACCGCGGGGCGATGAACATCCAGTTCATCTACGACGGACACGACGTGTACGTGCTCGAGGTCAACCCGCGGGTAAGCCGCACCCTTCCCATTGCCGGCAAGGTGCGCGGCACGTCGTACCTCAAGGCGGCGGTCCACGCGATCGTGCGCGGCGCCCTCCCCGAGGGAGAAGCCGCCCCGTCTCCCGTCGGTTTTGCGGACGAAGGCCCCTCCCTCCGCACGCGGGACCGCGTTCGCGGAGGCTCCCCGGATACGTCGGGGCACCGCAAGGAGGATTCCCCGGATCCGCTGGCGCGGCCCGTTTCCCTCAAAGTTCCGGTGTTTTCCCACCGGAAGATCCGGGGGGCCTTCGTACACCTCGGTCCGGAGATGACCTCCACGGGCGAGGCCCTCGTCTTCGGGCGCACGGCCTACGAAGCCTTGGCCAAGGCCTACCCCATTGGGAAAAACCTCTTAAAGGGCGGCCTTTTCTTCGAACTCCCCCACCGCGGCCTCGAAACGCGTCCGGGAAACGCGAGCGGACCGTACGGCCTCTCTTCGCCGCTTGTCTCCGACGTTCGGCGCTGGCGGGAGATGTACCGGGAGCTCTCCGAAAAGGGGATCCCCCTCTGGCTTTTCGAAGCGCACGATGCGGATTCTTCTTCCGGGTCCGAGAGAGGACGGCCCCTCGCACCGGCGGCGGAGGGCTTCCGCCACCTCTCTCTAGAGACCGCACGGGAGCTCATTCGCGGGGAAGTGGCCTTCTTGTACGCCCCTTGGCCGGACGATGCGAAGCTCCTTCCTCTTCACCACGAGCTCGTCCGCCTCGCTACCCTCTACGGCGTCCCCGTTTTCCTCCACCCCGACCTCCTCTACGCGAGCCTCGTCGCGGCCCTCAATCCCGCCGTGGACCCCGACCTCGTCGCGCCGCTGGAGGAGTACGCCTTGGGCGTACGCCCGGATGCGGGAGAACCTTCGGAAGCCCGCAAGCTCTAGAACACGCAAGATCGAGGCACAAAAAGGCGCCGCGGGAACGTTTGGTTCCCGCGGCGTTTGCGCGTTTCTTCGAAAGTCGGGGGAGCGGGGAAAGGGTCGGGCCTCCTTTCGCTTCGGTACCTCAGCCGTGCGACGCCCGATCTCCGTGAGACTCTTGTCCGCAGGCAAAGTCGAGGAAGGCCGTAAGGTGAGGTACGACGAGGTCGGCCTCGTGCCCTTCGGCGATGTTGTGCGGGTCAACGAGCACCGTGTGCATGCCCAGGCGTTTGGCAGGGACGATGTCGTTGACGAGGTTGTCGCCGATGCTCGCGGCGAGCTCCGGGGATACGGCGAAGCGCTCGAGGAGGCGCGTCATGTGCTCCGTCGTCTTTTGCGGCTTCTCCGCCCAAAAGACGAGATCGTCGAAGTACTCGAGAACGCCGATCTTTCGTAGGATGGCCCGGCTGTCTTCTTCCGGACTGTTCGTGAGGAGGGCGAGCACGCCGCCGCGCTCCTTGAACCGTTCGAAAAACCGTTGGAGGCGCGGGTTTTCCGGCAGACGGTAGGCCGGAGATTGCATGTATGCCCGCGTCGCGAGGAAGGCCTTTTCCAGAGCGGGGACGTCTACCCCGTAGTGAAGGGCGATCACGAGGGGGAGCCACCAGCCGTCTCCCACGGGGACGTAGCGTTTCTCCTGCGTCACAAAGGCGGATGCGGGAACGACGTCGTCAAGGGGGGTTCCGTCCCAGCGAAAGGCTCGGTACCTCTCGCCGCTTCCCTCCCTTCGGTAGAGGACGTCTTTGGCGTAGTCGTACACGTCGCCGAACTTCACCGGGCCGCGCCCGCTTCGCGAGCTCGCGTAGTCGCGTTCGTAAGCGGCACGGACTTCTTCGGGGAGGTACTTTCCGATTTCCCGTGCGTAGTAGTCGAAGTGCTCCGTTCCCTCGTAGAGCGTGCCGTCGAGGTCGAACACGAGAAGCCGCTTGTCCCACACGCGGAAGGGCGGTGCAAGACGGAGCGGGCGTTCCGGGGCGTCGTTCTCCCGTACCACGGTTTCCCAACCCCTTTCGCTACCGCCATTATACCGCTTCGTCGTATTCCGCCCAACCCGCGACCGCGGCCTTTTCCTCTCTTTACATCGTTTTTAGAAAACCTTTACACGGGCTTCACAAAAGGGTCTGGCTCGATCGATTTCGAATTTGGTACGATGGGTGCGGTTCGTCTGGAAAACCCGGGGACCTGCGGCCGAAAGCGCCGGCCTCTTCTCGGTGCCGGATAGGCTAGGGGTAAACCTCGGGAGAAGCGAATAGCCCTACAGGGGGGACAAAAGCGCATGAAGCGAGTCGTGGTCTTTCTCCTCGCCGCCTTCGTCGCGCTGGGACTTGCCGCCTGCGGCGGGCAGGGGAGCAGTAATAAGGTGGACAAGCTCGTGGTCGGCTTCGTACCTTCACAAGAAGCCGAAAACCTCCAGGCCAAGGCCAAGCCACTTGCCGACTTGCTCAGCCAGAAGCTGGGCGTGCCGGTAGAAGTCTTCGTAGGGACGGACTACAACGGCGTCATCGAGGCCATGGGCGCCAAGAAGGTGGACATCGGCTTTCTCAACCCCGTGGGGTACGTCGTGGCTAAGGACAAAGGGTACGCCGACGTGATCCTCATCGCCGAGCGGAAGGGGCAGAAGACCTACCGTTCGCAGTTCGTCGTCCTCAAGGATTCTCCGATTCAAAAGCTCGAAGATCTCAAAGGCAAGAAGATCGCCTGGGTCGACCCGAACTCTACGTCGGGGTACATCTATCCGGCGGCGATGCTCAAGGAAAAGGGAATCGACCCGGAAAAGGACGTTCAGGGGACGTTTGCCGGCGGCCACGACAAGGCGATCATGGCCCTCCTCCGGGGCGACGTCGACGCCGCGGTGAGCTTCGACGACGCGCGAAGCATCGTGGCCAAGTCGGATCCAAGCGTCATGGAAAAGACGCGGATCTTGGCCTACTCGCCGGACATCCCCAACGACACCATTTCCGTGCGGAGCAGCCTCCCGCAGGAGTGGAAGGACAAGATCAAGCAGGCTTTCCTGGACATCGCCAAGGACGAGCAAGGGAAAAAGGTCATCAAGGAGATCTACTCCCACGACGGCTACGCAGAAGGCAAGGACTCCGATTTCGACGTCGTGCGCTCCACGATGAAGCTCATGGACATCAAGCTGAAGTAAGCGAAGCGGGAGCAGACGCGAGGTATTCTCCGTACGTGCAGGCGCGTTCTGCGCCTGCTCTTTTTTTCGGGTATCTTGAAGTCAGGGATTTCTCTCCGGCGGAGCCGGGGAGTTTCTTTCGCGCTTTCGGGAGCTCTTGGGGAGGGAGAGAGGCTCATGGACGCTCCTTCGTCGCGCGAGCCGCTCGTCGTCTTCGACCGCGTGCGCAAGGTGTACCCTACGGGCGCCGTTGGCCTAGACGACGTGAGCGTGGCGATTTACCCCGGAGAATTCGTGGCCATCGTCGGTTTGAGCGGAGCGGGAAAGACGACGTTTCTCCGGGCCATTAACCGCTTGATCGAGATCAGCTCAGGGGAGATCTTCTTCGCCGGGCGTTCCGTGACGCGGGCGACCCCTGCGGAACTCCGGCGCATGCGCCGGGACATCGGCATGGTGTTTCAAAACTTTAACCTCGTCAAACGCCTTACGGTCCTGCAAAACGTCCTCGCGGGGCGCGTCGGGTATCACCCCACGTGGCGCGTCCTCTTGGGACTCTTCCCCAAAGAAGACGTGGCGATCGCCATGAAGGCTCTCGAGCGGGTGCACCTTGCGGACAAGGCCTACGTGCGGGCCGACCAACTCTCCGGCGGGCAACAGCAGCGCGTCGCCGTCGCCCGCGCTCTCGCCCAAGAACCGCGCCTCATCCTTGCGGACGAGCCGGTGGCGAGCCTCGACCCCGTGACCGCAGAGGTGATCATGGACGACCTCCGACGCATCAACCGCGAACTCGGAATCACCGTCCTCGTGAACCTTCACTTCGTAGACCTCGCCCGCCGCTACGCCGACCGCATCCTCGGGCTTCGGGCCGGGAAGGTCGTCTTCGACGGCCCCGTCTCGGAGGCGACAGACGAGGTGTTCGAATTCATCTACGGACGTCCGCTCACGCGCGAGGACATGCGGACCGGGGAGGTCGCCGCCCGTGGCTGATCCCGCCCGCCGTTTTCGAGGTACCCTCTCGGCTTTCCCCTTTCCCCCGGAGGAAGGTACGGCGCGCCTCAGGAACGCCGCGCTCTTCGTGGTGCTCTTCGGCCTCGCCGCATATGCCGCCGCAGACACTCAGGTTTCCGTTTCCGCCCTCGTTCAGGGGTTTCCGTACATGGGGCGGTTGTTTGTCGCCTTCTTTTCACCCGATTTTGCCGACATCGCCCGCTACGTTCCCGCCCTCGTGGAGACGATTCAGATGGCCGTTGCCGGAACGCTCATCGGATCGCTCCTCGCCCTGGGGTACGCCTTTTTGGCGGCGAGGAACTTCGTGAGCCGTCGGGGAACGCTTTGGGCGACGCGCGGATTTATGAACCTCGTGCGCACGATTCCCGACCTCCTCTTTGCCGCCCTTTTCGTCGCCGTTTTCGGCATCGGGGCCCTTTCTGGGATCCTCGCCCTCGTCTTTTTTTCCTTCGGCATCGTCGCAAAGCTCACGAGTGAGACGATTGAAGCTGCGGACATGGGCCCTGCGGAAGCTCTCTATGCCGCAGGGGCGACGCCCACGGTGACGGCGGCGTACGCCGTTCTCCCCCAGATCTTGCCCCAGTACCTCTCCTACGTCTTGTACGTGTTTGAAATCAACATTCGCGTATCCACCGTCCTCGGCCTCGTCGGCGCGGGAGGGATCGGCGTTCCCCTCAAGGCCGCCCTGAACCTCCTGCAGTACGACCGCGCCTCCGCCATCCTCCTCCTCGTCTTTGTCGCCGTCCTCCTCATCGAGTGGACGAGCCAATACCTCAGGCGTCGCCTTACGGAAGGGGAACCTCCCGCCGTCTCGTCTCGCCCGTTGGAGGTGTTGCGCCGGTTTCGTACGC
Organism: Brockia lithotrophica; assembly: GCF_003633725.1. Taxonomy (NCBI): domain Bacteria; kingdom Bacillati; phylum Bacillota; class Bacilli; order Thermicanales; family Thermicanaceae; genus Brockia; species Brockia lithotrophica. The sequence goes on along the minus strand of NZ_RBIJ01000001.1, from coordinate 550,764 downwards.
CTCTTGCCTTCCTCGGCGTCGCGGCCGCCCTCGCTTGGTCGTTTTGGGGAATTGACCTCAATACGAAGGGCTTTTCCGTGGGGCTTCACATGGCGGGAAGGATCTTTTCCGGGATTTTCCACCCCGAGTGGTCGTACGTTCCGGAGCTCCTCGTAGCCCTTTGGGAGAGCGTGGAGATCGCCTATTTGGGTACGCTTCTTGCCGCCGTCCTCGCGCTCCCCTTCGGCTTTTGGGCGGCGCGGAACGTCGCACCCGCACCCCTTGCCGCGGGAACCAAGGTATTCCTTTCTGCCGTGCGCACGTTTCCCGAGCTCATGCTGGCGATCGTCTTCATGGTAGGTGTCGGTCCGGGGGCCTATGCGGGGATCCTCGCCGTCGGCGTCCACTCCGTCGGCATGCTCGCCAAGCTCTACGGAGAGGCGGTGGAAGCGATGGACATGGGCCCTGCCGAGGCGCTTCGGGCGGCGGGGGCCGACGGGCTCGGCGTTTTTCGTTGGGCCATCTTTCCCCAGGTCTTGCCGGAACTCCTCTCCTACGCGATTTATCGGTTTGAGATCAACATGCGCGCGGCCACCGTCGTCGGCGTCGTGGGCGCAGGGGGGATTGGGGCGCCGCTTCTCTTCGCCCTTCAAAGCCACGTCTGGCCGCGCGTAGGGATCATCCTTCTCGGGATCGTCGTCCTCGTCTCTTTGACGGACGCTCTGAGCGGCGCCATCCGCCGGCGCCTCGTCTGACCGAGTTCGATTCGCCCGGCAGACGGGGTTTTGACCGCTTCGTTCGGAATGGCCGGACACCAGTTTCTCCTCGACCTGCCGCTTCCCTCCCACGCGGCCGATGTGACGCCCCCACCGCCGTGCGCTAGAATGGGGGAAGAAGCACGCGGGCGTCCGTTTGAATAAATATCCGTGAACATGTATAATAAAACGAACGAGAGGAGGATCCGCGGTGCCCGGGGAAGCGGGGACGAGCTCCGTAGCCAATCCATTCTACATGCGCGACGTGCTCAAGGTTTCCGATTTCACGGCGGAAGACGTCCGCGCCCTATTGGAGGAGGCGCGGTGGATGAAGTCTCTGCGGCGCAAGGGGTACCTGCATTCCTACCTCCAGGGCCGTACGCTGGCACTCATCTTTGAAAAGCCCTCTACGCGCACGCGCGTGTCCTTCGAAGTGGCGATGCTCGAACTCGGGGGACACCCGCTCGTGCTCCGTTCGGACGAGCTCCAGCTCGGCCGCGGGGAGACCGTGGAAGATACGGCGCGCGTCCTCTCTCGTTACGTAGACGGGATTCTCCTCCGCACGCACGCCCACGAAACCCTCGAGCGGCTCGCTGCGGCAGCGGACGTCCCCGTGATCAACGGCCTGTCCGACCTCCACCATCCCACCCAGGTGTTCGCCGATCTCCTCACCCTCGTGGAACACTTCGGCCCCTTGGGCGAGCTCAAGATCGCCTACGTAGGCGATGCGCGCAACAACGTCACCCACTCGTGGATCGAAGCCGCCGCCCTCCTCGGGCTCACCTTGGTCGTCGCCTCTCCCGAAGAGTACCGTCCGGATCCCGAAATCTGGTCCTGGGCCGAAGCCCGCGCCCAGGAAAGCGGAGCCGATCTGCGGTGGACCTCCGATCCGCGTGAGGCGGTGGCCGACGCCGACGTGGTGATCACGGACACGTGGGTGAGCATGGGAACGGAGGCCGAGCGCGAAGCGCGCCTCTCTCGCCTTCGGCCCTATCAGGTAAACGAGGGGCTCTTCGCCCTTGCCCGCAAGGAGGCCGTGTTTCTTCACTGCCTGCCGGCGCACCGCGGCGAAGAGGTGACCGAGGCCGTGATCGACGGCCCGCGCTCGCTCGTCTGGGACGAAGCGGAAAACCGACTCCACGTGCACAAGGCGCTTCTGCGACTCGTCCTCGCTCCGTAGAGAGTCGCTCTGCAGGAGGTCCATGCGCGTTTCCGCGCCCGCGCCTTGCATCTGCGCGGCGTATGTGTATACTTATCCATGAATGCGCATATTTATTTGCGCCAGCGGTCCCGCCGGAGTGCTTCCGGCGGCGGTAAGGGCCGAAATGCGGGAGAACCGCAACATGAGAAGAGAGGGAAGGCCGATGCACGGAGCAGAACTTGCGGGCGGAGTGGGGAGCAGACCTTCGGGGGCGGAACGCGCGGGCGGAGAGCGTCCGCTCCTCGTCCTCGCGTACTCCGGGGGTCTCGACACTTCCGTGGCGATCAAGTGGCTAGAAGAGAAGTACGGCTTTCGCGTGGTCACCGTAACGCTCGACGTAGGCGAGGTCAAGGACCTCGAAGCCGTACGGGCCAAGGCGATCAAGGTCGGCGCGGTTCAAGCGGTGGTCAAGGACGCCCGCGCCGAATTTGCGGAGGAATACATCCTGCGCGCCCTTTGGGCGAACGCCCTGTACCAGGGCAAGTATCCCCTGGCGTCCGCCCTTTCGCGGCCGCTCATCGCGCGGGAAGTCGTGCGCGTCGCCCGTGAGGTCGGAGCCCGCGCCGTAGCCCACGGTTCCACGGGCAAGGGGAACGACCAAGTTCGGCTCGAACTGGGGATGAAGGCCCTCGCTCCCGAGCTCGAGGTGTACGCCCCGGTCCGGGAGTGGGGACTTACGCGCGACGCGGAAATCGAGTACGCCCGCGCCCACGGGATTCCCGTACCGGTGACGCAGGAAAGCCCGTACTCCATCGACCAAAACCTCTGGGGACGGGCGATCGAGGCGGGAGCTCTGGAAGACCCTTGGGCGGCTCCGCCGGAAGACGCTTTCCTTTGGACCACGGCCCCCGAAGAGGCGCCGGACATGCCGGAGGAAATCGTCCTCACCTTTGCGGAAGGGCGTCCCGTGGCCCTCAACGGCGAGACGATGGACCTCGTCACCCTCATCACTGCGCTCAACGAAATCGGGGGACGCCACGGCGTCGGCCGCATCGACATGATCGAAGACCGTCTCGTGGGGATCAAATCGCGCGAGGTTTACGAGGCGCCCGCCGCCCTCATCCTCATCGAAGCCCACCGCGCCCTGGAGGCGCTCGTCCTCCCGCGCGAAGTCCTTCACGTAAAGCCGGTGCTCGAACTCGAATGGACGCGCCTCGTGTACAACGGCCTCTGGTACTCTCCCTTGCGAGAAGCGTACGACGCCTTCTTTGCCGTCACGCAAAAGCCCGTGACGGGAGACGTGCGTATAAAGCTCTACAAGGGAAGCATCGTCGTCACGGGGCGCCGGGCTCCCAAGAGCCTCTACCGCCACGATCTCGCCACGTACCAGACGGGGGACCTCTTCGACCATCGGGCGGCGGAAGGATTCCTCAAGCTCTGGGGGCTCCCCACGGAACTCTTCCGCAGCTTGAATCCCGTCTCCGGCGGGGCATTCCGTGTGGAAGAACTTTCCTCGTCTCCCGTTTCTGAAGGGTGAACGCGGGGAACCGCAAGAGGAGGACATGGGGTGCACACGGAACACGAGGGCTCCTTTGACCCCGGGGTTTCAGGCGCCCCGGGGAAACTTTGGGGGGGTCGTTTCGCCAAGCGCACCGCAGAAGTCGTCGAGCGCTATACGGCTTCCATCCCTTTCGACGTCCGCCTCGTTTCGCAGGACATCCGCGGATCGATTGCCCACGTCCGCATGCTCGCGCGGATCGGCCTCCTCACGGAAGAAGAGGCGCGCCTTCTCGAGGAAGGGCTGAGGAAAATCGAAGACGCCGTCCGCAAAGGGGAGGTGCGTTGGACCTACGCGGACGAGGACGTACACATGTGGGTCGAACGCCTTCTCCACGAGCGCGTGGGCCCCGTGGCGGGAAAGCTCCACACGGGGCGTAGCCGCAACGACCAGGTGGCGACCGATCTCCACCTCTACGTCCGCGACGAGGTTCGCCGCGCCCGCGACATGCTTACGGACGTGCGCCGTGCCCTTCTCGAGCTCGCCGATGCCCATCGCGATGTGGTCCTCCCGGGCTACACGCACCTCCAGCGGGCGCAGCCGGTGACGCTCGCCCACCACCTCCTGGCGTACTTTTGGATGTTCTCACGGGACGCCGAACGTCTTGCGGACCTCGACCGCCGGGCGTCCTGGTCGCCCCTCGGCGCGGGGGCGCTCGCGGGGAGCCGCTTTCCCTTAGACCGTTTCTTCACCGCCGCCGAACTTGGCCTTTCGACCGTCTACCCCAACAGCCTCGACGCCGTCTCCGACCGCGACTTTGTCCTCGAATTCGTCTTTGCTCTTTCCCTCGTGGCGGTTCACCTCTCCCGTCTCGCCGAGGAGCTCATCCTCTGGTCCTCCCAAGAGTTCGCCTTTGTGGAGCTCGACGACGCCTTTGCCACGGGTTCAAGCATGATGCCGCAAAAGAAGAACCCCGACGTTCCCGAGCTTTTGCGCGGCAAGACAGGACGCGTTGTCGGCGACCTTGTCGCCCTCCTCACCGTGCTCAAGGGACTTCCCCTCGCCTACAACAAGGACCTGCAGGAGGACAAGGAAGCCCTTTTCGACGCCGTGGACACGGTGCTCGCGGGCCTCGAAGTGACCGCGCCGCTCCTTCGAAGCCTCACCTTCCGCACGGATGCGATGCGCCGTGCCGCCGACGACCCGCTCCTTTGTGCCACGGACCTCGCGGAGGTCCTGGCCTTGCGCGGGGTCCCCTTTCGCGAGGCGCACGAAGCCGTAGGCCACCTTGTCGCCTACGCGCTCGCCTCCGGAAAGTCCCTGCGCGACCTCACTCCGGAGGAACTCCTCCGCCATCACGCGGCATTTCGTCCCGAAGACCTGAAGCTTCTCTCTCCCGAAGCTTCGGTTGCGGGGCGGAAGCTCTTCGGCGGCCCCGCTGAGGAAGCCGTGGCGGAGCAGATCGCCCTCGCGCGCCGCACGCTCGAGGAAGAATCCCGCGGACGTACCGTTTCGGACGTCCTCCGCGACCTTGCGGGGAGCGGAGGGCAGTAGCCGCGGCCCAAGAGTTTCGCATACGGACGAAGCAAAGCCGAACGAAAAACCGCCCCGTGGCGTTTCGCGGGGCGGTTTTTTTGCGCGCAGGTTTACGGTCCCGGTCCGCCGATGCCGCCCGGACCCAAGAAGTACGTCCGGAGGATCATGTACACCCCGACGGCGATGACGAACCAGGCGAAGATCTTTCCCAAGAGCTTGGACGGAAGGCGGCGGGCGACGACCACGCCCACGCCGATCCCGAGGATCGTCCCGAGGGTGAGAAAGAGGAGTCCTTCGAAGTGGATCTTCCCTAAGCCGAGGAGGCGGGCGATCACGCCTTCGGCGCTGTTGAGCGTGATCACGAGGAGGCTCGTGGCGAGCGCTTCGCGCATGGGGAAGTTGAGGACGAAGAGGAGGGCGGGTACGATGAGGAACCCTCCCCCGACGCCGAAGAGCCCCGTGAGGAAGCCCACGCCCAAGGCGGCGAAAGTCGCGCGGAGGATTTCTCCCCATCCCGAAAGGCGAAAGCGAAACGGGGAGGAGTCGTCTTCCTCGGAGGAGCGCTTGCGCAAAGTGTAGATCCCGACGACCTCCATGAGGAGGCCGAAGCCGTAGAGGAGTGCGGCCGAAGGGAGGAGGGTGTTTACGTACGAACCGATCCCGACGCCTACGAATCCCAAAAGGGAAAAGAGGACGCCCACCGTCCATTGGATGCGTTGGCGCGCGGTGAGGAGGTACTGGACGACGCCGGCAAGCGCCCCGGTTCCTACGATGATCAGGCTCGTGCCCGTGGCGACGTGGGCGTCGTACCCCAGGAGGTAGATGAGGATGGGGACGGAAACGATGGAGCCTCCGGCCCCCGTAAGCCCGAGGAGGAGCCCGACGACAGCTCCGTAGAAGAGCTTGAGGAGTTCCAAAGCCGCGCCTCCTTTGCATGGGCGTATGCCTCGGTTTCGCGGCTGTACGTCCAAAGAAGTCCGTTCGTCGCCCCCCTCTGCCTATCCTACGCCTCGGGCGTTTTTCCTGTCAAAGCGACTTCCGCAGGGAGCTTTCGGGTTTTTCGAGCCGTTTCCCTTGACACGGATTGGTACAACGCCTTATGATTTCCCTAGGTAAACTTTGTTCTCCTAAACAAATAGAATTAGCCCAAAGAAATTCATCTCGGCTTCCCGCGGCCGTACGGTTCGGAGACACCGCGCGCGTGGCGAAGTCTGGGAAACGCCCGCAGACCTGCGCGTCCTTAAGGCATCGGGAAAGGAGGTAAGGGTGGTGCGTCCCAAGAAACGCCTTGCCGAGTTTTTGAGAATCGGTCTATTTGCGTTGGCCCTCATCGGGTTGGTGTTCCTTTCCGCCTGCGGGGAAAAGGGGGGCTCGCAGAAATCCGCAGACGTTCGGTCCGATCGGGACCCTTCGTCTAAGGTGCGCGTCACCACGACGACAACGATGATCACGGACCTGGTGCAGCAAATCGGAGGAGAATTCGTAGAGGTCACCGGGCTCATGGGCCCCGGTGTAGACCCGCACCTGTACAAGGCCACACAGGGCGACATGAACAAGCTCAAGGAAGCGGACGTGATCTTTTACAACGGGCTCAACCTCGAGGGCAAGATGGGCGACATCTTCGTCCGCATGTCCCGGCAAAAACCCACGTTTGCCGTGAGCGAATACATCCCCGAAGACCAACTGCGCGAGCCCGAGGAATTCGAAGGCCACTACGATCCGCACATCTGGTTCGACGTCCGCCTGTGGAAAAAGGCCGCCGAACGCGTGCGCGACGGTTTGTGCGAGGTCGATCCTGCACACTGCGAAGCCTACCGCGCCAACACCGAACGGTACCTCAAGGAACTCGACGAGCTCGATGCGTACATCCGGGCCCGAATTGCGGAGATTCCCGAAGGGCAACGCGTACTGGTCACCGCCCACGACGCCTTCGGGTACTTCGGCCGCGCCTACGGCGTGGAAGTCCGAGGACTTCAGGGGATTAGCACGGACACCGAGTATGGCCTCAAGGACATTCAGGAGCTCGTGGACTTCATCGTCGAGCGCAAGATCAAAGCGATCTTCGTCGAGTCGAGCGTTCCCCGCCGCTTCATCGAAGCGGTCGTCGAAGGCGCGAGACGGCGCGGGCACGAGGTGAAGATCGGCGGCGAACTGTACTCGGATGCCCTCGGCGAACCCGGAACTCCGGCGGGGACCTACATCGGAATGTTTCGCTACAACGTGGACACGATCGTCGAGGCGCTGAAGTGAGGAGGTGGGAGAGGTGGTTCCGACGCCGGCCCTATCCGTTCGCAAACTCGCCGTAGCGTATCCCGGACACGTCGCCTTGGAGGACGTCACCTTTGAAATCCCGCAGGGGGTACTCGCGGGAATCGTGGGACCCAACGGCGCGGGGAAGTCCACGCTTTTCAAGGCGGTTCTCGAACTCGTCCCCCGGGTATCGGGAGAAGTATACGTCTTTGGAGAACCGTACCGGGCGGCGCGCCGACGCGTGGCCTACGTCCCCCAACGGGAAGAGGTGGACTGGGACTTTCCCGTCACGGTGTGGGACGTAGTCCTCATGGGGCGGTACGGCCGGCTCGGCCTTTTCCGCCGTCCGGGCAAGGAAGACTATGCGGCAGCCGAGTCCGCCCTCGAACGCGTGGGTATGGCGGAATACCGCCGCCGACAAATCGGCGAACTTTCTGGAGGCCAGCGCCAGCGCGTCTTTCTCGCGCGCGCCCTCGCCCAAGAGGCGGACCTCTACCTCCTCGACGAACCCTTTGCCGGCGTGGACGCCGCCTCGGAGCGGGCCATCCTCGACGTGCTTCGCGAACTTCGTCGGGACGGAAAGACGATTCTCGTCGTGCACCACGACCTGCAGACGGTGCGGGAGTACTTCGAATGGGTCGTGCTCTTGAACCGGCGCGTGATCGCGGCAGGTCCGATGGATGTGGCCTTTACGCCGGAGCATCTGGCCGAGGCGTACGGCGGACGGCTCCTTTTGGTCGAAGGATCCTCCGCGGCTTTAAGGAAGGAAGGCGAGCGGCTTTCCCTTCCTTCCTCCGAGATGCCCCCTGTGCCCACAGAGACTCCGTTTGATGCGGCGATTTCCCACGTTTCGGCGGAAGGGAGGTGAGGCCCGTGCACCTCGTAGCCTACGCGCTCTCCCTCTTTGCCGATCCCAACGTGCGCTGGGTGGTGGGGGGTACGTTTTTCCTCGGATTTGCCACGGGCATCGTCGGATCCTTCGCCCTCCTCAGGCGGCAGTCGCTTTTGGGAGACGCGATGTCCCACGCCGCCCTTCCCGGCGTCGCCCTCGCCTATCTGATCTTCCTGCGGAAAGAGCCGATTGCCATTCTTTTGGGCGCGTCGATCACCGCGGGGTTGCGGCGTACCTTTCTGTACGGATTCCCCGCTGGACGCGTGTTAAGCCGGAAACGGCCCTGGCCATCGTGCTTACGACCTTTTTCGGGTTGGGGACGGTGTTTCTCACCCTCGTCGCCAAGACCCAATCCGGCGGACAGAGCGGTCTGGATTCCTTTCTCTTTGGGCAAGCCGCATCCCTCGTGGGGCGCGACGTGCAGGTGATGGGCGCGGTGGCCCTGTTCCTCGTCTTTGCGATCTTCGTTCCTTTTCCCGCCTGGAAGTTATGGGCTTTTGACCCCCTCTACGCGCGCACCCTCGGCTATCCCGTGCGGGCGATGGACTTCGCCTTTACCTTCCTCCTCACCCTCGCCGTCGCCGTAGGCCTCGAGGCGGTCGGCGTCGTGCTCATGTCCGCGCTCCTCATCACACCGCCCCTTACGGCCCGCCTCCTCGTCGATCGGCTCGAAGCGATGGTCCTCCTCGCTGGAGGCATCGGCGGCCTTTCGGGAGTCGTCGGAACCCTCCTCAGCACGCTGTACCCCCGATTTCCCACGGGACCGCTCGTCGTCCTCACCGCTTCCGCGTGGTTCGTCCTCGCCTGGTTCTTTGCGCCCAAACGCGGGCTCGTCTCCCGCGCCCTTCGCAGGCGGTACGCGTTTGCGGCACAACCCGACAAAACCGGGGGTTTCGTCTCGTGATCCCGTATAGGGTTTCACCCGAGCTGCGCGCGGCTTCCGGAGGAGGAGGTGACATTTCTTGGCCGACGCCCTTTGGGTTACTTTGGCCGCCGTCTTGGTGGCTGCCGCTTCGGGTCTTATGGGTACCTTTCTCGTCCTTCGCCGTCTGAGCATGGTGGGAGATGCGATCAGCCACACGGTTCTCCTCGGGGTGATCGCCGCCTTCCTCCTTACGAAGAGCATGGGCAACGTCGAAATGCTCCTCGGCGCCGCTCTGGCGGGGATTCTTACGGTGCTTCTCATCCGCCTTTTGGAATCCGGCGGCGTCGCGGGCGACGCGGCCATCGGCGTAACCTTTACGACGCTTTTCGCCCTCGGAGTGGTCCTCGTTTCGCACTTTGCCAAGTCCGTGCACATCGACCTTCAGCACGTCCTCTTTGGCGAGATCGCCTACGTCCCCTGGGATCGCCTCTTTTGGCGGGACGTAGACCTCGGCCCCAAGGCCGTGTGGACGATGGGCGGCGTTTTCCTCGCCGATCTCCTCTTCGTACTCGCCTTTTTTAAAGAACTTCGGGTTCTCAGCTTCGATCCCACGTTTGCGCGCCTGAGCGGAATCCCCGTGAGCGCCCTCCACTACGCGTACATGCTGCTTTTATCCCTCACGATCGTCGTCGCCTTCGACGCCGTGGGCGCAATCCTCACCGTTGCCATGCTCGTCGTGCCGCCCGCCACGGCGCACCTTCTCTTCGATCGACTAGAAGGGGTCCTTGTCGGAAGCGTGGTGTTGGGGGCCGTCGGGGGAATTCTTGGCTACCTCTTGGCGTCTCTTTGGGACGTTTCCCTTTCGGGAATGATGAGTGTTGTAGAGGGCGCCTGTTTTGCCGCCGCCGTGCTCTTTGCCCCTCGCCACGGAGTACTCGCCCGACGTCGCTTTCGGCGAGCTTCTTCGGGGCAAGACGTGCATACGGGACGAGGGCGAGACACTACGTATGCGGCGTAGACCGTTCCCTTCGGATCGCCTTTTGGTGCGGGTTGGAAAAAGGGTACGCCTTTCCTACTTGCTCCTTTTCCGTCTTGCGGTTAGACTTAAAAGGTGCATGTCCGGGGGTCATGGGAAAAGATGACACGTTCGTCTTCTAGAAAATGCCTTTAGAAATTTCCGTGCGTGTTTTTCCTTACAAGACACCAGACTTTCCCGGTGTGCCGCTGGTTGCGCGTCGGGGAACGGAGTGCAGTTCAGCTACGGGAGGGAGAGCAGTCCATGCGGTGGAAGCGGGCGTTATTTTTCGGTGGGTCGGCGGTGGCAATCCTTCTCGTGGGGGCAATCGCATACGCCGCCTATCTCTTCCACAAAGCCGCCGTGACCGCCGATTCGATTTACGAAGAGGTAAAGCGCACGGAACCGCCGAAGCGCGAGGATAAGGTCGATCTGCGCCAGCTCAAGCCGGTTTCCCTCCTCCTCCTCGGCGTCGACGAACGGCCGGAAGAAGGGGATTCCGGTCGAAGCGACGCCATGCTCTACGTGACCTTGAACCCCCAAGAAAAGTCGATGTACATCCTCTCCATCCAGCGCGACATTCGAATTCCCCTGAAGGGCGTGGGGAAGAGGAGCGGGACGCTCGACAAGATCAACCACGCCTACGCTTACGGCGGGCCTACCGGCTCCGTGGAAACGGTGGAGAACTTTTTAGGCCTGCCCGTCGACTACTACATCGCGATCAACTTTCAAGGATTTGCCGATCTCGTCGACCTCATCGGCGGGATCACGGTGGACAATCCGGTGGAGTGGACGGATCCGGGGTACTACAAACCCGGTTTCGTGTATCGCAAGGGGCCCATCCGACTGGAAAACGGTGCGATGGCGCTCGGGTACATCCGCATGCGCTACTGGGATCCCGAGGGAGACATCGGTCGAAACGCGCGGGAGCGCCAGGTCTTGCAGGCGATCCTGCAGAAGGCTTCCCGCCCCGAGATGATCCTCAAGCTCGACCAGTTCTTGAACATCGTCGGGAAAAACATGAAGACAAACCTCACGTACGAGGACATGCAGCGCCTCATCCGGGATTACCGGAGCTGCATGGACAACATCCACGAACTCGCCTTCGACCTTGAACCCCTTTGGCTGAACGGCATTTCCTACCAAAAGGTGAAGCCTGAAAGCTATGAGCGCGTGACCGCGACCTTACGCGAGCACCTGGGAATTTCCGCTCCCGCACAAGCCGACGGTACACCTCGGACGAAAACTCCCTAAGGTCGGTAGCCGCCCCTCGGTACGACGCGAGGGGCGGTTTTTTTACCCCGCGAACACGTTGGGCCCGTCGGGTCGGAGATTCGAGACAGCCGATACGTTCGGGGCACGAAATGCGGCCTTTTCCGGGGAAAACTTGCCGAGCCGGCCGGAAGGCGTTTGGGCGTTTAGGGGAATGCGTTTCATCCCATCCTGGTATATGCGACGTGTTTCGCTGGACACGGACGTGCGCGGTGCCTAAAATGGTGTCTGAGATCCGTATTGGTAATTTTCCGCTTATCTCCCTCCCATACTTCACCTTATCCCTCTCGGGAGGCTCGGTCTCGTGGACCCTTTTGAGCGCGAAGCGCGAAGGATACGCCTGGCGTATGAAGAGTACGCCCGCGATCTGACGTACGCGGGAAAGTGGTCTTTGGACAATCCCGGGAATCGCGCTATCGTGGAAGAACGAGAAAGCCTCCTCAGGCAGATGTTACGCGAACACGGATTTTGGCCGCTTACCCCATTTCGCATTTTGGACGTTGGCTGCGGAACGGGAACTACCCTCGCCCGCGTGGCTGAGTGGGGTGCCCGACCGGAAAACCTCGTGGGCATCGACCTCCTTCCCGAACGTATTGCGCAAGCGCGCAAGCGCCACCCCGACATCGCCTTTTACGTGGGCAATGCCGCAGAAGCTCCTTTTCCGCCGGAAAGTTTCGACCTCGTTTTCGTTTTTACCGTGTTCAGCTCGATCTTCGACGACCGACTCGCCCATGCCGTCGCCCGGAAGATCTGGCACGTTCTTGCCTCCGGCGGTGCAGTGGTTTGGTACGACCTCCGCTATCCGAATCCGTTCAACCGGAAGGTACGTCCCATAACGCGTTCCAAGATCCGGGAGCTTTTTCCTGAGGCGCATGCAGACCTTCGGCCCGCAACCTTGATTCCGCCGGTCGCCCGCCACTTCCCCGCCTTGTACCCGTATTTGGCACGCATTCGTCCGCTCAAGGGACACTATCTGGGAATCTTGCGCAAGCGGTGACGTACGAAATTCCATCCGCAGTGAGGACGCACGGAAACCCAGAGAAACCTCTTTCTCCGCGCACCGATCGGCGCTCTGGCGGCTTGGCGAAAAAGTAGGAATACGGACCCTTGTGATTTCGGGAGAAACTAAGGTAATGTAGACCTACACCCAAGATTTCCCGAGGAGCACCTTTCCCCGAAAGGGTGGGGAACGATACGTGCGCCCCGCCCTACGGGAAAACGAACTACGTCGAAAGTTATCGAGAATTCTTTCATATTTACATATTTTTCATAAAGAGTGCGGCGCGCGCCCCTTTACACGGAGGGAGCTAGGAAGTAAAATGGGACACGTGCGTATTGTCATACTCGCTGTGCCAGATACCCGGGGAGATTTTCTGGATCGGAGGTAAGCGTGGTGGACGTTGCCATCGTGGGGATGGGGTACGTCGGTGTCACGACCGCGGCGACGCTCGCCCACATCGGACACCGCGTGTACGGTCTCGATATTGACGTTGGGCGGATTGAGCTATTGAGCCGGGGCAAAGCCCCTTTCTACGAACCGCACCTCGACGAACTCCTCGCACGCAACCTAGAGCGCATGCACTTTACGACCGACTACGGCGAGGCGATCCCTCGGGCGGACGTCGTGTTCATCGCCGTAGGGACGCCTTCTTTGCCCGACGGCAGACCCGATCTTCGGTACGTCGAGGAGGCGGCGCGGGAGATCGGACGGCATTTGAACGCAGAACGCTTTACGCTCGTAATCAACAAGTCTACGGTTCCCATCGGCAGCGGAAATTGGGTAGAGGCCCACATCCGCCGAAGCTTTTCCGAGACGCATGGAGAGGCGAACGGCCGTTTTGCCGTGGCCTCCAATCCGGAGTTTTTACGCGAAGGGTCGGCGGTATCCGACAGCCTGTATCCCGACCGCATCGTCGTTGGCGCAGACGATCCACGGGCGAGGGAAATCCTCCGCAAGCTCTACGCTCCTTTAGTCGCCCAGGACTTTTCTCCGCCCGAAAGCGTGCCGCGACCGGAGCACGTGCAGACGGTACCTTACGTAGAAACGGACACGGCTACCGCCGAACTCGTAAAGTACGCGGCGAACGCCTTCCTCGCCCTCAAGATCAGCTTTATCAACGAAATTGCAGCGTTGGCGGAAAAAGTCGGAGCGGACATTCGCGACGTGGCCCGGGGAATCGGACTCGATCGGAGGATCGGTACGAGCTTCCTCCAGGCGGGTGTGGGTTGGGGCGGAAGCTGTTTTCCCAAGGATACCGCCGCGATTCTCGCGACAGGCGAGGAGTATGGCCTCAAGATGCCCATCGTCGCCGCGGCGCGCGAGGTGAACTTCGCCCAAAGGAAAAAGGTTGTCGAGAAACTCCTCGGAGAACTCAAGATCATCAAGGGAAAGACGATAGGGCTCTTAGGACTTTCCTTTAAGCCGAACACGGACGACCTGCGGGATGCTCCCGCCTACGACATTGCCCGCGAGCTTTTGGAAAAGGGAGCGTTCGTCCGGGCGTACGATCCCGTGGCAATCCCGCGGGCGCAACGGGAATGGAATCTCGACATCGAGTACCGCAAGAGCGTACTGGACGTCGCCCGGGGAGCAGATGCCCTCGTCCTCGTAACGGAGTGGAAGGAGTTCACGGAACTCGATTGGACGGAGGTTGCGCGGGTGATGCGCACCCCGGTCCTCATCGACGGACGGAATGCCTTACCGGGTAAGGTTGTCCAAGAGGCGGGTTTGCGCTACATTGGCTTCGGAGTTCCCGCGCATTTCCCCGCCTACGAAAGGGTGGCTGAACTTCGTTGAGAGTCCTTTTGGTCGGAGCCGCAGGGTTTATCGGAAGCCATCTTGCCGAACGCCTCCTACGCGAAGGGCACGAGGTCGTCGGCGTGGACAACTTCTCCACCGGACAGAGGAGAAACGTCCGGCGCCTCCAATCCTTTTCGGGGTTCACCTTGATCGAAGCCGACGCCAGCAAGCCTCTGAACATCGAAGGTCCGCTGGATTGGGTGATGCACTTCGCCTCGCCGGCGTCCCCGCCCCGCTACATGGAACGCCCCGTAGAGACGATCCTTATTAACGGAGAGGGGACGAGGCACCTCCTCGACCTCGCCTTGGAAAGAGGGGCAAAGTTTTTCCTCGCATCTACAAGTGAGGTGTACGGTGACCCCCTCGTCCATCCTCAGCCGGAAACCTATTGGGGGAACGTGAATCCGATCGGCCCGCGTTCCGTCTACGATGAGAGCAAGCGCTATGCGGAGACGCTTACGATGGCGTACCACAGGGCCCAGGGTCTGTCTGTGCGCATCGTGCGGATCTTCAACACGTACGGGCCGGGGATGGACCCGGAGGACGGGCGAGTGGTCTCCAACTTCATCGTTCAGGCCCTCCGGGGCGAGCCGATCACCGTATACGGCGACGGTTCGCAGACGCGCAGCTTTTGCTACGTCGACGACCTCATCGAAGGGATCCGTCGCCTCATGGACGTGGAGTACAGCTTCCCTGTGAACCTCGGAAATCCCGAGGAGCACAGCGTTCATGAGCTGGCCCAACTTATCAAGGACCTGACCGGAAGCCCTTCGCCCATCGTCTTTCGCCCGCTTCCCGAGGATGATCCCAGACAAAGACGTCCCGATATCCGGCTTGCTAAGATGCTTCTGTCTTGGGAGCCGAAAGTTCCAGTTCAAGAGGGTATTCGAAGAACTATTGCGTATTTTCGAGAAGTTGTTATGGTTTAATACTCTTGGGAGTCGTAGACGAAAAAAGAAAATTAGCATTTAAATATGGAATGCTTCTTAATTTCAATGTTTTTTGAGGAGTAGTATATATATGAGAATCGCTATTTTCGATTATAAAATTATACCAACGAATCCGATTGGCTCTTGTCACTTGCGTATGCTTGCACGGTTGTGTGAGGAACACGAATTCACCGTGTTTGCGGTTGAGTTTGAAAATCCCTGTCCGGAACGTATTCGCTTCGTGCGGATTCCCGTGCCGACACGTCCCCTTGCCCTCCTTTTCATGACATACCATCTGGTGGCCCCCTTGGCCTACCTTTGGTATCGCCTGCGTATCGGCGCACGTTTTGACCTGGTGCAGATAGTGGAAAGCAACCTTTTCTTTGGGGATGTGTCCTACGCACACTTTTGCCACCGGGCTTACCTCCGTGAT
>NZ_RBIJ01000001.1:508040-535302 GCF_003633725.1 Brockia lithotrophica | reverse complement strand
TCGGCGCACGTTTTGACCTGGTGCAGATAGTGGAAAGCAACCTTTTCTTTGGGGATGTGTCCTACGCACACTTTTGCCACCGGGCTTACCTCCGTGATCATTGGAAGAAAGCCGGGGCGAAGGGGCTTCGGGGATGGCTTCGCTGGCTGGACCACCGGCTTCACGCCCTTGTAGAACCGTGGACCTACCGCCGAGTAAAGAGGATCGTGGTCCCTTCTCAGGGGTTGAAACGGGAACTTGAGGAAACCTACCCCTTTGCGCGCGGGAAAATCACGGTGATCTATAACCCCGTGGACGTGGAACGCATGGCCTCTCCGCCCAACTTTGACCGGGAAGCCTTTCGGCTTCAGTACGGCGCACAAAAGGAGGACCTGGTTCTGGTCTTCGTGGCCCTTGGTCAATTTGAGCGCAAAGGGCTTCACATTGTTTTAGAAGCGCTACGCCATCTAAGCGCCCCCCATGTTAAGTTGTGGGTGGTAGGAGGAGAGGCGGATCTCGTAAAGGTATGGGCTAAACGTGTGGAGAGACTAGGATTAAAGGGTCAAGTCTTTTTCTTGGGTATGCAGAAAGAAGTTCGCCCTTTCCTGTGGGGAGCAGATGTATTTGTTTTTCCGTCTGCCTATGAGGTGTTTTCTTTGGTGAGTCATGAAGCCGCCGCCACTGGCTTGCCCCTTATTGTTACGCCACTTTACGGAGTAGAGGAGTTCATGCGGGATGGGGAGACGGGATTCGTGGTCCCGCGGACGGCGGAGGGCGTTCAGAATGCTATTGAACGATTTCTGGCACTACCAGCCGAAGAGCGGGCTCGTATGGGATTAGTCGCAAAGAAATATGTTCAAAGGTTTGATTTAGAGAATTTTATTAAAAATTGGAGGGATTTTTATGGAGTATAAAAATAATGGTCATATACGTGTTTTCTTAGTAGGACATGCAATCTCCCCAAACAGGGGTTCTGAGCCAGGAAATACTTGGAATTGGGCCTGGGAGCTCTCGAAATACACCAATGTAGATGTTTTTGCCTATCCTCAGCATCGTAAAGAAATAGAGAAATTTATTTTGGAACATCCTAGGAACAATTTACGTTTCCATTGGGTAACTTTGGATAATTTCGATCCTTGGCATCCAGAAAAAGGAGAAAGTGGATTACGTTTTCATTATATTTTATGGTTAAGAAAAGTATATAAAATTATTAAAAATTTAATTGACAATATGCAAGAACCTATTGTTGTTCACCAAGTAAGTTGGAGCACGGTAAGTACCCCGCCACCTATTTTACAGGGGGTCCCAATAGTTTGGGGTCCTGTGAGCGGAGGACAAGTAGCCCCGGCGTCTTTTCGGGATTTCTTTGGTAACGCCTGGCCAAAAGAAATGGTACGCTCTTGGAGGGTGTCTTTCTATCCTTTAATACTTGGTTGGGGACGTCGTGTGTCTTCATTGCCACTCATCTTAGCTGTAAACCGCGAGACCGAGGCCCTTCTCCGGAAAGCTGGAGCGAAGCGCGTAGAGTTCTTTCTAGACTGCGGCGTCCCTTCCGGATTTGGCTTGCCTAAGCCTCAAGAAGTCGCACGCCCACCGGGGCCCCTTCGATTACTTTGGGCAGGGAGGTTGGACTTTATTAAGGCCCTCCCCTTGGTGTTGATGGCCTTACGCCGTGTTCGGGTTCCGGTAGAACTCTTAGTGGCGGGAGATGGTCCTCTGAAGCTGCAGTGGCAAAGCGCGGTACAACGCTTGGGTCTTAGCGACAAAGTGCGCTTTCTCGGCCGCATCCCTTGGGATAAGATGAAAGAAGTATTTCAGGAGGCTCACGCTTTTGTCTTTACAAGTTTGCGCGATGGTTTTGGCTGCGTTGTCCTCGAGGCCATGTCCTTTGGACTTCCTGTGATCACCCTGGATCACCAGGGAGTGGGCACTTTTCTCCCTGCCGACGCAGCCATAAAGGTGCCGGTCCGAACTCCGGAGGAAACCTTTCAGGCCATATCTGAAGGGATAGAACGCCTGGCTTTGGATGAAGACTTGCGTTTGCGCATGTCTCGTGAGGCATGGCGTTTTGCCCAAGAGGAGCGCTGGGACAGGCGCGCTGAGCGAATGCTCGCGCTCTATGAAGAGGTTCTTTCGCATGCGCATCGCCGTGTTTGACTACAAAGTCGTTCCTACCAAATCCTATCGGTTCCTGCCATCTTCACATGCTCCAGGCGCTTTGTCGGGAGCACGAGTTCACTGTGTTCGCCGTGGAGTTTGAAAACCCGTGCACGGAGCGCATTCGCTTCGTGCGGGTTCCCGTGCCGAAACGTCCCCTGGCCCTCCTTTTTGTCGCCTACACACCATTTGGTGGTCCCCTTGGCCTACCTTTGATATCGCCTGCGCACCGGCGCACGTTTTGACCTGGTGCAGATAGTGGAAAGCAACCTTTTCTTTGGGGATGTGTCCTACGCACACTTTTGCCACCGGGCTTACCTCCGTGATCATTGGAAGAAAGCCGGGGCGAAGGGGCTTCGGGGATGGCTTCGCTGGCTGGACCACCGGCTTCACGCCCTTGTAGAACCGTGGACCTACCGCCGAGTGAAGAGGATCGTGGTCCCTTCTCAGGGATTGAAACGGGAACTTGAGGAAACCTACCCCTTTGCGCGCGGGAAAATCACGGTGATCTATAACCCCGTGGACGTGGAACGCATGCGCCTCCCAGCTGAGTTTGACCGGGAAGCTTTCCGGGCAGAGCATGGGGTGAAGCCGGGTGAGATGGTGCTCGTGTTCGTGGCCTTGGGCCACTTTGAGTGTAAAAGGCTTCCCCTTGTTCTCGAGGCGCTGATGGCGTAGAGGGGACTGCCTCCTGCGGCTTTGGGTGGTGGGCGGGGAGCCCGACCTGATCCGCTCGTGGCAAAAGCGGGAAGAGGGGATGGGACTTGGCGATAGGATTCGCTTTTGGGGACGCAACAAGATGTATGCCCTTTTCTCTGGGGTGTGGATGCCTTTGTGCTTCCTTCCCTTTACAAGACCTTTTCCTTAGTGAGTTTCCAAGCAACTGCGGCTGGTTTGCCCCTTATTGTTTCGCCCCTCTACGGGGTAGAAGAGTTCATGCGGGATGGGGAGACGGGATTCATGGTCCCGCGGACGGCGGAGGGGGTACGGGCAGATCTGGAGCGGTTTCTTGCCCTTCTACCCCAAGAGCAGGCCCATATGGGAAGGGTAGCTCAGAAGGCCGTAAGAGGTTTGATGTGCCGACCTTTGTCCAGGCTTGGCGGGGGTTGTGTCTATATGCATCCTGACACGGTGAAATTTCCTGTTACAAAAAGTGCGTGCCTAAAGAGGGAAAGTAGGCGCACCTTTCTAATCGTTCTGCTAGTTTTTTCGGCCTTTTTCCGATGGCTTCCCGGAGGTAATCCTCTTGATCCGACGACGGGCGTGCGTGCCCTTGTGGAGATAGGGCTCCTGGGAGTAGTCGAGGTGCTTTCTTTCTTCTGGTGGGCTAAGCGCTTGTGGTCTGCCCTTCTAAACGGATGGTGGCTTCTTCTTCCTTCCGGTTGGGCTGTTCTGACTAGCCTGTGGTCCCCTAGTCCGTCTCTGACCTTTGTTAAGGCTACAGAGCTTTTTGCTATCACCCTGCTCGCTGGAGCTATCTGGAGAGGGTCCCTAACTTTTTTAGATTGGCTTCGTGTGGTTCAGTGGGCCCTGATGTTCCTTGTGCTTTTAGGAATAGGGCTAAACGTGGTTTACTATAACACGCCTTTCTACTACGGTCTTCCCCCCGGTGACGACTCTGCCATGGGACCTACTCGCGTTAGGTTCACCCTGGCTGCGGAACATCCCCTTGTGGTAGGCCATTTATTTGCACTCCTGCTCCTCGTGAGTCTGGCTCTAATGGTACGAAGTCTGAGGCTTTCCTCTGCCATCTTAGTTGCAATATCGCTGTGGGGGCTCTTAGCCACCCAGGCGCGAGCCTCACTGGCGATGACGATAGCAGCACTTCTTTGGGGATTCGAGCGGTCCTACCGTAGGCGTCTAGGCCGTATAGGAGGCTTACTGGAGATTGTCCTTTTTTTGATTGTGGCCTTTTTAATGCCTACATTGGTTTCGGAGACTCTAGAGACCGCATCTGTATACGCACCCGATGTTGATACACTGAATGGCCGGATACCTCTCTGGGAGAGCGTTTTAGAGACTTTGCTGTCAGACTCCACCCTTCTTCTTTTGGGAACGGGGTTTGAGGCCACCCGTTTCTTAACCTACGACCTCGCTTACTGGAATCCGGGCCACACCCACAATGGTTTTTTAGAGATTCTCGCCGGGACAGGAGTTATTGGCTTAGCGTTTTATTTTCCTACCATGTTATTTTTGGTTCGGGCGTCTTTAAATCCCCTTTCAGCATCTTTATCTTTTTATTTCATGGGTATAGCATTTTTTAACCCCGTTTTTAGACCAGAGATATTATGGTTCGTCGTTCTGACCACGCTTCTCCTTGCGCAGAAAGAACAGCAACGGGTCGTGTAAGAATTTATATGTAAGGGACCGTGTTTAATAGGGGGGTACACCTTGGAACGAGGAGATGAGGTGCCCCATGGACCAAGATACCTTGCGGATCTTGCTGAGAGATGCGGTGCGGGAGTCGGTGACCGAAGTCCTACAAAACGGTCCTTGAGTTGGACTGGACGGCGTTCCTGCAGGCACACGGGGGTGCAGGAACGGTTACTACCCCAGGAAGCTGGAGGCCACCTTCGGCCAGGTGGACCTGAAGGTCCCTAGAGATCGGGAATCTCTGTATTACCCGGCTTTCTTTTCATGCTTCATACTTACTACCAGCGACCTGGCGGTGAATAAACACATGCGGATTATCAAGCTTCATACTCACTACCAGCAATCCGGCGGTGAGGACCAGTCTTTCATCGCCGAGGTAGCCATCCTGCGTCAGCGAGGCCACCATGTGGTGGACCTCACCTTTCACAACCAGGAGCTGGACCGCATGCCCCCTTGGCGCCAGGGGCTGGTGACTCTATGGAACTGTGAGGCCTACCGACGGGTACGGGAAGCCATCCGCCAGCACCGTCCGGACCTGGTGCACGCCCACAATACCTTCCCCCTGGCCTCTCCCGCCGTGATCCACGCCGCCAAGGCAGAGCGGGTGCCGGTTGTGATGACCCTGCATAACTACCGTCTCCTCTGCGTAAACGCTCTTTTCTTCCGGGAGGGGCGGGTATGCGAGGCTTGCCTCGGGCGGCTGCCCTGGCGGGGGGTACTTTATAGGTGTTATAGGGAAAGCCGGGCGGCGAGCACGGTAGTAGCGGGTTTGATTGTGCTCCACCGGGTCCTCGGCACGTGGAGCCTGGTGGACCGCTTTATCGCCCTCACGGAGTTCGCCCGACAGAAGTTCATAGAAGCGGGCTTACCGCCAGAGAAAATTGCGGTGAAACCCAACTTTGTCCACCCCGATCCCGGGCCCGGAGAGGGGCGCGGTGGGTACGCCCTCTTCGTAGGCCGGCTTTCCCAGGAAAAAGGTCTGGGAACGCTTCTTAGAGCCTGGGAGCACTTAGGGGGAAGGGTGCTCCTGAAGATCGTGGGGGATGGCCCCCTGGCCCCAAGGGTCCAAGAGGCTCAGGATCGGATCCCAGGGGTAGAGTGGCTTGGCCGCAAAACCCCCGAGGAGGTCTACACCCTCATGGGGGAAGCTGCCTTCTTGGTCCTCCCATCCGAGTGGTACGAAACCTTCGGCCGGGTAGCCATCGAAGCCTTTGCCAAGGGGACTCCCGTGCTTGCGTCGGACATCGGGGCTGTAGGGGAGATAATTTCTCACGGACGGACTGGCCTTAAGTTTCGGCCGGGAGACCCCGAAGATTTGGCCGCCAAGGTAGAGTGGCTGCTTAGCCATCCTCGGGAGCTCGAGCGAATGCGCCGCGAGGCCCGGGCGGAGTATGAGGCCAAGTACACGGCGGAAAAAAACTACGAGCAGCTTATGGCCATCTATCGGGAGGTTTTGAATGAGAGGAGGCGATAGGGAAGTGAATGAAAGGGGAAATCGGCACGCGGACGCGACCCGCATCCTCGGCATGCGCGTTGACCCTACGAGTTACGAAGACGCCACGGCGAAAATTCTCTCCTGGGCCGAAAGGGGGGAGAGTTGCTACGTTTGCGTGGCCAACGTGCACATGGTCATGGAGGCGTACGACGATCCCGGGTTTCGCCGGATGGTCAACGATTCTGACCTCGTGACCCCCGACGGTATGCCTCTCGTCTGGATGATGCGTCTTTTAGGGAAGAAAGATCAGAAGCGTGTATACGGCCCAGAGCTCACCCTCCGCGTATTGGAGGCGGCGGCGGAGAAGGGGATTCCTGTCGGATTTTACGGGTCGAGTCCCGAAGTATTAGGAAATCTTGTAAGCAACCTGGAACGGCGCTATACTGGGCTACGGATCGCTTATGCGTACTCTCCGCCCTATCGAGAGCTCGAGGCGTGGGAAGATGAGGAAGTAGTACGTTCCATCCGCGAAAGTGGGGCGAAAATCCTCTTCGTCGGTTTGGGGTGTCCAAAGCAAGAGCGGTGGATGGCAAACCACAAGGGGAAAATCGATGCGGTAATGGTCGGAGTGGGCGCCGCCTTCGATTTTCACGCCGGACGGGTACGTCAGGCGCCTCCGTGGATGCAGCGTATGGGTCTCGAGTGGCTGTTTCGCCTGTTCATGGAGCCCAGGAGGCTTTGGAAGCGGTATGCAAAACACAATCCGAGATTCCTCGTACTTGCCGCTCTACAGCTTCTCGGCGTGCGCCGTTATGACGCGACTTAAACTTGCGGGGGGACGGAGATGAAAAAGGCCTTAATTACGGGCATCACAGGTCAAGACGGCTCGTATCTTGCGGAGTTTCTCTTAAACAAGGGGTACGAGGTTCACGGGATCATTCGCCGCTCGAGCACCTTTAGTACTTCGCGGATCGATCATCTGTATCGGGATCCCCACGATCCCGAGGCGAGGCTCTTTCTCCACTACGGGGACATGACGGACGGTATTGGTCTCAAGCGGCTATTGGACAAAATCCAACCGGATGAAGTGTACAACCTCGCCGCCCAATCTCACGTCAAGGTATCTTTTGAACAACCGGAGTATACGGCGGACATCGTCGCTTTGGGAACGCTTCGCCTTTTGGAAGCCGTGCGTCTCCACATGGAAGAGACCGAGCGGGAGGTACGTGTCTATCAGGCGGGGTCCTCGGAGATGTTCGGTTCGGCTCCTCCACCGCAGTCGGAGTCCACTCCGTTTCATCCCCGGAGCCCTTATGCGGTTTCGAAGGTCGCGGCCTATTGGTACGCCGTAAACTACCGAGAGGCGTACGGAATGTTTATTGCAAACGGGATCCTCTTCAACCACGAATCGGAGCGGCGCGGGGAGACCTTCGTTACGCGCAAGATCACGCGGGCGGTCGGTCGGATCAAGCTAGGGCTTCAACGCAAGCTCTATTTGGGAAACCTCGAGGCGCGTCGCGATTGGGGGTATGCGCCGGATTACGTGGAAGCGATGTGGCTCATGTTGCAGCAGGACGAGCCAGACGACTACGTGATCGCCACGGGAGAGTCTCATTCCGTGCGCGAATTCGTAGAGGCCGCCTTTGCCGCCGTAGGGTTGGATTGGCGCGACTACGTGGAAATCGATCCTCGGTACTTTCGACCTGCAGAGGTAGACTTTTTGCTCGGCGATCCTCGGAAGGCGCGCGAAAAGCTCGGGTGGCGTCCGAGGGTGACGTTTCAAGAGCTCGTGATTCGTATGGTGGAGCACGACCTCGAACTTGCCCGAAGGGAAAAGACACTTTTGGATGCCGGCCATAACATCGCACTACAGGGAGTGATGGAGCGTGGATAAGTCGAGCAAGATCTACGTGGCCGGGCACAGGGGCCTCGTGGGGTCTGCAATCTATCGAAAGCTGCAGGCGGAAGGGTATACAAACCTCGTCGTCCGGAGCCGCTCCGAGCTCGATCTCACGAATCAACAGCAGGTCTACGACTTCTTTGCCCGGGAACGGCCGGAGTACGTGTTTTTAGCCGCGGCCAAAGTCGGGGGGATTCTCGCAAACAACACGTACCCAGCTGACTTTATCCGCGACAACCTCTTGATCCAGACGAATGTAATCGATGCAGCATATCGCTATGGTGTAAAAAAACTTCTCTTTCTCGGGAGTAGTTGCATATATCCTAAGTTCGCGCCTCAGCCCATGAAGGAGGAGTACCTCCTATCCGGAAAACTGGAACCTACCAATGAACCTTATGCAATCGCAAAAATATCCGGAATTATTATGTGTCAAAGCTATCGGAGGCAGTACGGATTTAATGCAATCAGCCTCATGCCGACGAACTTGTATGGACCGGGAGATAACTTCGATCTGGAGACCTCTCACGTTCTGGCGGCGCTCATCCGGAAGTTCGCGGAGGCAAAGGAGAGCGGTGCCCAAGAGGTGGTCGTCTGGGGTACGGGGACGCCGCGAAGAGAATTCCTCCATGTCGACGACTTGGCGGATGCCGCGTTGTTTCTCATGCTGAATTACGACGACGGCGAGATCGTCAACGTTGGAGTCGGCGAAGACATTTCGATCTCGGAATTGGCGGAGCTCGTCGCGGACGTCGTGGGATACCGGGGAAAGATCGTCTACGACACGAGCAAGCCGGACGGTACCCCGAGGAAGCTCCTGGACGTGAGCAAGCTCACCGCCTTGGGGTGGCGGCCCAGGATTTCCCTGCGTTACGGGATTCGGCAGACGTACGAGTGGTACCTGTCCAATCGCGCGACGGCGAGGCGATAGGGATGTCTGTAGGAAACGGTCCTCCGTCCTTTCAGGTAGATTTAGGAAACGCGAGCGGTCCGCATCCGGAGTTGTCTTTAAAAAGAAGATTAGTCTATAATTTTGTTTCGCAGTACGTTATTTTTTCGTTATTTTTTATTACGGATTTAATTATCCTACTATCCTCTATGGGTGCCTCGATTTGGATCCGACTGAACTTCCTTCGTTGGTTGCCTAACGTTGTCGGCCCAGAGCAGTACGTACAGCTGTTGTACGGTGTCGTGGCATTGCCCTTTGCCTACGCCCTTGCGGGTGTGTACCCCGGATATGGACTTCATCCCGTGGAACGGTTGCGCAGGCGGACGTTGGTGACGACCCTAGTCTTCGTCATCCTCATCTTTTGGGAATTCCTTGTGCGGCGGGAGGCGTCCTCTCGAGGAATCCTCCTCCTCACCTATACGTTTGCCCTTCTCTTCGTTCCCGTTGGAGATGCGATTCTCCGGTCGTTCCTGCGTAAGGTAAACCTCTGGGGAACCCCCGTGGTCCTCATCGGCACAGATGCTGCACGTACCAAGGTACTCCGCCGGGTTTTGGAATTCCAAGACCTCGGCTACGTGCCCGTCTGTACCCTCTCTCCGGACGAGGCTTCGCTCGTTCGGGACGGCTTCCCCGGCGTGCATACGGCAATCGTCGCCTACCTTCCCGAAGAGCGGGAAGAAGTGTTGTCGCTTTTGCCCTCCCTCCGTTATGGGCGGGTTCTCCTGGTGGAAGAGCGAGAGGGTGTGCAGAGCCTGTGGGTTACGACGCGCGACCTCGGGGGGACATTGGCGCTCGAACTCAAGCAAAACCTCCTCGACCGAAGGAACCGTATCGTCAAACGGCTGATGGACGTACTACTGGGGGGCATCCTTTTTCTCGTCAGCCTTCCCCTCATCCTTTTGCTTGTGGCGCTCGTTTTTCTCGTGAGTCCGGGAAACCCCTTTTTCGTTCAAGAAAGGGAAGGGCTCGGCGGTCGTGCGATTCGCGTGTGGAAGCTACGCACGATGTACCCCGATGCCGAAGCGCGCCTCCAAAAGTACCTCGAGAGCTCCCCGGAAGCGTACGAGGAGTGGAACCGGTACTTCAAGCTCAAACACGATCCTCGGATCCTGCCGGGAATTGGCCACTTTTTGCGCAAGACGAGCCTCGACGAGCTCCCTCAGCTCTGGAACGTTGTCCGGGGAGAGATGAGTCTCGTGGGTCCCAGGCCGTTCCCCTTTTACCATCTCGAAGCCTTCGACGAGGAATTCCGCGAACTGCGCCGGAGCGTACTTCCGGGGATGACGGGTCTTTGGCAAGTTTCGGCGCGGAGCGACGGAGACGTCGAGAGGCAGAGGCTCTTGGATAGCTATTACATTCGGAACTGGTCTCTGTGGCTGGATGTATATATTCTAGCTCTTACGTTTTTCGTGGTTATACGAGGGAAAGGCGCTTATTAGTGTTAACTTAGTAACGCGGTACCAACCCGGCGGACGAAATTTCCGCCCGATGTGCGGGAGGCGCAAGGTTTGTCTACGTCGTCCTTCTTTCTCCTCGTCGCCTTTCTTTCGGTGTTCACGCTCGTCATGGGGTTCCTTGCGGCGCACCGCGGCATCACGTATCAGAAAGGCGGCCGCACGTACGTAGGGTTCGTCGGCGTTTCTGCGATCGCTATGATGGACCTTTTGGCGAGCGTCTTTTACGGGCCAGGAGAGGCATACCGCTACATCGGATACGATGCGATGTTCTTTCTCGTGCTCACCTCTGGGATCATCGCGCTCTACGCCTTCTCCATGACGGAAATCGCGGAAATCCTCGAGGGGCTCGGCCAGCGGGGCGGTGGGGTGTATACGATCACCTACCTCATCTTCGGCCGCGCGCTCTCCCTCATCGCCGTCGCGTCGATCCTCGTGGACTACATCAACATGGCGGCGCTCTCGGCGATCAGCGCCGTAGAAAATGCCGCGTCCGTTTTTCCGATCTGGGAAGGAATCCGGATTCCCTTGGAACTTGGGATCGTGTGGTTTCTCGCACTTCTCAACATCTTGGGAATTCGCTCCAACGTCTGGACGACGTTCGGCGTGTTTCTCTTTCTCGGGTATGCTCTCGTCGCCGGGATCGCCCTCGGCCTTACCGGGCTCGACGCCCGCGCTTTGGATACCCTCGTGCGCGGGTTTCGCGATCCGATCGCTCACATGGCGGGGTCCGGTGTCCTCGGTGCCTTGGGGTACGCTACGGTAGGCGTGGGCTCCACGATTCTTGCCTACTCGGGTATCGAGACCGTTCTTCAGACGCAAAAACTCGTGGAAAACTGGCGGGAGATTCGCAAGGCGTACCTCTTCCTCGTCATTTTGAACGGAATTCTCATCCCGGGGGTAGGCGTCCTCGCGCTGACCCACGTCCCCGATCCCGGTGCGCACGTAGAGGGATTGGTCGCGACTTACGCCGTACAGGTAGAGGGCGAGGTATACGGCGTCGTGATGGCTCTGGCCGCCGCCCTCGCCCTTGCCTTTGCCATGAATACGGCATTCGTCGGAGGGACGGAGCTCCTCACGACGATCGCCGAACGCTACGGTCTGGCCTTTCTCCTCCGGACGAACCGCGCCGGAGTGCATCAAGGGATCATCCTCTTCCTCGCGGCGACGTTTACCGTCCTCATCTTGATTACCAACGGTTCGGCGAACCTCGTAGCCGACATGTTCGCGATTGGTCTCCTCGCGAGTTTCGTCCTCAATCTTCTCGCCCTCGTGACCTACCGGATCTCCGAAGGGTATTCGCGCATGCGCGCGTATCGCACCGGGGTAGCCAAAAATGTCTTTCTCATCCTCGTATTTGCCGCGGCGTTCGTCTACGTGGCCGCACACAAGATTCACGGAACGGCACTTTGGGCGGGGACGTCGCTCGCAATGATTTTCTTGGGGGTGCTCGCGGCACGCTTTTTCCGCAACCCCGACCTCGCCTACGAATCGGCCTTTCACACGGTAGAAGACCTCGAACGCTACATTGCGGAGATGAGCGGCGACACCGTACACCTCCACTTTGCGCGCCCGCGCGAGGGCGTCGGGCAAGAACCCGGACATGTGTACGTGACCTTTGCCCTACAACGGCTGCGGCCGCCCCGCAGGCGCGGGGAGAACCACTTCGTGTTGCCGTACTCCCAAATGTGGGGCGTGGTCGCGGAAATGGAGGCACTCCTCAGGCACCTGGAAAAGAAATTTCCCGACAGGGCGTTCGTCGTTCACCTGGGCTGGCCGCTTTCCTCTTGGCGGGAGCGCCTTTCGACGGGATTTATGGTCCACCATTTCCTCATGCTTCCCAAATCTTTTCCCAACATCGCCTTTCGCATCGAGTACACCCCTCGGACGAAACTTCCGAGATAGACCGGCGAAGCGGCGAAGAGGATCGCCGTCGTTTGGTTTTCCTCGTCCGGGCGTGGTACAATTCCGCATAGCTCGTCTCGAACATCGGGAAAACGGAGGAGCGCGTGTCGATGGAGCCCACTCGGGATGCACATTCGACCTCCCCTACAGGAGATTCGGCCGTCGGTTTGGACGTGTTTTCCGTGCTCTGGAAATGGAGGTACCCAATCCTTGGGCTAACGATCGTCTTTGCAGTGGTAGGATTCCTATTGGCGTACATGAAGAAGCCGAGTTTCACGTGTGAGAGCGTTCTCTATCTGGGGAAAAAAGCAGAGGGCGTATATACCGATCCCAGAAATGCGAAATTCATTGTGACAAGCGAGGATTTTCTTAAGGAAGTCACCCGTCAGGATCCTTCGCTTTCCTCGGTACAGGATCTCCGCAGGATGGTAGATGCGTCTCCCGTAAACGAGACGTCCGTGAAGTTCACCGTGAGGGCGCAGGATCCCGACCTTGCCCAAAAGGTGTGCACGGCCGTTGCCCACACGTACCTCTCGCGGGCGAAGGACGAAGTAGAACGTTCCTTGGGGAACCTACAGTCCACGAAGCAAGCGTTGGTCAAGCTCCAAGCCGAAGTCGCCAAGAGCCTAGAACGGAACCGCGAGGCGCTTCGCAATATGGAGGCGTCGGGAACAGGCGGCGTAGAACGAGAACTCGCCCTTGCGCGGCTTTCCGAGTACGTGGTCCGCGAAGAATCCCTGCTTCTGGATTTGGCGAACCGAATCCAAGAGATCGATCTTAAACTGGGTGGGGCTGTGCGCCCCGAGATTTTGGAAACGTCTCCCCCTTTGTCCGCATCTTCGAGGGGTTCCAAGGCTTACGCCGGTGCGGGGGCGATTTTCGGCTTTTTCCTCGGCGTCTTCCTCGCCCTGGCCGTGGAAATCCGAAGGTATCTAGGTGCGTGAAGCGTAAAGAAAGAGGCGCAAGACGCAAACAGCACGCTTCAAGGAACGAAAGGGAGGGAAAGACGATCGACCGTAGCCGGCGCAGGCCGGCTTTTTCGTATTGCTGCGCCTTTTGCTCCTATCCCCTACCCTAGGAGAAAACCGACCTGCGAGCGCGAGGTTGCCGAAGTGTTGCTTGATCGAACGAAGGTTGTTACACTAAGCAGGTAGAGTTGCGTCGAAATTCCTAGGAATCGAGAATTTCGGGGTGTCGCGTTTTTGGGAAGAGGGGGTGAAGGATTTGGGGAACATGGCTGCCGGTAGGGTATTGAGCGCCTTTGCCCTGATCATGCTCGGACTCGTCTGGCTTTTGGAGCGCATGAGCGTACTGCACGTAGACCCGAACGCCGCAATTCACCTCCTTTGGCCGCTTCTCCTCGTGTACGTGGGTTTAGAGGGGATCCTGCGGGGAAACATGCGCGTCTTGGGGAGTATTACCCTGCTTCTGGGAATCGGACTCTTCCTTGTAAACTTGGGGCTTCGGATCAACGTCGAAGGGTACGTGGCGGAACGCCTTGTCCTTCGGCTGCCCTTCCTTACGCTCTACGTCGGCGCTTTCCTCGTCCGCTATTGGCCGGTATTCCTCGTAGTTTCCGGGATCGTCGCGCTCCTTCAGGCCGGGAAGCGATGGGTAGGTGCGATTCTCTTTTTCGTCGGATTCTTCCTCCAGATGCACGTCTTGGGGATGGTGGACGAACTTCCGTGGGACATCCTTTGGTCTCTTTCGTTGGCTTCGATCGGTTTGAACTTGCTCTTCCCGGACGCGTGACGAAGAAGAGTGTGACGAGAGAGGGAAGGAAGGAACCCTCTGAAGAGAAGGAAGGAACCCGCGGGAGTCGAAGAATCAACCATAGGGCAGGAGAATATGTGTACCCGTTTGGCGGGGAGAGGTTTTTGGGCGGGGAAGTCGTAAGGGTTCGAAGGCGGAGGCGATCGCCGTGGACTCCACCGGCCATCAGCTCAGCCTCTTCGGCGACGATCCGGAAAACGCCTTGGCATTTGTCCAAAGCCTCGACGAGCTCGCGCGGGAGATCCGTCGCTGCAACCGCTGTCCGTTGGCGGAGGAACGAATCCGGGCGGTTCCGGGAGAAGGGCCGGAGGACGCGCCCGTCGTCTTTATCGGCGAAGGTCCGGGGGCAGACGAGGATCGGACGGGGCGTCCCTTTGTCGGTCGGGCGGGACGCTATTTCGACGAAGTTCTCGCTAAGGTGGGGATCCCGCGGAGCGGGATCTACATCACAAACGTCGTAAAATGCCGCCCTCCCGGAAACCGCGTTCCTCGGCCCGAAGAGGCGGCGGCATGCCTTCCTTTCCTTTGGCGGCAGATCGAGCTCATCCGTCCCAAGGTCTTGGTCCTTCTCGGGGGAGTTGCGGCCCGCTACGTATTAAAGGATGGGCGCGGCGTTGGCGAACTTCGCGGGACTTGGCATGGTCCCCTAAAAGAGGCGTACGTGCTCGTGACGTATCACCCGGCGGGCGTCCTCCGCGACCGCAGGAAGGAAGAGGAATTTCTCGCGGATATGGCCCTTGTCGCCCGCGCCTATCGCAAGCTCATGCGGCAGAGATCCCAAAATTCCCGGCCGAAGGAGTTCGGGAAAGGCGTCTGAAGCAAACCACACGAATGCGGCTCCCAGAATGCCTACGAGAAGGACACTTGCCCAATACGGGAGGCTCGGGTGGACGTGCGGACGTTCGCCCGGGCGTTCGTCGTCGTGGGCATCGGGTACGAGGGGGATCCAAAGGACGTCCTTTCGGCTACGGGGATCGACGGGTTCGCGTCCCCGCCAGATGATGTACAAGGCGAGTTCGCCGGCATTCCAGAGGGCGTGGAGGATCACGGGAATCCAGAGATTTCGGCTTACGGCGTAGCTCCACCCCAAAAAGAGGCCGACGAGGAACACGGCGACAAAGGCCGCGGGATAGATGCGATAGCGTTGGTGGATAAAGGCAAACGCGGCGGCGGAGAAGAAAATCGCCCAGGCGGCCACTTTCCCCTCCGACTCCTCGGGGGAGAGGAACCAGACGAGGCGGGAAGCTCCCTCCTGGAGAAATCCGCGAAAAAGCAGTTCTTCGCCTAGGGCGGCCAAGGACAGAAAGCTCGCGAGGTAAACGGGTCCGAAGGAAAGGAGGACCTCCACCGCTTCGTCGACGACGAAGCACACTTTGGCCAAATACCGGTCGTGAAGCGCGAGGAGGGCGAGCACGCAGAGGGCGTAGGGGAGAAAGAACCCTGTAGCATGGGCAACTTCCTGAAGGGGAAATAGGGAGAGGCGATCGAGGATTCCGGAGGGCCCAACGAGAAAAAAGAGGCCTATTCCACCTACAAGGAGCACAAGGACGGGGGAGAGAAGCAGGGTTTCCGGGCGAATTTCGGGGGTGCGCACGGCGTACCTCCTTTCGTCGTTCGCGCGGCGGAGCGGTACAATAGAAAAAAGGGGCGGAGTAGAGAATGGAAACTTCGTTGGACCGATACACGGAAGCCGTGCGCGTCCTCGCGCGGACGTACGCCGATCCCGACCGCGCGGAGATGCTCCTTCGGTACGTGGACGAGCACCTAAGACGGGCCGATTGGCCGGATGGGTTTCCGGAGTTTCTCGCGGGACTCGAGGGCCTCCCGGAGGGGGAGAACCTGCGCACCTTCCTCCTGTTCGATGAACGCTTTTACCGCATGGTTAAAGGTGTAGAAGTTCCCGCGCTTCGCGATTTGGGTGCGACCGGCGAGGGGGTGGTGTTTCTCAGAAATCTAAAGGAGGACTACGTTCCCAGACTCCTTCGGGCGGAAAGCCGCTACGAATCGTACTTTTTGGGGAAACCGTACGGCTTGAGTCGGACGGAAATCTCGTTGAACGCCCGCACCCTCGACGGGGCTACCCTCTCCCGCATTCTCGATCACGTGTTTCCTCAGGAGTACGCCGTCGAGCTTCGCGTGGCCTACCGCTATGCGGAGCCGGCCGCGCACGTGCGCTGGCGGACGATCTACGACAACCCTCTCGCCCTCGCCGTTGCCGAAGGGGGAATCGCCGGCTTCAGCGGCGACGTGTTCCTCTGGGTGCGGGAGGCGTTCGGGCCTTACCTCGAAGGGCGTGCGCGGGAGGCGCTGGATTCGGAGGAAGCGTCCCTCGACCTCGAACTCAAGTTTACCAACGTAACCCTGCGCATCTTTGGCGTACGCTGTCCGGAGGCGCGCGCAGCGCTGGAAAACCTCGACTGCCTCGCCCAATGCGCCTTAAACCGCATCCACCACGTCGTCTACACGCCCGACCGAGATCCGATTCCCTATGTTCCCACAGAGTGCTTTGCCGTTCGGCGGTTGTGCACAGAATACCTAGAGATCACCTTTGCGTCCGCCTGACGTTTTGCCCGCTTTCCCCGAGAAACCCGAGGAGCTCGCGTACGACGCGTTCGGCGGCGTGGGGGGAGACTACGCCGTGCTGTCGGGCCGCGGTTTCTCTTTGCAGCTTTGGGTCGGATATTCCGCGAAGCCAGTCGAGGAGTTGCTCTCCCCCTCCGGAACCGACAAGGCCTGCCTCCGTGAGGAAACGAGCGTTTTCTTCTTCGGGGCCCGGAAGGGGCGGAAGGAGGAATGCCGGTATGCCTACCGTGAGCGCCTCGGCCAAGGAGATCCCACCCGGTTTCGTGAGAAAACCGTCTGCGGTCGCGAGGAGGGCGGCGACCTGACCCGGATCGAGGTACGGCAGAACCTTCCATGCGATCGCCGGGTGGCTCAGGCGGTCGACGCTTTTTTGGGCCGCATCCGGGTTTTTGCCCCCGAGGACCAACATGCGGAGAAAGGGTGTGGATCCTCCGCTTCGCGGATCGGCTGCCGAGAAAAACCGGGGAGAGGCGAGGAGGTCTCGGACGAGCGCTTCTGCCCCGGCTACGAGCCCCCATCCGCCTCCGGCGACGAGAAGGCAGAGCGGTCCAGCCTTCCGGCTGCGCGCGAGGCGCTTCGACCGGACGGAAGAAGCGCGGACGAATGCGGGGTGCACGGGGATTCCCGTAACGCGGATGCGTTCCGGCGCGACTCCCAGGGCGGCAAGGCGGGCTTTTGCCTCGTCGTGCGCCACGAGGTAGAGGTCGACCTCCTCCCGCGCCACCACCAGGTGTGGGATGAAGTCCGTTGCCAGGTAAACCAGAGGAAAGGATAGGCCTTGTCGGCGCTTCCATTCGCCCACGAGGAGGAGGGGAACGGGCGCGGTGGCGACGACCGTTCCGGGCGTCCTTCCGTCGAAGATTGTGGCAAAGGCGTGGGCGAGGGCGGCGGAAGGGCGAAGGGATGGGGTTCTCTCGTGAAGGCCGGGGACGTGTAGGTGTACGGGTAAGTCGAGCTTGGGGAGCCTCAGGCGGATGCGCGGGAAGGCGCCCCTTCGGATTCGGGCACTCCACGCATACGTAGCCCCCAAGAGTTCGGGAGCCCTTCGGAGCGTGAGGAGGTACCCGCGAAGGGCCAAGGGATACAGCCTCGGGGTGAGCGTTGCGTAGAGGTCCACGATGCGGACGGGACGTTCGGGGTCGGCCCTTCGGAGGGCAAGTGCGAGGACCTCTGCGACCCGCCTGTGGCCGTCTCCGAATCCGCTGGTGACGATGAAGAGGGACTCTTTCGTTTTGCGACTCATGGCGCAGGCATACCCTCATTCCGGCTCGTCTGCGCGTCCTCTGAGAAACGCTCAGGCACGCGCACGGAAGGCGGAAAAACGCCTTACGCCTATCGTACCACTCGGTCTCTGGGAAAGGTATACGGGGTTGAACGGTCATCTCGGGAGGGGTATACTACTTCTTAGCTGTTGTGGCGGTGATGGATCTGTGTAGTAGTTTTTTAGCTTAATTTTGTATTTTTAAAACTTCTATGGTTTCGAAGTTCAGGAGATTACTGTTGCAGGAGGCGTTTTTTGTGCACACTCGGGTTAGCGTCATAGTTCCTGCCTGGAACGCCGAGCGAACGATCGAACAGGCGATTCGATCGGCGCTAGGGCAAACGCTTAAAGATCTCGAGGTCATCGTGATCGACGACGGCTCGAAAGACGGGACCGCCGATGTTGTACGGAGGATTGCCGCGGAAGACGAACGCGTGCGCCTTTTGCAAAACGAGGTAAACCGTGGTCCGAGCGCGGCTCGAAACCTCGGGCTTCGCGAGGCGCGCGGGGATTGGATAGCGATTTTAGACGCCGATGACTTTTTCATCCGCGAGGATCGATTGGAACGGCTCATTGCAATTGGAGAAGAGTATGGTGCGGACATCGTTGCGGATGATATTTATCAATTTAAGGACGGAGACACACGTTGTTTGTCTATGTTTAAAGAAAGAGGTATTAACATAAATTACCCCTTAGAAATAAATCTCGACTTTTTTATAGGTCGAGACCTCGGATATTTTAAACCGATATTTAGGGCAAAATTTATTAAAGACAAATCAATAGAATACAACGAGAATTTGATAATACGAGAAGATTTTGTTTTTATTTTGGAACTTATGTTAAATGGAGCGAATTTTTTTCTCTACCCGGAAGCCGGATATGCATATCGTAGACATCAAGAATCAATTCAGGTAAAGATCTATAATGAAAAAGAAACTATAAACAAAGAAAGCATAGAATATATAAAAGATATACTTAACAACCCTAAAATTGACAAAAATGTCCGTAAAAGTTTAGCTAGATATATAATCCTCGCAGAATATTATAGGTTTGTATCTATGATAAAAAGAAAAAAATTTTTAGATTCAATCACAATTATAAAAGAAAATCCCGGAGTAATAAGTTTTATTTTGAAACGTGTTTTTAAAAAGATAAAACCAAAATAAGGGCGGCGCTAAAGCAATGCGCGTGTTGACAGCAGATGGCCTCCGCGAACGGTTGCGCCGCATCGACGGAAGGGGATACAAGGCCTACCGCGATTTGGAAGGTGCTTACCGGTTTGCGGGTTTTATCCTCTACGTCGATCACGCCCAAGGAGACCCGTTTGCTCCGCCGTCCCGCGTTCGCGTTCGTGTCCGACTCGAAGACGCCGGATTTCCTTCCTGGAGTTGGGCGGGTCGTGTCGCGCAAGTTGCCCTTTGCGATTTTCTCGCCCGCAAGCTTTTTCACGCGGCGCGAACATTTTCAAGGCGTACCGGGACGGGCAACGGGGGCCAGATCTTCACCGCCGTTCCCGGTCAAGAGATCCTCGAGCGTTCCGCCGTCGTACTTGACCGGGCTTCCGACGGACCCTACTTGGAGGCGCGCTTCGCAGTAGGTCTTCCCGCCCGCGGGCGGACGATCGACGGCGGGGCGGCGCAGGAACTTTTTTTCGTACAGATCCCGCAGCTTGTCGCCCGTGCTCTCGGATTTCACGCGGATGACGCAGAGGCGCTCGGACGGCACGTCGCGGTCGCAGAAGATCAGGCCGCGTTGCGCGTGCTTCTCGAAGAACGGGGTTGGGTTGCCTTTGTAGCCGACGGGAGCATCTTGCCGCGCCTTTCGGGGGCCTCCGATGCCCCGATGCCCAAGGAACGCGCGGTCGCGTTCGTAAGCCCCCCGGAAAGACGGGTTGCGGTACGTCTCCCGCACGCGGGCGAAATTACGGGGATGGCCGTCCCCCGGGGAGTCACCCTCATCGTAGGCGGCGGGTACCACGGAAAGAGCACGCTCCTTCGGGCCCTCGAGCTCGGAGTGTATGACCACGTTCCCGGGGACGGGCGTGAGTACGTGGTCACGCTTCGGGATGCCGTGAAGATCCGGGCCGAAGACCGTCGGTCCGTCGTCGGCGTAGACATCCACGCCTTTATTGGCGAGCTTCCCGGGGGCACGGATACACGTTGCTTCACGAGCGCCTCGGCAAGCGGAAGTACGTCTCAGGCGGCAAATCTCGTAGAAGCTTGGGAAGCCGGAGCGCGTCTCATCCTCATGGACGAGGATACGAGTGCCACAAATTTCCTCGTCCGCGACGCGCGCATGCAGGCGCTCGTGCCCAAATCCTCCGAACCCATTACCCCTCTGGTAGACCGCGTCCGCGAAGTTTACCGGGTCTTGGGGATGTCGACGATCCTCGTCGTAGGTGGCGTCGGTGACTATCTGGACGTTGCCGACACGGTGATCCGCATGGACCGCTACCGCGCGTTTGAGGCTACGGCGGAAGCCCGGGAGGTCGTGCGGCGCATTCCTTCCCGGCGCAATCCAGAAGAAGCCGAACCTCTCGTTCCTCCTCGGCCGCGCGTGTTTCACGTCGCGTCGTTCCGTCGAGAGGAGCGGGAACGCGTGCGCGCGGAGGGTCTTCGGGAGATCCGATTCGGACGCGAAACGATCGACCTTGCGGCGGTGGAGCAGCTTGTCGACGAAGGACAAACGCGGGCTTTGGCATACATCCTCGCCCGCATGGAGAAATTTGCGGACTATCTTTCCGTCCGGAAAACGGGTGGAGCGCGCAAAGACGCCGAGGAGGGCTGGATGGAGCTGAGGGAGTTCCTTGCGGCGCTCGAAGCGCTGCGGGAGGAAAAAGGCGTGGACGGCCTCTTTCTCCCCGGGGAAACCCCGACGGGCGACCTCGTTTTTCCCCGACCTTACGAAATCGCGGCGGCGATCAACCGTGCCCGCGTTTTGCGCGCGCGACCCAAGGGGTGAGTCTCTCAGACTCCTCGAGGACATTTCGTTTGCTCTCTTTCATCCTCCGCTTCATCCTCCGCTCCCCCGCCCTTCGCTGTCGTCGAGTTCGCGGCGGGGATTCCCTTGCAGAGTGCGTACGGCATCTATCCGCGGTTTGCCACGCAGCGAAGGACGGTTTCGAGGCGGTGGACCGTGCGGCGGAGGTCGAAGGCACGCGCCGTTTCCCGTCCGATCTGAACGAGGCGCGAGCGAAGGCGGGCGTCACGCAAGAGCATCTTTACGTAGGCGGCAAGCGTTTCCGCGTCTCCCGGAGGTGCGAGGAGGGCATTTTTTCCGGGTCGTGCGTAGGTTCGGATCCCCCCGCATTCGCTGGCCACGACGGCGACGCCGGAAGCCATGGCTTCGAGCGGCGGGAGGGCAAATCCTTCGTACCAGGAGGGGAACAGAAGGACGTCGGCACTTTGGTACAGGCTCGGAAGTCGTTCCTGAGGCGGGTCGACGACGACCTCGACGGGGAACGGGGCGTGGAGAATGCGAAAGGGATCGGGACTGATCCAGAGAAGGCGAAAACGCAGGCCTTCCCGCCAGAGACGGTCGAGTACGCGCAAGGCCACGTCCGTTCCCTTAAAGGGACGGTTGGGTGAGCCGACGAGGAGGACGGTAGGAAGATCGCCGTCTCTTTTAATTCCTTCGTTCGGCCGGAAGCGGTCCGTATCGACGCCGTTGGGGACGAGGGCGCTCTTGCGGCCGTAGCGCCTGCGGAGGATGTCTTGGAGAAAGGGAGAAACGGTTGCGAGGAACACGGGCGTTCGGTAGAACCGCAAGAGCGAAAGGCGCACGCCTCGGTCGTAGGCAAGAGGGACGTCCTGAAAGAACCACGGATGGCCTTGTTCCAGGTACAAGAGGGGTGTGCGCGCGTTTTCCGCGCCGACGAGGTGTTCCAACCACCCGAGGACGGCGACGTCGAGGCCGTAGCCTTCGAGCTGTTCGGGAATGGGGCGTTGGGGGTCGAGATAGACTTCCTCGGGTTTTTCCTCGTCTTCGAAGGGGTACCAAACAGGGAGTACCGGGCGTCTGTCGTCTTTCGGACGGAAGGCGATTACGCGGTGACCGAGACGGCGCAAGAGACGTATGTGGTCGAGCAGGACCTTGAGCCCCCCGGTTGGCGCGTGATGGGGAAGTACGTAGCCGACGCTCAGGGGCGAAAGTGGCCCCCCCTTATTCGTAGGCTCCTGGGTTCCCAGACGATCGACGTCATCGGTCCGCCGCGTTTCGGTTGTCAGGATCTCTTCAAAGGGGTATGCCGCGGCGGCTTCTGGACAGCGGTCCCAAAGCGAATCCAAGGAAAGCGGAGCGAAGTCGGGCGGACGAGAGACGCGGTACACGTGGATGAATTTCCGCTCGCCTTCGCTTTCGTTTTTCGGAGGAATTTGAGCGGGGAGTCCCGTTTCGGAGTACGGCAGAAGCGAGGGGGGCGTTACGTCTATTCGCAAGGTTTCTCTTGCGGCGAGCGCGGCGAGGTGGACCCTCGGACCCGAGCGTTCGGACCACGGTTCTATGACGTAGACGGTTTCCACGCCAGCGTTCAGGAGGTCTTCGATTTTTTGTCGCAGGTCTTCGGACGAAAGTTCTCGCCTGCCGTCGCTCACCACGGCGACACGTGCAGGAGGTATGTCCGAGGAGGGCGTCTCTCCTTCGAGCGGGCGAAAGAAAGACGATGCGGAAGCATCCAAAGCGCCGAGTTCACGGAGCACCGCGCTCAGAGATTGGTACAAAACGGGCGAAGTTCCGAGAAAAAGGACCGGGCTTTCGGAGTTTTGGACGAGGACGTTCAAGAGGAAAGGTAGGGCGAAGATTTCGGGAGGGAGGGTAGCGGGCACGCCGTTGCGTTCGGTTGTTTTCGCGTATGCCTCTCTTGCGGCGCGGCTCGCCGCCAGAGCTTCCTCCGCGTTACCCAGACGCGCGTGAGCTTGGGCGAGAAGAGAGTAGGCGAGGAAGCCTCCGGACCCTTCGGGGATGGCGTAGGCGGATTTGGGTCCTAAGGCGAGGGCCGCGTGGGCGGCGCGCGCGGCTTCTTCTGCTTTTCCGTTCCGGAGGAGGATCTGAGCGTACATTTCCCAAAGCGTGGGAAAATCGGGTAAACGCTCGAGAAAGCGTCGGGCCCAATCGAGGGACTCCTCTGTCTTTCCCTGGGCAAAGAGCGTGTAGAGGAACTTGAGGGAGAGATCGGAGAGATAAGGGGGAGCTTCTTTGCTTTCGCCTTCGAGGAGTTCGAGGGCTTTGCGGAAGGGGCCTTCCGCTTCCGCGTACCGGCCTTGGGCAAACCATTCCGTGCCGAGGGCGTAGTATAGACGCGCATCACAGGGGTGTTCGGCCAGGGCGAGTTCGATGAGGCGGAGGTTGCGGTTCGTTTTCGTCTTTTTGCGGGCCACCGCATCGAGGTAGCCGAGATGCTCGATGACGAGGGGTACGGGGAGGACCTTTGCCTCGGGAATCCGGGCAAGCGAAGCGTCGACCGTTTCGTGAATGCGCCCTTCGAACACGACGCGAGGGTCGTTCCGAAAGAGGCGCAGGACGTTGTCCCAAGCACCTGCCGAGGGGGGATCGAGGCGGTGGTAGATGCGCACAATTCCTCCCCATAGGTCGTCGCGGGAGAGCGTTCGCCGCAGGACTTCCGGGTCGCCTTTGCGAATGCGCTCGTCGGCGTCGAGACTCAAAATCCACTCGCCACGGGCGTACGTAAGGGCTCGGTTGCGCGCCCGGGAAAAGTCGTCCTCCCAAGGAAGGGAAACGACCCGGGCACCGAGGGAAGCGGCGATCTCCGGGGTGGCGTCCACAGAACCGGTATCCCCCACGACGATCTCGTCTACATACGGGAGTGCCGAGCGGATCGCGTCGGCAACGAACTCGGCTTCGTCGCGCACGATCATCACGAGAGAAATCCGGGGGCGATTTTCGGACGCAAGCGGCAACCCAGTTCCCCCCTTTTCTTTTTTCCTAATGCGCGCTTATGGCGCGCCGCCTTCGCTCCCTTTCGAGGCTTTTGTTTCTCCCGCTTCGGTACTTCGCAGTTCGAGGCGCAGAGCTTGCGCCTGGCGGACGTAGCCGAGGAGTTCGAGGAGACGCACGAGGAATTCCCGCGCGCTTTCGTCCTGTGCTCGTAAGTGGGTAAGGACGAAGCGAGGGAGAGCTTCTTCGCCCCACGTACGGGCAACGAGTTGAAGGAGGGCGGCAAGAACCTGCACGTCGTTGGAGCGGTGCCGTAAGGCGCGCAGGTACCAGAGGACGGCAGATTCCGCGTTCCCCCCTTCTTCGCTGAGTCGCCCGAGGGCGAACGCCGTGCGGTATGTGCCCAGACCCTCTTCGTGGGGATAGCCGGGAGGGGGTTCGCCCAAGGCGTAGGCCGCAAGGTAGGCTTGACGGGCTTCGTGCACGTCTTTTGCCTGCCAGGCGAGATCTCCCTTGAGGTGCCAGAGGTCCGGCGATTCGGGGAAGGTTTCCGTTCCCCGCGTCGCCGCCTTCAGAGCGCCGACGAGATCCCCCTTTGCGGCGTGCGCGAGGGCGAGATATCGGTAGGCGAGGGGGAGATAGGCCATGCGCGGCGGGGAGAGGGAGATCGACCGTTCCAGAAATTCCGCAGCACGGTCCGCGTCTCCAAGGCGCAAGTACTCGACGCCGAGGTTGTATGCGGTGAATGGGTTCGCAGGGGATTCCGCCCACTCGCGTTCGAGAAGTTTGAGGTTGCGCATCACCTTGTTCTTTGCCGCACTTGCGTAGCCGTCGTGGAGAAGGTCTATCGGAGCGGTTCCCACGACGGGAAAACGGCGGGATGGAGCGTGCTCCAGGATGGAGGGGAGGATTTGTTCGTGTACGCGTCCGGTAAAGCGGTAGGCGGGGTTGTTGCGGAAAAGGCGAGCGGCGTAGTGGACGAGACGGCGCGGCTCGCCCGCCGCGTCGGCAACGAGGTTTACGATGCGCACCTGGTAAGCTTCGCAACAGGGCGTTTGTTCTTCTTGTTGGAGGAGTTTCCGAAGGGCGGGACCGGATTCGGGCGTAAGCCACTCGTCCGCATCCAGCACGAGGATCCACCTCCCCTTACAGCGTTCCAGGGAGGCGTTTCGCGCGTCTGCAAAGTTCTCCCGCCAAGGGAAGGAAAATACTCGGGCGCCGTATGCGGCGGCGATTTCTGACGTGTCGTCTTCGGACCCCGTGTCGACCACTACGGTTTCGTCCGCGAAGTTGCGGACGCTCGTAAGGGCGCGGGGGAGTTTTTCCGCCTCGTTTCGCACGATCATCGCCACGGAAAGAAGAAGTTCCTCCCGCTTGGGAACTTCGGACGTTTCTGCTCCTCTGTCCATTTCTGTCCCTCCTCGGTACAGAAAACCCCGTGCCGAAACGAGCACGGGGCTGCCTCTGGAATGGGGTGCGGCGACTAGGGAGAAAGGGAAGCGGCACTCACGTTCCCTGTGCGTTGAAGTACACGTCGAGCGTAGTAGGAAGGCCGGTGACGGCGGATTGGTAAGCGAGTCGTGTGTACTTGAGGAATCGGGTCGGTACGAGGACGCTCACCGTCCCGCCGACGATTGGGGAAGTAGGGACTACGTCTGGAAACCAGTTCGTACCGTCCGCACTGATCTGAACTTGGACAAGGGCACCGTTGGTTCCCGCGTTGTAGATAAAGAAGCTCGAGAGGCCGAGCACACCGGTCGTGATTGCGGGGAGCGGCGTGAGGGTGTCCCCCGTGACGACGTTGAGAAAGCTTTGTTCGAAGAAGCTCTTGTGCAGGATCTGCCCAACGGCATCGAGGGTACCTGCGGAGACGGTGGTACCGAGGACGGCATCGAGGGTACCTGCGAGGATCGCCTCGATGGTTTCTGCGGTTACCGTAACGCTGGCGACGTGGAGTCGTCCCGAGTCGTCTACGAGAAGGGGTTTGGGCCCCGTGCTGTGGACCCCGTAGACGAGAATTTTGAGTTCCTCCGGCTGAAGGTTAAACACAGAGTAGTTCGGCATGACAAATTACCTCCCGTTGCGGTAAAGTCTTTTGCCCCCATTTGCCCGCATTGTTTCTACTGCGAAATTTCGCTCCATCCTGTTCTCCCTTTGGCTGTACAGGATCATCTGTCGGTTTGCATGCGAGTTTGCGCCTGGAAGTAAACGTCAACCAAACTCATCTGTGCAGGCTGCAAGGTGCGCAGGACGAGGCGCGTGTAGCGCAGGTAGCGTTTGGGGACGAGGACCCCCGTGGTATGGGGTTGGACGGAGATCGATTCGTCCGGAGCGTAGTGCACACCGTCCGGACTGATCTCTACCTGTGCGACTACGGGGGCTTCTCCTCGGTTTACGACGGCGTAGGAGTACATCGTGTCAAGGGCGGTCCGTTGGGCGAGGAGTTCTAGTCTTTCATAGGTGACGCTCACGTTGGGGAAGAACTCTTCGTGAAACGCGGGGCCCAGACAAAAGGGCGGTAGAACGTTCCAAACGATCGTAGGCCAAATCCGAGGTCGACGACATGCAGGCCAGCATTTTGGCCTTCTCCACGTTTTTCTCATCCGCATTCCCTCCTCGCCGTTACAGTACACGTTTCTTTCCTAGGAGGTTTTGGCAGGTGCACATATTGCGGCCAAATTGGCGTTTGACTCCTCCATATTCGCCCCGTACGTTTTCCCGGTACGATGGGTAGTCCCG
Source organism: Brockia lithotrophica (assembly GCF_003633725.1). Classification (NCBI taxonomy): domain Bacteria; kingdom Bacillati; phylum Bacillota; class Bacilli; order Thermicanales; family Thermicanaceae; genus Brockia; species Brockia lithotrophica. Next base: position 508,905 of record NZ_RBIJ01000001.1, on the reverse strand, counting down.
TTTTTTGGCCCTTCGTCTGTCGGCATCTGCAGCCTTTATTTTATTTTCAGAAAAATAATTTTACTTAGAATCTACGAACCCCTTGGTGATCTAGGTGCAGATACCTATGGACACTTTTAGAAAACGCCGGATACAATGAAACGAAGAAGCTTCTAGAAAGCGTAGAAACCTGTTGCAAGTTTCCTTGGGTTCATCCCAAGGAAGATCCGTTTCGCTTTGCCCCCCTCGTATACGCAATGGATTGTCGCGTTCACGAGAACGGGAGGCCAGCTCCCAAATCTCGGAACGTCGAACTTCCGGTTCTTCTACGAATTCCCCTCTCAGGGGAGGTAGAGAGATCCCTCACGCCGAATTTTCATGAAGGGATACACGCAGGAGACTCGCGAACGCAGAAGAGAAACCCTGAAAGAGCTTGGGGAGGGAGTGGAGATGTCTAAGGGGAAGGGTAGGGGCAAAGGCAGGAGGAAAAGCTGGTTGGTCGTTCCTGCGCTCGTGATTTCCAGTTACGTAGGAGGTCCTTCGTCTACTGATGTTCACGCGGCCGAGGTCCCCTCTCAGGTCAAGGTGACCGCTGATTATCTCAACGTTCGTTCCGGTCCCGGAACGAATTACCGCATCATCGGCGGCCTTCGGCAGGGTACGGTTGTCCCCGTACTTCGGGCTGACGGATCTTGGTACTACGTGAAGCTGAGTACGGGGACCACGGGGTACATTGCCGGCTGGTATACCGAACCTGTTAGATCGGTGTCTTCGGTTTCCGTTCCCGTGATGACGTCGTTTGCGGCGAACGCGAGGGAGGCGAGGCTTGGGGAAGGGATCCGGTTGAGCTTTACGGCGCGGGACGACGCGGGGATTTACAAGTTGC
>NZ_RBIJ01000001.1:0-193834 GCF_003633725.1 Brockia lithotrophica | reverse complement strand
AGTGCTGACGCCGAGTTTTCGATACATGTTCTTCCGATGGGTCCGGACCGTCCAGACGCTGATGTAAAGTTTCTGGCCAATGGCCTCATCGCTTAGCCCTTCGAGCATAAGGTCGAGAACCTCACGTTCGCGCACCGTAAGCGTCTTCTTCAAGAGACCCGCTCTTTCTCCTTCCTCTTCGCTCTCCGATAAAGTTTCCCGTTCCGCTTCCCCTCCCCCTGCCCAAAGCTCCCGCCCGATCTGCTCCGTCATGTCGATCAGCCAGAGTGCGTAGCCGTACGGATCTCGATCTGTCGAAAAGAAAAGCCCTACATAACCCAGCGGCTCCTTCCCAAACGGTACCGCGACGGTCCACATCCCTTTGAACTGCGGACAGGTGTGAACCGCACCGGCGACGGCACGAATGCGTCCTGAGCGCTTCGCCAGAACAAAAGCGGTGAGGCCATAAGACGCCTCATCGAGCAAATCTCCGGGATTGAATTCCGGAATTGCGCTCAAGGAAGGCGACCGTGCGCTTTCGCCTCCTTGTTCCCCGCCGCTTCCTCCCGGCGTCGGATGCATGTCCGAAACGACGCGGAGATCAAAATCCGTTACGATGAGCCCGACGTCGGGCAAGCACATTCCGAGCGTTTCGTAACGCCGATACCGTCGGCGAAAGCATGCGATGAACGAAAAGAGGCGTCCCGCGTTCGAAACAGGAAAATTCGGCGCCTGGTCCTGCCGACTTCCGCAATGAGGGCGAATGTTCCGCCTGCGAAGATCGCCGAGCACCTCCGCGATCTCCTCATCCACCGCCAGGAAAGCCGGTTCCTGACCCAGGACTCGCTTCTCTGAGAGGCTTTCCACGGTCCTCCCTCCTGCGCCGTTCAATCTCCCGTTTCGTTCACTCGCCTCCTCGACTCCGTCTTCTGCGCTAAGTTTTTGGGTTTGGCGGAATTTACAACCAGGATAGCATGAAAAAAAATGGCCGGTCAACGAGACACTCGGCTTTGGCCATATGGCCAAAACGAAACCTCCAGCGTCCAGCGCCCCAAAACGAACCGGTAGCGTCCAAAAAAGAACCGGCGCCAATTCGCAGGACCTTCCCGAACCGGCGCCAGGTGTGCGAGAGGCCGCAAGAACACAACAACACGACCCGTTTTGGGAGAAAAGCATAGCTCGCAGAAGTGAATGGCGCTTTCCGCCTTCATTCCTCGTGAAGCAGGGTTTCCCCCCGGACCAAAAGCGGAGCCACTAAGACGAGAAGAATACTCAAAATCAGAGAACCGACAATGGCGAAGTACGCCACCCGCACCGGCGACACGTCCGGTCGAAGGGTGATTACCACGAGGCTAATAAGGACGGGCGACGTCGCGATCAATACCACAGGATTCTGGGTAACGAGCATTCCCGTACGGAAGCGAGCCAGCGACGGAAACAGAAGGAGGAACAATACCGAGAGAAGGCCCGCGAGTATGGCGAGGCTCAGCGGCATGAGAAAGGCGCTCTCCCAGTAAGTCGGCTCGGGCATCAGTTGGGTGACCCCCATACCCCAGAGGGTAAAGAAGGAAAGGACGAGGGTCATGAAAGACAGAACCGCCCAGCTCGCTACAGCAAAGCTCAACGAGGCTGTGAACATGGCCAGCACGAGGGTGCGCAGCCGGATAGGCGCTGCCAACAGAAGCTCCATGGTCCCGCGGTTGATCTCGCTGCCGATGATGTTCAGCGGAATATTGGCTGCCGTGAAAGAAGTGAGGAGGGCGAGAAAAAAGGGCCCTTGGATGATGAGAAATGCAGCCGCCCAGGCCACTCGGGAGTCAGGCAAGGAGCCGAAGTAGTGTCTAGAATAAAACTCCAGCGACTGACGCGTCGGCGCTGTAAGCAGGTTGGGTGCGAGGAAAATCGTAAGCACTACAACTACCAACAGGACGCTGAAGAGGAGTGAGCTTTTAAGGAGCGTCCGACCTCCTTCCCGCCACGTCCGCCACACATATGCTCTGAGCACCCTAAAGGCGCCCGGCGGTGAGGGCGTCGAAGAGAGATTCGAGGGGGTTGTCAAGTTCTCTCACCTCCAAGACGGACAATCCAGATGTGACCAAAGCGGACACCGCTCGGGACACCTGTTCCTCCTCAGACACCTCTATGACCCAAAGTCCTCCCTCCAGACGGCTTTCAAGTCCCAATTGGGCAAACACGGGGCGAGGGTCTCCTGTTGTGCGAAAACCAAAACGCCGCAGGCCCATACGTCCCTTCAGATCCTCCACAGAACCTCGCTGGATGATCCGTCCGCGGTGAATGAGGATCACCTCTTCTGCCAGTTCGGCTGCCTCGTACAGGTTGTGGGTGGCCGTTAGGATGAGTTGGCCTTCTCGGGCCAACCCTTGAAGCAGCTGGCGCACGCTGCGCGCCAAGATCGGATCGAGCCCCGTGGTGGGTTCATCCAAAAGAAGCACATTAGGGGTGGCGAGAAGCGCCCGGGCCAGGTTGACCCGGCGCTTCTGACCGCCGCTTAAGGTGCCCGCGGCCTGCATCAAGAACTCCCCCAATTGCAGCTCTTCCACAACTTCGCTCACACGCTGCCGTGCCACATCCTCCGAAAGACCGTACATCTGAGCAAAAAAGAACAGATTGTCGCGTACCGTCAGCGAGGGGTAGAGCGTGTCTCGTTGCGGCACGTAGGCGACTTTGGTACGCACCGAAAGATCACGCGCCAGATCTCTCCCTTCAATGCGCACCTCACCCCGCCATGGCCTCAGAACACCAGCCAGCACCCGAAAAAGGGTGGTCTTACCGGCGCCGTTCGGGCCCAGGAGCACATGAAATCCAGGACCAAGGTTGAGCTCAATTTCATGCAGCACGGTTCGAGATCTGTATCCTACCGTGACCGAGCGGACCTCAAGCATCGGGGAGCATCACCTTCCGTACCGCCACAGCCTTGAGCTGAAGCGGGGTTGTTTTGATAAGGAAGCTTCAGTATCTGCCGTCGTGTGTCGTCCCCGAGCGCTTTGAACACATGTGTTAGAGACATGCCGACCGACCACCTTTAGATCCTTAGGCAACTATCTAAAAACTAAAGCGCAAAATTGCCACCGTCAAGGGGGAAGTAGCCACAAAAATGCGGCCGCTCACCTTGTGAGCCTTTCGTATGCCGGCGAAACTCCCGGTCTGTGAGCGCTTCCGCACATATCGGCTTAATCGTTTGAGATTCCGCACTACAGCCATCAGGAGGGTTTCCCCCTGCATCGCTTCCAAGCCACGGTTTCAATCACGGCTTAAGCCGTACTACTCTTTGCCTTCGGCAAAAAGTCGTTCCATGACGACGCGTCGCGTCCGTTTGGCCCGGTCATGCGGTTGACCATTCTGGCGACACACAATGCTTTGTAGGTCTTTGCCGATTCTGGACCATCGGATCCGCATGGTGATCAGATATGCCTTCTCTCCCTCACCGGATGTTCGGACCGCGCTTCAGGCGTGATGACGGGCCAAAGCGTTCATCCTGACCCAAAAGAGAGAGCGCCCGAAAGCCACCCCCCATCGCGATCCGGGCGGCGCCTTCATGAGTCACGCGTAGGTCGGTCATCTCCTACTTGAAGAAGGGCAGCGGCTGGCGTACAGCCTTCGGAGCCCGAAGGAGAATCCCGCCGACGAATCCTTCCTCTCGCGTTTCAAAGCAGAGCATCGAAAGCTTCTCTTGCAGCAAAGAGCGTCGAAGCCCTCGATGCGCTTTTGACCGAACGGATTCGGACCGATCACGAGCACCGGGTGCATTCAAGCCTTCGGACCAAAACACCCCAAGAAACGCTTAAAGAATCTCTGATTACAAGCAAAGTCTGTATCACATAGGGAGACCGAATAAAATATCTAAATCAAGGGCGTGGTTTCACCTTCCCGAACGATCGTCCGGTGAAAACAGGAGAGCATTTCATCACCACCTTGCGCGGTGTGAATCGTGTCATCACAGATATGCATTTTAGCACCCCATAGAACCCGCAAAATCTTGATACAACATTATCGAGGGTTCCGCATGTGCTTCGGAACTCTCGAATTCTAGCTAAAGTTTCGCCAATAACTCGATTATCAGTTTGAAAATACCATATGAAAGGACGGGGATAATAAAGCTAATGCCTACAATCCACAAAATTGAAATCTTTGATTTTTCGAACTTGCAAAGCGAATAATTGATTAAAAATATAAGAAAAGTGATTAAAGTGAAGACTTTAACAAGAAAAAGAATTGGTGAAGGAGGTGTTGTTGAATCGAAATAAGAGTATATATACATCGTCTCGGCGAAAACAACAATTGGCCCTGTGAGCAGAAATGCGATAAAGTTTAGAACAATACACGCCTTTGAAAAAGACAAAGCATTAACACCACCTTTAGAAAAATGGAAGTTAAGCTAAGCTAGCGACCCAGAAAGTCATCATGGGGGGCGCCAGCTTAGCCCGGTCATCTTCACCTGCAGGGTACTAACTGATTCCCACTGATACGAACCAAAACCCCACTCCTGCGGGCAGCGTCAACCTTGTCGGCCAATTGGGGCTCCGATGCGCTTGGGTTATTCACAGCAATTTCCCGTCCTTTCGCGTTGTTATACAAGTCCATCTGCTTCTCGATCTCAGGTTGATTGGGGTTTTGTTCATGAGCGGTCGCCCACCGGATCGCCCAATCAAGATCTATCCGCTTGACCATCAAGGCGTTCCAGTAAGCGTGGCGAAAGGCATCGGTGCAATCGTTGTGCCCGCTGTACCCAAACCGGCGCGTAGTTTCGCCTATTGCATCTCGAGCTGCTAAATATGCTTTATAGGCCTTCCAAGGGTTCTCCCAGAAGAGCTGCTTTTCCGCATCAGTCAGACCCTTGTAGATGTCATAATACCCTTGAGCAACGACATCTCCAGGATTCTTCCTTGAAGTTCTATCGATGTACCGAAAGAAATCTTGATAGTTGGCCTCGGGGTTTTCTTTTTTGAACTTCTCGGCCTCGCGGACCAGCATCAGAAAGCTTCGGTTATCAATCGCATAGAAGGCATTCTCCATGCTGGTTTTCCCGCCGGACTTCGATGCCGCCAAAGCGAAGCCGTGAAAGTTAAATAAGACCATCACTATTGTTACTGCCGCCAATAGCCCCCGGAATACCTTCACCGAACATCATCCTCCTTTCAATGATTAACACTTTTTCTTCATTTTTCTTCTGTTCAATTATACGTTTTATCCTTAGATAATTTTATATTATTTTCTAATTAACGAATTTTTGTTTAATATTATGCTATAAATGTTCTCCCTGCTGCGTTGTCAGAAGCAGAAAATGGGGTCGCGCAACGGCGGATAGACAATGTACCCCCTTCCTACCCATCATCGACCACCAAAGAAGAACGATCAGTGAAAATCGAACGACTTTCACACTACCTTCACTCCTCCTTTCCTTACCTTCTTAATCTGCCCCTCAAGGTGAGTGAACGTTCTCGATGAACCTTCGTAAATATTACCATATCACGTATGACTACACCTCCTAATCTAACATCAAAGGTGTTCGTGTATTACTGTCTCTTTTTTACTATAGTCAGCGCGATCTGTCTATACCTCAAACGAGGCATTTTTCTTAGCCAGCACCCACCCTTTCATCTTCCCCACTAACTCCCGCAAGGTGCTGACGCCGAGTTTTCGATACATGTTCTTCCGATGGGTCCGGACCGTCCAGACGCTGATGTAAAGTTTCTGGCCAATGGCCTCATCGCTTAGCCCTTCGAGCATAAGGTCGAGAACCTCACGTTCGCGCTCTGTGAGCGTGTTCTCCAAGAAACCCGCTGTTTCTCCTTCTTCTCCGCTCTCCGATAAAGTTCTCCGTTCCGCTTCTCCTCCCCTTACCCAAAGCTCCCGCCCGATCTGCTCCGTCACTTCGATCAGCCAGAGCGCGTAGCCGTGCAGATCTCGATCCGTCGAAAGGAAAAGCCCTACATAACCCAGCGGCTCCTTCCCAAACGGTACCGCGACGGTCCACATCCCTTTGAACTGCGGACAGGTGTGAACCGCACCGGCGACGGCACGAATGCGTCCCGAGCGCTTCGCCAGAACAAAAGCGGTGAGCCCATAAGACGCCTCATCGAGCAAATCTCCGGGCTTGAATTCCGGAATTGCGCTCAAGGAAGACGACAGTGCGCTTTCCCCTCCTTGTTCTCCACCGCTTCCTCTAGGCGCCGGATGCATGACCAAAGCGACGCGGAGATCGGAATCCGTGACGATGAGCCCGACGTCGGGCAAGTACATTCCGAGCGTTTCGTAACGCCGATACCGCCGGCGAAGGCAAGCGACGAACGAAAAGAGGCGTCCCGAGTTCAGAACGGGAACATTCAGCGACCGATCATACCGACTTCCGCAATGAGGGCGAATGTTCCGCCTGCGAAGATCGCCGAGCACCTCCGCGATCTCCTCATCCGCCGCCAGGAACGCAGGTTCCTGGTCGGGGATCCGCTTCTCCGGCGGGCTTTCCACGGTCCTCCCTCCTGCGCCGCCCGATTGTTCGTTTTGTTCGTTTGCCTTCTCGACTTCAACTCCCACGATGAGTTTTTGGGTTCGGTGGAATTCTGGAACAGGATAACCTCGGTGTCAAGGTAACATCGGAACAAATAGCCTGTCAACAGAACCCGCTGTTGATCTGTGTGACAAAAATGACATCGTTCCACCGCCCCAATACGAACCGGTGCCGGTTCGCAGGCCCATTCCGAACCGGCACCAGATGTGCGGAAGACCTCAAAACATCGACGACACGACCTGTCCGGGGAAAATGCAGGCCCCGCAGAAGTTGCTTCCGCCCTCATTCCTCGTAAAGCAGGGTTTCCCCCCGGACCAGTAGCGGGGCCACTAAGACGAGAAGAACACTCAAAATCAAAGAACCGACGATAGCGAAGGACGCCACCCGCACCGGAGACACGTCCGATCGAAGGGTGATAACTAAATATTAAAAATATTGGATACTAGTCATGCCCGTTGGAAACGGGTTACTTTTTCCCCTCATCCCCGTCTGCCTCCCGAAAACTGAAGTACACGTAGGAGGCCACGATCGGAATGAGTCCCATGGAGACGATTCCTACAACGAAGGCGATTGCCGCGGCCCGACCGGGGACAAAGGACAACAAGAGGCAGATGAGACCCCCAAACACCCATACCCGAGCCGCAAGACGATGCGTCCGCCGCCACACCTCTTCGTCCGCCAGCGTCCAGGGAGTGCGGATTCCGACGAAGTAATTGGGTTTGATCTGTCCCATGACATTGCCGGTCACAACGAAAATCAGGCTGAGCACCACTTCCACCCAGCGCCCCACGTCCACCGCATGGCCTAAGGCCGAAGTCATCACAATCCCGTACACCACGACCATGAAAAAGACGAAGCTCCATCGAATCACACGATATGCCCCGAGGAAACGGCCGTAATTGCGGCGGTTGGGATCAATGAGGGGGGTTACAAGCATCAAGAGATAGAGTCCCAGCGTGAGCAACGGAATTTCAAACGCCGCCTCCAACCGTGAACCGTACCTATCTACTTCGCCCTCGAGGTTCCAATGTACGGGCACTCGCTCCGGCAACTGCGGATAGAGAGAAAAGGCAGCAACGAGCATACCTACCAATACGAGCCACACGGGCCATTCTTGCATTACACTTCCATTACACTTCTCCGGGAAAGGTCGTAGGTTTCACTTGGGGCGTCCTTTGCCATGGCCTTTCGCTCCTTTCACTCCCTTTTTCGCCGTTGCCCGTTGCGGGACGCTCCACGTTTACGGCACCTGCGGCAAAGTCCATCGCCCAAGCCACGACCTCTTGAAAGACCGTGGTGTTGAGGGTGTAGTAGATGTTCTGTCCGCGGCGATAGTCCTGAACGAGCTGAGCCTGCTTCAGGACGTTCAGGTGATGGGAAATCGTAGGCCATGAAACGGCAAAGTGCGCCGCGATCTCTCCGGCAGTAAGGTCCCTTGCTCTAAGGAGCTTCAGTATCTGCCGTCGTGTGTCGTCCCCGAGCGCTTTGAACACATGTGTTAGAGACATGCCGACCGACCACCTTTAGATCCTTAGGCAATCATCTAAATGATAGGGCGCAAAACGGCCACCGTCAAGAAGCTCTTTCATGACGGACTCCCCCTTTCCAAGCACGCTCTTAGTGGGAGGAGAAAGCGTAAGGCCGCACGAGCGTTCGAATATCGACGACGCGGCCCATCCGAAGGGCCTTTGCTGGCCGGTGCACACAAGAATACATGTCCTCGGGTATCTCTCCACGTAGGCGACGATTTTCGCTGTGCTCTCACGATCTGGAGCGTTGAACGGTTCGTCATGATTATAATCAAAATTATTATTCGTATTAGACAAAGTAACTAACAATATCTAATATTTTCTCTACTATTTACCCGTTAATAAATACCCAAAATAAACAAATATGGGCCCGCCCAAAAAAGAAATTCCCGCATAGAGAATCGCCGCCGGACGCCGGTTTTGCCACCGGTCGTCGATTTCGAGCATCAAGGCAGAAAACGTCGTATACCCACCGAGAAAGCCCGCGAGAAGAAGCGGCCGAAACGGAGACGGAAGGGGGAGTACGGCATCTAACAAACCGAACGTAAATGCTCCGCTCAAGTTGACGGCGAGGGTTCCCCACGGAAGCGCTGCGCCGCTTGCAAACGCGCGAGTGTTCAACGGTGCGCTCAGCAAATAGCGGAGGATCGCCCCGAAAAATCCGCCGGCAAAGACGAGAAATCCCGCCATCACCGCCGCTCCTCCTTCCTTTCCGCCGTCGGTTGCCCGTACGCCCTAGCGACGAGGCGACGGCCGGCACGCAAGGCCAACCAACCGGCAACGAAGGAGAAGACTCCGTAGCCTATGCCGGCTCTCGGTCCGAGCTGAAGCGCGTCTCCGCTGAAGCCAGAAAAGGTGGTCAGACCGCCCAAAAAACCGGTCCCGTACCAGAGAAAGCGTCGGGCAGACTCCGGCGTCCGATCCCGGAGCACCCACTCAGCCAAAACTCCCAGTCCGAAAGCCCCGGCCAGATTCACAAAGGCTACCGCCGCCGGCTCCCACGCTTTGGGGAGAGCCACTCCGACCATCCAGCGCATGAAGGAACCCACTCCGCCTAAAGTTCCAACCGCAAGAATGTCCCGCCCTCGAAATCGAGGACGGTTCGCACTCCCCATCTACCACTCCCCCTTGTTGCCGCACACCGCATCCGGGATGTCTTGGGAACGAGGTCTCGCATGATGTCAAGCGCGCGGACTCAAGGGGCACGGAGTTTTGGGTTCTTGGGCACCTCCGAACTTACACCCCCGCCTCCCCGAGGACAAAACTCAGAAGGAGAACCACGAGGACGAAGAGGGTGATCCCCGCGTACAACCGGTCTCCCTCGCGGAGGAAGAGAAAAACCGAGGCCGCAACCCGAAGTACGGGTGTGGCGATGAGGAGAACAAGCCCGAGGGCGATGATCGCCGCCGGATTTCCACGCACGCTCTCTCTCAAAAGTTCTCCCGGGGATACGGGGTATGCCGGTGCCGTGGGAGGGGCGTGGAGGACCTGCGAAACGTGAGCGACGGCGAGACCATCGCGAAGGAAAAGGAGAAGAAGTCCAAAGGCGATGACGACGGTGCTCGTGAGTACGCCGATGCGGAGAATGCGGCTTACGGCCACTTCCATCTCGCCGAGCGGTTTCGCGGCCGGCGGATTTTCCTTACCCTGGGCCAAGGAGTTCACCCCCATATCCCACGGGCGAGCATTTCTAGGGCGAGGATGGCGAGGACGGGGACGAAGAGGTAGCGAAGGGCCACCCCGCGAATGCGCACCATGATCCGCGTCCCTAAAAAGGCGCCTACGAGTACCCCCAGGGCCACGGGGGCGGCGACGAACGGCTCGATGTAGCCCCGGAGGAAGTAAATCCCGGCGCTCGCGGCGGCCGTGACGCCGATCATGAAGTTGCTCGTCGCCGAAGAAACCTTGATCGGCAGGCGCATGATGAGGTCCATGGCGAGCACCTTAAAGGCCCCGCTTCCGATGCCGAGAAGCCCGGAAATGAGGCCCGCGCCGAACATCGCGGGAAAGGCGAAGGCGACGTGCGTGGGTTCGTAGGTGACTTCCCGCCCCAGGGCTTGGTCGTAATAACTTCCCCGCAGGCGAAAGCGGCGCGTAAACCCGTCGGGTTCGATAGGCAGTGGGAGCTCTTCCTTTCGCTTTTGAAACATCTGTACGGCAGAATAGAGAAGCACGAGGCCAAAGATCACGAAGAGCCAGCGGGGGTTGACGATCCCGATGAGGAGGGCCCCGGCGATCGCGCCGGTGGTCGTGGCCATCTCCAAAAGCATCCCCACGCGGAGGTTCGTGAGCCGGTCGCGGACGTAGGCGACGGCCGCCCCGCTCGAGGTGGCGATCACGGAGACGATGCTCGCTCCGATGGCGTAGTAGATGTGCACCCCCAAGAAGAGCGTGAGTACGGGCACCATTACAACGCCGCCACCCAACCCCAACAGGGCGCCGACGATTCCCGCGAGAACCGAGGACAAAAACGTGACGAGGACGAAGGCGATGCCGGACATCGGACAGCCTCCCCGAGTTCGGGATCTCTGGCCGAAACGCGGAAGGATCCACTCCGACCCTACAAGGACGAGGAGGAAGCTTTCTCCGAAAGATCTCCGGGAAAAGGACCCGCAGAAACGTACAAAGGGCGTTCCGAGCGCGCTCGGAACGCCCTTATTGTACCAGATCGCTCATTCGAAAACCCCGAAGGCGATCTTTGCCAATGCGGAAAGGCGAGTCTTCATGTCCCACGGGGGCATCCAGACGAGCTCCACTTCGACCCCAGGGAAGAGCCGGAGGGCCTCGAGCGCCTTGCGTGTCTCCGCGAGGATGAGGGGCGTAAAGGGGCACCCCATGGAGGTCATCGTCATCTTGACGTGGAGGACTCCGTCCTCGCGGCGCACGACGTCGTACACGAGTCCGAGGTTGATGATGTCAACCCCGACTTCCGGGTCCACTACCTTGCCCAACGCGTCGAGGATCTTTTCCTTTTCCTCTTCGGATACGCCCACGAAGTTGATGGGCGCGATATCCGTGAGGTCGATCTCGTCGAACTCCACGGGTATCCCTCCTTAACGGTTCCCCAAGGCAGGTCGAACCGTCCCCAAAGCCCCCCGTACGGCAAGCGGCCCGGCATGGTTTAGGCGGCGCAACTCGAGAAGCGGAGCTCAGCAGATCCGCGGAAGCTGCATCCCCAAGAGGCGGAAAATGCGGCGGCGCGAACCGACGGGGCTTCGCAAAAGAAGCTTGCCCTCTTCGCTGCGGCCTACGACGCGCCCGATGATCGTCGCATCGCGCCCTTCCTCGCGCGCGCGCATCGCGGCTAGGGCCTTTTCCGCGTCCGCTTCGGGAACGATGAAGACGACCTTGCCCTCGTTGGCGAGAAACAGCGGATCAAGGCCGAGGATTTCGCACGCACCTTCGACTTCGGGCTTGAGGGGAATCGCTTCTTGGTCGAGTTCGACGATCACGCCGAAATCCTCCGTGATTTCCACGAGGGTTGTGGCGAGGCCGCCGCGCGTCGGGTCGCGCATCACGCGAATCCGGACGCCCGCGTCGCGCACGGCGCGAATCAAAGGGTACAGCGAGGTGCTGTCCGTGGGGAGATCCGTCGCGACGCCGAGCTCACCCCGCGCCGCGAGGATGGCCACGCCGTGGTCGCCGATGGTGCCGTTGACGATGACCACGTCGCCTTCCTCGATGTCTTCCGGGTGCAGCTCCCATCCCGGGTGAACCACGCCGACGCCGGAGGTGTTGATGAAGATCTTGTCGGCGCTCCCCTTCTCCACGACCTTCGTATCTCCCGTAATGATGCGCACGCCCGTCTTGGACGCCTCTTCGGCCATGGAGGCCACGATCCGCTCGAGGTCGTCGAAGGAGAGGCCCTCTTCGAGGACGAAGCCCGCCGAGAGGTAAAGGGGCTCCGCTCCGCTTACGGCGAGGTCGTTTACCGTGCCGGCAACGGCGAGCTTGCCGATGTTCCCGCCGGAAAAGAAGGGCGGCTTTACGGTAAACGTGTCCGTCGTAAAGGCGATGCGCGAGCCGGGGAGGTCGAGAACGGCGGCGTCGAATTTCGCCTCTTCGGCGTGGCCGAAGTACTTCACGAAGAGATCACGGATGAGCTCGTGCGTCATTTCGCCGCCTTCGCCGTGTTCGATGCTAATGTGCCTGGCCATGCCCTGCCCTCCTTTGGCCTCATCGTCAACCCTTGCGAGACCTTTTCGTGGGGACTCCCGGACGACGTTCGGGGGATCACTGGCGGAGGTACTTGTAGTGTGCCGCACACGCGCCTTCCGAGGAAACCATGCACGGTCCGATCGGGTGGGCGGGCGTGCACGCCTTTCCGAAGAGCGGGCATTCTTCGGGTTCGATGAGTCCGCGGATGACCTCGCCGCAGCGGCACGCCGTCGGCTTCGGCTTGCCTACGGTCACGGGGAATCGCTTCTTGGCGTCGAAGTGGGCGTATTCGGGACGGAAGTCCATGCCGCTCTTGGGGATCACGTCGATCTCCCGCCACGCCATGTCCACGGGCATGAAGTACTTCTCCGCGAGTTTCCAAGCACCGGGGTTCCCCTCTTCTCGGACGACGTACGGGTAGTTGTTCACGATCTCCGCCTTGCCCTTGAGGACGAGGTCGAGGAGGATGTAGAGCGAGCTCAGGATTTCGTTCATCTCGAAACCGGAGATCACGCCGTTTACGCCGTATTCTTCGGCGAGCCAGAGAAAGCCCTTGCGTCCGAGGATGGTGGCCACGTGTCCCGGGAGGATAAAGGCATCGATGCGCGTCTCTCCGGTGTCCAAGAGGTAGCGCATGATGGGTTCCACGAGCTTCCCCGACATCCACATGGAGAAGTTTTCGAGACCCAAGGTTTCCGCCTCGTATACCGCCGCGGCGAGCACGGGAATCGTCGTCTCGAAGCCTACGCCGAGAAAGATCACCTGCTTATCCGGGTTCTTTTGGGCGATTTCCACGGCGTCGGAGGGGGAGTACACCACGCGTACGTCCGCCCGCCCTTCCGCCTTGGCCTTCATGAGCGAGCCGCGCGAACCGGGGACGCGGAGCATGTCTCCGAACGTCGTGATGATCCGGTCCTCGCCGTCCGCGAGGGCGATCATCGCGTCGATCTCCTGCTGGTCCGTAACGCACACGGGGCACCCCGGTCCGGAGACGAGCTTGAGCACGTCGCGCAGGGCGTACTTAATCCCGAATTCGGCAAGGGCGTGCGTGTGCGAGCCGCAAACCTCCATGAACGACGCTGGACGTCCGTGCACCTCGACGAACTTTTCCGCCAACCGCCGGACTTCGCGCAAGAGCTCCCGGGCAAGGGCCGGATCTTTCGTCCTCTCGATCGCCTGGGCGATGCGGTCTTCGGCGTGCACCTGGGTTTCCATCCGCCTTCCCCCCGTCTCTTTTCTTACTCACCAGAAGGCCGAATTCAGCGGTCGGTCGGATCGATGACGCCCTGCTCCCGAAGCTCATTGATGAGCTTCCACGCCTCGATGCTCTCGAGGGCAAACTGCTCGTCGATGACCTGCAGCGCCTTCCCCGCATGCACGAGCACCCAGTCCCCCACTTCTACGTCCGGCGTGAGGAGGATGCCGATCTTAAGCCGCGAACCCATGACGTCGACAATCGCCGTGTACTCGTCGCGTTCGAGGATTTTCCCGGGTACCCCAACGCACATGATCTCTACCCCCCTTGGTATCGTGCAACGAACACCTGTCCGGCGGAAAGGCCGCCGTCGCCGGCGGGCAAGACGCGGTGGGTGAAGACCTCGAATCCCGAAGATTCGAGGGCGAGCTTGAGCTTTCTCCGCAGCGTAGGGTTGTGGAAGCACCCCCCGGAGAGGACCACGCGCCGCGTACGTTCGGGGTGCGCGGCGGCATCCCGAACGACGACTTCTTTTAAGGCGCGCACGATCGCCGCGTGGAACTTCCCGGCGATCTCCTTAGGCGGCACGCCCCCGGCGAAGTCGCGGAGGATTTCCTCAAAGAGCGGCGCCGGATCCAGCAGGAAACCTTCCGCGTTCTCGCGCACGGCGAAGGTGTACGGCGGAAATTCCTCCTCCGGCCGGATGAGTTCCGAAAGGACGATGGCCGGCTCTCCGTCGTAGGCGGACTCCTCGACGAGTCCGAGGAGGGCGCTCACGGCGTCGAAGAGACGGCCACACGTCCCCGCCAGAGGCACGCCCCTCCCCCCCGCGGCGAGAAAACGGAGGAGGGCGCGGGCGGTCTCGAAGCGTTCCGGAAGGTGGCGGCGGAAGATGCCTTCGGCCCGCTTCGCCCCGAAGAACCCGTAGAGCATCCCGAGGAGCGTCCGCCAAGGTTCGCGCACAGCGCGATCTCCGCCGGGGAGCGGTGCGTAGCGCAGGTGCGCGATGCGGCGAAAGCGCGCGTAGCCACCGTAGAGCACCTCGAACCCCCAAATCGCCCCGTCCGTACCGTACCCCGTCCCGTCGAGGATGAGCCCGTAGACTTCCCCGTCGAGGTGGTGTTCTCCCATCGCTGCGGCGAGGTGCGCGTGGTGGTGCTGTACGGGGACGATCTCTGCCTCAGGAAACCGCCTGCGGAGATCTTGGGCGAGCCGGCGCGTCGTAAAGAGCGGGTGCATGTCCACGGCGATGCGCGTCAGCCGAATCCCCATCCAGCGGAAGAGGTGTTCGAACTCCCGCAGGTAGTGCTCTTCGACCTCCACGGCGCCCATGTCGCCGATGTGCGGCCCGACAAAGAGCTGCCGGTGGCGTCCGAAGGCAAACGTGTTCTTTTCCTCGGAGCCCATCCCGACGATGCCGTGAACGTCCACGTGGGTGAAGATCGGCTCGGGCACAAACCCGCGGGAGCGGCGTAGAAGGTCCACGTCCCCTCCCACCACGCGGAGCACGGAGTCGTCCAACGGGTGGACGATCGGGCGGTTGTGTAGGAGGAAGGCGTCGGCGATCCCCCGCAGGTAGTCGTACGCCTCTTCATTCCGGTAGAGGATGGGGAGGCCGGAGGGATTGGCGCTCGTCATCACGAGGTACGGGGGAGCGCCCTCTTCGAGGAGGAGGTGGTGCAGAGGCGAGTAGGGGAGCATGATGCCCACGGTAGCGAGTCGCGGGGCCACGGACGGCGCGAGGGGCGAGTCCGGCCGCTGCCACGCGATCACGATCGGCGCCTCCGCGGACGTGAGCCAGGACTCCTCTTCGGGGGTCAGTTCCGCCACGCGCCGAGCGTGTGCGAGGTCGCGTACCATGACCGCGAGCGGTTTCCGCGGGCGGTGTTTGCGGGCGCGGAGAAGTTGTACGACGTCCTCCCGCGTGGCGTCGCAGGCGAGGTGAAATCCCCCGATGCCCTTTACGGCGACGATCTTGCCTTCCCGAAGGAGCTCCTGCGCGCGCAGTACGGGATCTCCGGAAAGGGGCCGACCGTCGGCATCCGTGAGGATGAGCGACGGTCCGCAGACGGCGCAGGCGGTGGTCTCAGCGTGGTAGCGGCGGTCGGCGGGATCCTCGTACTCGCGGCGGCAATCCTCGCACAGCGGGAAGAGCCGCATCGTCGTGCGCTCGCGGTCGTACGGAAGCGACTCGATGATCGTGTAGCGCGGCCCGCACTGCGTGCAGCTGATGAACGGGTAGCGGTACCGGCGGTTCGTGGGGTCGCGCATCTCCCGCAGGCAGTCTTCGCAGACGGCCATGTCCACGGGGATCACGAGGTGCGATTCGCCTTCAGGATCGCTCGGGAGGATGCGAAACTCCCGTTCTCCACGCGGTTCCGCATCTTCTACGCGGTACTCGTAGATCCGCGCCGCACGCGGCTTTTCCTCTGGAAGGGCGTCCACGAAGCCCTGCACCGCTTCTGGAGACCCCTCCGCGTAGACGAACACGCCGTCCATGTTGTTTTGAACGCTGCCGAACACGCCGAACCGGTCGGCGAGGCGGGCGACGAAGGGACGAAACCCGACCCCCTGTACGCGTCCGCGGATCGTGATCCGAACAGCGACCCTCTCCCCCTCCGGCCGCGGGGAGGCGCCCATGCCGGATGCGGGAACGCCGCTGCGCTTTACGCCACCATCTGCTTCCAAGCCGCGTACACCTCGTCAATCCAAGCGTACCACTGGTCGAGGTTCGTCCCGTCCTTTGTGGAAATCGGGATGAGCCGCGAGTCCGGGTTGATCGTCCGGAGGTCTTCGACGGCCTGCTCGACGCTGAATTCGAAGTACGGCAAAAGGTCGATCTTGTTGAGAAGGACGAGCTCCGTCTTGAGGAACATCACGGGGTACTTGAGGATCTTGTCGTTGCCTTCGGGGACGCTGAGAAGGGCGACGCGGTGGCGTTCGCCGAGGTCGTAGTTTGCCGGGCAGATCAGGTTCCCCACGTTCTCGATGAACACGATGTCGAACTGGGAGAGGTCAAACTGCGGAAGCACCTTGGCCACCATGCGGGCGTCGAGGTGGCAGACCCCCTGCGTGTTGATCTGGATCGCCTTTGCTCCGGCCGCGCGAATTCGGTCCGCGTCCTTCTGCGTCGCGAGGTCGCCTTCGATCACGCCGATTCGGTACTTCGGCGCAAGCGCTTTCACGGTGTGCTCGAGAAGGGTGGTCTTGCCCGACCCCGGGGCGCTCATGATGTTGATCGTGAGGACCCCGTACTTGCGAAAGAGCTCCCGGTTGTGCGCCGCCGCCTTGTTGTTGCTCGCGAGGGCGTCCTCGGAAAGGACGATGCGCTCCACTCCGATCAACTCCCTTCGTAGGAGAGAACTTTGAGGGTTTCCCCGGAGATGATCTTGCCGCCCGGCATGCCGCAGTTCGGGCAGAGGGCGACGCGGTTGTCCGGGGTGTACTCGTGCCCGCAAAAGACGCACTTCGCCCGCGCTTCCTCGCGGATGATCACGAGCTCGGAAGACTCGTCCAGGATGGGCGACTTCATCGCCTTGTGGATCTCGAAGGCCATCTCGAGGGCGTCCGGCATGGCATTGGACAGATCGCCGACGATGAGTTCGATCTTGAGCACCTTGCTGAGCCCCCGAACCTTCATGTCCTCGGCGATGAGGTTGAGAATGTCGCCCATGAGTGCGACCTCATGGCTCATCGACCTTCACCCCAATGCGGGCCCCCTCGTCGTCCCGACGAAAGCGCACCCAAAGAGGCGCGAGGGTTCCCCCGTTGTCTAGTATACGGTATTCCGTCCGACAACGCAGGCAGCGAAGTGCACGGGCGTAGGGGATGTGGGTGAGGAGTCCGCCGCACGTGGGGCAGCGGTTCCGGAGCGCGCGTTCGTTCCCATCCCGATCTTTGACGACGAAGAAGGCGTCGTTTCCAGCAAAGACGAGCTCGGCTTCCCCCGGCTCGAGATTCCGAACGCGTACGGGAAACCAGAGCACACCTTCTACCGCCTCCGAAACCTCTTCGAGGCGCTCGGCGTACTCTTCCGCTAGAGGGGCGGCAACCTCCCGTACAAACCCGAAAAGCTCTTCCTTGAGGCTCTTCCAAAACTCCCGCCGCTCCACCGTTCTCACCCCCCGAGGGGTTCCCCTCTGCGGGCAAAGACCTGCCACGACGTGCTGGATCCCGAGTGGCGCGCTGCTAGGTTTCCCGCCGCGGGCAAAGACTTGCCGTACGGCATGCCGCCGGTCGAGGCGGCGGCTCGGGTTCCCTTACGCGGACGAAAGACCGTCCACTTCCCTTCCGAGCCGCGGTCCTCTGCCGCCCCCGGACGTCGGGAGGTAACGGTCCTTCCGCCCGTCTTTAAGAGGGAGGGTGTATGTCTTCCTTCGCCCGCTCGGCGGATTCCTCCCCGAGTTCCTCCCGTACCCATTTTTCCACCAGGCCGAGGACGGCTTCGACGACCTCGGGCAGCTTCGCCCGAACGGTGTCCGTAAGTTCGAGACCTACTTCCAAGGAGGCCGGCTGAACGCCCACAAGGGCCACGCGCTTGGGAAGTCGGCCACGAATCTTGGCACCAAAGAGGATCTCCGGAAGTCCAATCTCGTGGGCGGAGAGGCGCACCCCGTAGTACACAGGGATGTTTTCCTCGCCTTCGATCACGAGCACGGTACCGGGCGGCTTTTTGGCTTCGACGGCGTCGACGACGATCAAGTTTTCCGCATCTTCGACGGGAACGATGAGCCGAAGGCCGTCCGTTCCCCCTTCGACGATGTCGACGGTGAGGTCCTTGCGTTTGCCGTACGCGGCACGAAGCGCCTCTTCCAGAAGCGGGAGGACGTGCATCCCCACCCCTTCGTCGCTGAAAAGCGTGTTCCCCAGCCCCAGCACGGTGATGTGCACAGGAGCATCCCCCCGAACTAGCCGGCGATGAAAAGCGCCGCGAGGCCCGCGTAGCCCCCGCGGCGCTGCTTCCGCATCTTTTCAAATCCCTCAGACGGCAGGTCCCCCTGCCGGAACCGCCTCGAAGAACCGGCGAACCTTCGAGGCGATCAGTCGCTCTTCTTGGCGAGTTCTTCCCGCACGGCTTCTTCGGGGGCGACCTTGTAGCCCGTAAAGATGGAGCTCAACGTCCCGCTCTTCTCGAGGACATCGTCGCGGATGGCCATGTACACGTGGACGACTACAAAGATCATGATGAGCCAGGCGACGATGCGGTGCCACGACCGAACCATGAAGCTCGGCCCGAAGATCCACGGCACCCAGGCGAAGAGCTTACCCCAGAAGCTCTCGGGTTGCGGTTCAAAGAGCATGTAGAACCCCGTCAGCACCATTATAAGGGACATGATCCCCAGGAGCCAGTAACTAAACATCGCCAAGGGGTTGTGCCCCACGTAGTGCTGCTTTTTGTTTGGCAGGAACAGGTAGAACTTGAGGGTCTCCCACATGCCCTTCCAGAAGTCTTTCCTAAACGGATGCTCAGCTGCGTAGCGGTTCCCCCAGATGAGCCAGTACAACCGGCCAATCCATCCCAGGGTGAAGATGAACGCCGTGATGAAGTGGATGTCCCGCGCCCACCCCATGAAGAAGTTCGACGCTTCCGTAGCCTCGATGGGGATGGGCTGGACGAACGGATTGCCGATGTACACGCCGGTCACGAAGAGCGTGAAAATCGCCAGAGCGTTGACCCAGTGCCACACCCGAACGGGGAGCTCCCAGACGTAAACCTTGACCGTACCGGGCGACACGCGTTCCACCTTGGGGACGCGGTCGACGAGCTTCCCACTCGGGGCGGCTACCTGCGCGGATCCGCTCCCTCCCGACGTCCGCGCCATGTGCTCGCCTCCCCTCTCCACAAATTCCATATCCGCCAAACCCTCCCGCGGGGGAACCCCCAGGGTGCATCGCGCCTTCGGGAGTTCCCCCTGCGGCGCGCGAGAGGGCCGGACCGTTCGGAAACCTTACATGTCGAGGAAGAACTCGAGGGTTTGGTTGGTCGTGAGGTCCGTGAGGTGCACGGCACACGCCATGCACGGGTCGAAGGAGTGGATGATCCGGAGGATCTCCACCGGTTCGTCCGCCTTGTGGATGGGGGTTCCGACGAGGGAGGCCTCGTATGCACCCACGTTTTCGAGCGCATCCCGCGGCGAAGCGTTCCACGTCGTCGGCACGACGGCCTGGAACCGCTCGACCTTCCCGTCCTTGATGATCACCCAGTGGCCGAGCGCGCCGCGCGGGGCCTCCGTGTACCCGACGCCCTTAGCCTCCTTGGGCCAAGTAGACGGATCCCACTTCTTGCCGTTAAAGGTCGACCAGTCGCCCGCCTTGATGTTCGCGAGCAAGCGGTCGAAGTCTTCCTTGGCGTACTGGAGGGCGATCTTGGCGTCGAGGGCGCGGGCGAGGGTGCGGCCGATGGCGGAGTGCATCCAGTGGATGTCCACCGTGTCCGTCCCGCCGAGCGCCTTGATCGTCTCGTTTACGCGGGCGAGCGCTTCGTCTACCGTCCCCCGGATGACTTCGTTCTTCGCCGCGTACCCCACGATCATCCGCGCCAGCGGCCCGACCTCCATGGGCTTTTCTTCCCAGCGCGGCGCCTTCACCCACGAGTACTTCCCTTCGACGTTCAGGTACTCGAAGGGAGGCTTGGGGCCGGTGAAGTGGAGGTTCGTCTCTCCTTCAAACGGGTGCTTTCCGTATCCGGGCTTCTCCTTGCCGTCGTACGTGTACCAGGAGTGGTCGACGAACTCCTGAATCTGCTTCGGGTCGACCATGTCCACGGGGTGAACTTCGTTCAAGTTGAAGTCGAGCACCGCACCCCGCGGGAAGCGGTAGGACGCCACGTCGTCGATGTCGTTCGGCGGCATGTCCCCGTACGAGATGTAGTTCTTGAGCCCGCCCCCGTACCTCCAGTCGCGGTAAGCCGCCGCGAGGAGGATGGCATCCGCGTAGTACACGTTGTTTACGAATTCGATGGCCATGTCGAGCTGGCGGCCGACTTCCGTGAGGCGGGAGGTGTTCAGGGCGTTGTCGCTGTTCAGGTCGATGGGCCACGGTACGCCGCCTACCACGTAGTTGGGGTGCGGGTTGCGGCCGCCGAAGATCGTGTGGATGCGGACGACTTCGCGCTGCCAGTCGAGGGCCTCCAGGTAGTGGGCAACGGCGATGAGGTTGATCTCCGGCGGAAGCACGTACGCGGGGTGGTTCCAGTACCCCGTGGCGAAGATCCCCAACTGCCCGCTGTCGATGACCTTCTTGAGCTTGGCGAGAATGTCCTTGAAGTAGGCGGGCGAAGTCTTCGGCCAGTTCGACCACGGAGCGTAGTTCTGGGCGATCTCGCTCGCTTTCACCGGGTCGGCCTGGGCTGCGGATACGACGTTCACCCAGTCGAGGGCGTGCAGCTGGTAGAAGTGCACCGTGTGGTCGTGGGCCATCTGCGCCCCGTACATGATGTTGCGGATCAGGTTGGCGTTGAGCGGAATTTTGATGCCCAGAGCGTTTTCCACTGCGCGGACCGACGCCAGCGCGTGCACCGTGGTGCAAACGCCGCAGATGCGCTGCGTGAAGGCCCACAGGTCGCGCGGGTCACGCCCCTGGACGATGAGCTCGATCCCGCGCACGGCCGTGCCGGAGCTGTAGGCCTTGGAAATCCTTCCACTCCCGTCGAGTTCGGCCTCGATTCTGAGGTGTCCCTCGATGCGCGTGATCGGGTCGACGACCAAGCGGTTGGCCATTCTCTCTCACCCCGTCTTTCTCGCGGTCGTTTGGTTTACTCTTCCTTGGCGGCCGTTTCGGCCTTTTCGTGCTTCGCAATCCGCCCGCGGAGCACGACGGTAGCCGCAGCGTGGGCGGCGATGCCCGCAACGACGACACCCGTAAGGATTGCGCCTACCTTTTCGGGGTTTACCGTCGTCTGCGTGCCCGGAATCATCGCCAGCCGCTCGTAGAAAGGACCCTGGTCCCAGAAGTTGGGCTCCGAACAACCGATGCACGGGTGGCCAGACTGTACGGGCCAGGAGAGGCCGCCGTTCCAGCGGAGTTCCGCGCAGGCGTTGTACGTCGTCGGACCCCGGCATCCGAGCTTGTACAGGCAGTACCCTTGCCGCGCCCCTTCGTCGTCGAACGACTCGGCAAAGAGCCCAGCGTCGAAATACGCGCGGCGCTGGCACTTGTCGTGCAGGCGGTGACGGAAGAATTCCTTGGGCCGACCGAGCTCGTCGAGTTCGGGGATTTGGCCAAAGATCACGATGTGGGCGATCGTGTTCGTCATGACTTCCGCGATCGGCGGGCAGCCCGGGATGCGGATCACAGGCTTCCCCTTTACGAGATCGGCGGCCGCCTTGGCCCCTGTCGGGTTTGGCTTGGCCGCGGGAATCCCGCCCCAGGACGAGCAGCTTCCGAAGGAGACGACGGCCATCGCCTTTTCCGCGGTCTCCCGGAGGATGTCGTACGCGGAATGCCCGCCGATGAAGAGGTACTCCGGCGCCGGGACGCTTCCCTCGACGACGAGGACGTACTTCCCGGGGTATTCGGCCATGATCTTCTTGCGGTGTTCTTCCGCCGCGCTTCCGGCACCTGCCATGATGAGTTCCGTGTACTCGAGGGAGATGAGATCGAAGAGGACCTTTTCCATGCGCGGCTGCATGGAGCGAATGAAAGATTCCCCGCATCCGCTGCAGCTCTGGAACTCCAGCCAGATCACCGGTACGCGTTCCTTCGTCTCCATCGCCCGGACGACCTTGGGCATTTCCTTGAGGTCGAGCCCCAGGGCGAGGGTGATCGCCGAGGCGAGCTTAAGGAAGTCGCGCCGCGTGAGGCCGGCTTCCAAAGCTTCCTCGTAGATCGTCTTGTGCCCCGTAGCGGTCGGCATGCTCCCGTTCCCCCCTACGTGCGTCTTTTTGCGCTTGGGTGAGGGCCGTCTGAAAGCGCTGACAGTGCGGCGCAGAGATCGTGCTACGTCGCGTACGTCGGAAGAGTATGACACCCTTACCCCCATCCCAACCTCCACCCGTATCTTACCGATTAGAACGGGTCCTACGCAATCTTCTTTCCAAGTTTGTCATAGAAAATTCAACTCCAAACGCGGAACTTCGTGCTACCGTGAAATATCGGCGTAGTACCATACGCCGTAACCCTTGGTCGTCCTGGGTTTGTAAGCGTTCGTGAAAAGTTTCATGCGTGGGTGATTGTAGTTCGTGTTTCTACAATACGTATAGTGAAAACGATGGCAAAAGCCGCGCTCCGCGTCCCGGAAAACGTACCCAGTGGCCGAATTTCCTATTTTTGTGTCAAACCTGCGGAAAGGGATTGACATTTCCCTAGGGATAGGGAATGATTTGGGTAAGGCCACTACATGTAGGAGCGGGAGGTTCGGCCCATGGATCTCAAACGGCTCGTCGAAGACTACCTCACCCAAAACGACTGGCGGGTGCACGAGAACAGCAACATGAACTACTCTCTACAGGGGCTCAACAACCACATCGCGCAGGAAGTCGTGAAGTGGTACTGGCTCCACGAGGTGTACACGCCGGAAATCCGGAAGGCGCACGAAGAAGGGGATTTCCACATCCACGACTTGGGAAGCCTTTCCGTCTACTGCATGGGTTGGGACCTTAAAGACCTCCTCCTTACGGGCTTCACCGGCGTGGAAGGAAAGATTTCCTCGAAGCCTCCCAAGCACTTCCGCACGGCGCTCCTTCAGGTAGTGAACTTTTTCTACACGCTTCAGGGGGAGGCGGCCGGAGCGCAGGCGTTCTCCAACTTCGATACATACCTCGCGCCGTTTATCGCCTACGACGGCCTTTCCTACGACGAAGTGAAGCAGGCGATGCAGGAGTTCATCTTCAACCTCAACGTCCCCACGCGGGTGGGCTTTCAAACGCCCTTCACCAACATCACCCTCGACCTAGTCGTCCCCGACTACATGAAAGACGAGCCCGTAATCATCGGCGGCGAGTACATGGAGCGCACGTACAAGGAATTCCAGCGCGAGATGGACATGTTCAACATGGCCTTTGCCGAGGTCATGCTCGAAGGCGACGCCCAAGGACGGATTTTCACCTTTCCCATCCCCACGTACAACGTCACCAAGGACTTCCCCTGGGATTCGCCCGTCGTGGATAAGATCATGGAGATGACGGCAAAGTACGGGACTCCCTACTTCTCCAACTTCGTCTCTTCGGACATGAACCCGGAAGACGCGCGAAGCATGTGCTGCCGCCTCCGCCTCGACAACCGCGAGCTCAAAAAGCGCGGGGGAGGGCTCTTCGGCGCCAATCCCCTCACCGGCTCCATCGGCGTGGTGACCATCAACCTCCCGCGCATCGGCTACCTCGCCAAATCCGAGGCAGAGTTCTTCGCCCGACTGGAAGAACTTATGCGCATCGCCAAGGAAAGCTTGGAAATCAAGCGCGCGAAGCTCGAGGAGTGGACGGAAGCCGGGCTCTATCCGTACACGAAGTTCTACCTGCGAAACGTAAAGGGACTCGTCGTAGGCACGGACCCATTCGCCGCGTTCTCCCTCGGCGGCTCCGGCAGTTACTGGAACAACCACTTCTCCACGATTGGCCTCGTGGGGATGAACGAAGCCCTCGTGAACTTCCTCGGCACGAACATCGCCACAAAAAAAGGCGTGGAGTTTGCCAATAAAGTCCTTGACTTCATGCGCGAGCGCGTCGCGGATTTCCAGGAAGAAACGGGGCACCTCTACAACCTCGAAGCGACGCCCGCCGAAGGCGCCTCCTACCGCCTCGCCCGCTTAGACCGCGAGCGCTGGCCGGAAATCTTTACGGCGGGAGAATCCACGCCCTACTACACAAACTCTTCTCAGCTTCCCGTGGACTTTACAGATGACCTCTTTACGGCCCTAGACCTTCAGGCCGACCTTCAGACGAAGTATACGGGCGGTACGGTATTCCACGCCTTTCTCGGCGAAGCCGTCTCTGACATTCGCGTCGTAAAGAAAATCGTAAAGACCATCGCCGAACGCTACCCGATTCCCTACTACACGCTTACGCCGACCTTCAGCATCTGCCCCAACCACGGATACCTCTCCGGAGAACACTTCACCTGCCCATACTGCGGCGCGAAGACGGAAGTCTACAGCCGCGTCGTCGGCTACTACCGCCCTGTGCAGAACTGGCACGAAGGAAAGAAAGAGGAATTCGCCCAGCGGCTTGAATTCAAGCTTCACGCCGGAGCAGGAGCGTGACGTCCTCCCCTCAATGAATTGAGGGGCATCCCTTTCAGGATGCGCGCAGGCTTTTGTTCCTGCGCTTCGGTTCGTGGACTCCGTGCCATCCCAAGTGGAATGACAGGACCACAGGCCGCGCCACACGGCCACTACTCCCCTTCACGGGAGATACCTGGAACGCCCTCTCGAAGATGTTCAGAGAGCCGTTCACGTCCGCCTGCGCCCTCCAGCCGCAGGAACACTCGTAAAGCCCCCTGTGCTTCCGGTTGGAGGGTAAGACGCGCCCGCAGGCGTGACAGCGCGCGGACGTGTTCTTCTCGTCCACGTCGTCCCGGACCACAATTCCCGCCAGAGCACCCTTGTACTTGAGCATATTGACTAGCTTCCGGTACGGCCAGGCATGTAGCCTCTGGTTGAGTTTGTCTCCGTAGTCGATGCTCTCGCGGATGCAATAAAGATCCCCGATGGCTATCTCCCCCACGCCCCGCCTCACGCACTCCTCTATGAAGTGGGACGTGGCAATGTGGAGCAGGTGCTCCACTTGAAGCTTTTCCCGGTGGGCCACCTCCCTCCACCTATGGGAGTTTGGCTTGAGACTCGCCCGCACCTTCTGCCAGTATCTCCTAACCGACTTAATGAACCTGCCCGAGTAGAGCAGCACGGTACCGTCCTCGAAGGCGGCCGCCATGAGAACGGTCTCCCCCAAATCCAGGGCAACTCTCTTTGTCCCAGGACGCGGGTTCGCCTTCACCTCCACCACCAGACGGGCCTCTATCTGCCCGGACACCTTGTCGTAGATGATGGAGAGCTCCCGCACCCGCTCGTACTCCACGCCGGGACGGTGAGAGATGCGGAAGGAGACCTGTCTTACCCCGTCTTCCCGGCCGGTGCCCAGAGAAACCGTGACCTTGTCTCCTTCCACCCTGAAGCCGCTCTGGACGTACTTGAGCGGGGAGAGGTAGCTTTTCGGACGAAATCCGGGGGCGCTGTGCCGCGTGAACCCCTTTTTCTTGAGGGCGAAGAAGGACCTGTACGCTTCTATCACTTCGTCCCTCGTGAGCTGCACGGACATCGAGTAGTAACCTTTCGCCCGGGGAAGTTTTTTTAAGATGCGGTTGAGGTTCCTGCGGGAAACATTTGCTTTTCCGGTCTCCTCGCACTCCTTCCGGAGGTGCCAGAGGAGGCCGTTGTAGACCTTGGTGGCGCAAAACATGGCGTCTTTGAGGACGGTCAGGGTCTTGGGGTCGGCGTGAACCTGGGCTTTAATAGTGACGAAGGGCACTCACAGTTCACCTCCTTCCCCTATTGTCTTTTGAGCCTTGATATACCTTTTAATGACTTCGCTTGAGACCTGTCCCGCCGTGCCCACATAATAGCTTGGATTCCATAAGTGGCCGCCCCAGAGCTCCTTTTTGAGCTCCGGATGCTTCTTAAAAAGCATCCGGGCAGTGGAACCTTTCAGCACCTTGGCTATCACTGCAGGTGCAACTTTGGGAGGGGCGGAAAGAAAAACATGCACGTGATCGGGCATAACCTCCAGGGCTAGCAGTTCGTACCCGTGTTCTGCGCAGAGAGCGATGATAGCTTCCTTCAGGGAAGCGTCTACTGGAGGAAGGAGCACTTTGCGACGATACTTGGTTGACCATACAAAGTGGTAATTGATGTTGTAGACCGCCGTTCCTGTGGACTTCCAAGCCTTCTTCTTCATACCTTCATGGTATTACGCAAGGAGAAGAAACGCAAGTATTAGGACGAGGGGGTCCGTGTATCCCCTCAATAAATTGAGGGGGATTACAGCCCCCTCGCACTCCCCCGTTTTTCTAAAAAGGAGGTTTTTGCCGTGTTCTACGACTTCCTTCCCCTTACGCTCGTGGACTATCCGGGGCACGTCGCCGCTACGGCCTTCATAAGCGGTTGCAACTTCCGCTGTCCGTACTGCCACAACTCCGAACTCATCCGCGTGCAGCCGAATCCTAGGAGGACAGAAGACGAATTCCTCGCGTACTTGCGCTCTCGCGCAGATGCGTTAGAAGGCGTTTGCATCACGGGGGGAGAGCCTACGCTTTGGAAGGGACTTCCCGAACTTCTCAGGCGAATCAAGGACTTAGGCCTCAAGGTAAAGCTCGACTCTCAGGGCTCTAGGCCGCACGTACTGGAAGCCCTCTTCCGCGAAGGGCTCGTGGACTACATCGCCATGGACGTCAAGGCGCCCCGGGAAAAGTACGGCGAATACGTCTGGGACCTCCGCGACGTAGACCGCGTAGCCGAATCGATAGAGCTCATAAAGGCCCTCGCCCCCGACTACGAATTCCGCACGACGGTTGTAGAAAGGCTTCACACGGTAGAGGACGTCTTAGAAATCGCCCGCTGGGTCGCCCCTTGCAAGCGCTACGCGCTTCAAGCTTACCGCCCTTCCCCCGGCGTAAAAGACGTAGAGGCGAGCGGGGAAACTCCCACGCCCGCCTCCATGCTCGAAGAAATTAAAAAGCGCCTTCCGGAAGGGATTGAAGAAGTGCTCCTTCGGACGTACGCGTGACCTTCTCCCACCTTTAAATAAGGTGGGCTTCCCCGGCGGTTTCTCGTAAACGCCTCAAAAAGACAGATCTTCGGGCGTTTCTCGCCCGTATGCGTCGAACGCCTCGGATTCGAGCGCCGTGTGAGCCCGGCAGGGGAAGACGAGGCGGAAGATCGTTCCATGCGGGTTTCGCTCTTCGATCTCGATCTTCCCCCCGTGGGCGACGACGATTCGATGCGTGAGGAAAAGGCCGATGCCCGTACCGCCCGCCTTGTTGCTCCAAAAGGGATCGAATACGTGCGCGCGCTGGGGCTCTGGAATTCCCGGACCTTCGTCCGCCACGGAAAAGACCACGTACTCCCCTTCCTTCCGGAGCTCCAACGTCACGGTGCCACCCGGGGGAGAGACTTCGATGGCGTTTTTGATCACGTTCACGAGCGCCTGATGTACCCGTCGGGCATCGAGGGCGCATGCCTTTTCGTGGAACGACTGATAGCGGAGGGCGAGGTAGACCTCCGCCTGGTTGGCATACGGCCGCATGAGTTCGTGTACCTCGGTGAGCAAAGTTACGGGATCGACGTCCTTTCTCTGCAAGGGCTTGGGAACGTACAAGTCGAGGAGCTCTTCTGCCAGAAGTTGTGCGCGGTCGACTTCGCTCAGGAGGAGCTTCTGCTGCGCGGCAGGCATCGCCCGCGCGTTGAGCTGGAGGTACCCGCGCAGGACGGCCAAGCTGTTTTTGAGTTCGTGGGCAAACACGGCGACGAACGGCCGCCGCTCCCGGGCAGATTCGCGGGAGGGAAACACGTGAAGCCGCTCTGCGTGCACGTCGAAGAGCCACGCGGCGGCAAAGACGACCAAGGCGAATCCCATCCAGAGGGGCAGGGGCGAAGGCGGACGGACGGAGAAGACGTCGCGAAGTGGTCCGACACGGCCGCCCAACCAAACGAGGGCGTAGGCGAAGAACGCTGCGGCGAGGAGGAGGAGGCCGTCGAGGCGAAAGGGGGACCGGACATCGATCCCCCCTCCTTTTCCGAGGTACCCACTAAAGGCGCCTACAAGGCCGAGAACGAGGGCCTCCCCTACGGGGGAACCGAAGAAGTAGAGAATGGGGAAGAGAGACGACACGAGGAGGATCGGGAAGCGACGCGTCGTCATGGCAACCACGTAGGGAAGAAAGAGGCTGTACTCGGCGCCGGAAGGAAACGACCACCGCGACATCGTCGAGAAACTCACGACAACCCACGCAACGGAGAGGACCTCGACGGAGAAGCGCACAAGGGCACCGGATCCCCTCTTCGTTTCCCCTAAGGGAGAAAGCGCCTCAAGAAGGATCCGGTACCCCCACCAGAAAAACACAGCGGCTCCGAAAAACGCCACTCCGTCGCGCAGAAGCTCCATCCCCGTCATCCTTTCGCCATCTTCTATCTTACCTCTATTCCTCGGGTTCGGCAGAATTCACTCCGAATGCACAGGACCCCGAAGTGGAAAACTGAGGAAAGAAAAAGCCCCCACGAAGGGGGCGTGCCATGCGGAGGTGAACTTCTGGGCACCGCCGCGTCGCGCGGTGCCCGCGAGAGCGCACATGATCCGACCGTCTACCCCGGGGGAACTCGTCGTCCGCCTGCGGGACTTGGGCGTCCCGTTGAGAAACTCCTGGGAACGAGGCGGGAGCGCCTTGCCGAACCCACCTACGTCTCCCCCACGCGCGCGCTTTTGGAGCGCGCGCGAGAACGACGGCGTTGCCGTATGGTTCGGTCACGTAGGCGAAGACGGCGCCTTCCGTTCCGTATACTCCGCGGCCTTCCTCTCCCGCGCCGTACCGCCAAACCTTGCCCGCCTTCGCACCGCGGTACGCTTTTTCCGCGCCACGCAGGCTCAAGTCTCTCTCTCCGAAATCTCGTTTTTCCTCGAGCGCTTAGGGGTTCTCGGCGAGGGCCGGGAGTGGACGCGCCCCCTCTTTCGCACCTATCGCGAACCGTATGCGGAGTACCTCGCCGCCTGGGACCCGCAAAAGCGGCTCTTCGTCCTCGGGGTGCGCTTCGACGTCTCCCCCCTCACCTGGCCGGAACCGCGTCAATCGGGAAACTCCCAGAAGAACGGCGTCCCAAGGTCGACGTGAATTGCCGGCGAGAGAAACCCGCCGAGCTTTACGTGGCGAAGCGGCGCGTCCACGGACGAATACGTCATGGAAAAGAGGGCGTCGAAGCCGAGTCCCTCGAGCACTTGAGGAAGGATGCTCGCCGAAGGCCCTGCGAGGACGCGGTACCCGGAAACGAGCTCGAGGACGCGGTCGACGGTGAAGTTGTTGAGCGTCATCCCCGTGATCACGGCGGCCCCGCAACGCGGGAGGAGGAGGGGCTCCTCCACGTCGGAAAAGGAGAATGGACCCTTGAGCGACTGAGAACGTTCGAACACCCAGACGTCCTTCCCGCGATCGCGCAACAGGTGGTCGAGGGGGCTCATGTTCCCCACGAGGCAGATGGGGTCCGGATAGGCGACGAGCCGCTGGATCAACGCGTCGGAATCGGCCCGGCGCACGGGTGGATAGTGGTACTGACTTACGGCGTTCGCCATGGCGAGGCCGAGCACGCGGTTGAGGGGATGGGGATCGACGACGAACCGCTCTAGGGCCCCGAGTTCGGGGGGATGGACGCGCCCCACCCGGTGGATGTCCTCGTGCGGAATGTGGGCCGCGCCAAAGGCCCGGCGTCCGTCCGGTCCCTCGACGACGACGTAGGCGGCCAAAAGGCACAGTCCGTAGTCCACGACGCGCAGGTCGCGCGCGTACGGCGCGAGGCGTCGGGCGATCTCCCGAACGATCATTCGTCGTCTTCCTTTCGCCAAAAGATCCAGGCCATCTTGGTGCGCACGTGGGTCGTGACCGTTCCCTCGGCGTCGGCACGGCGTTCGAGGAAGGCGCGGATTTCCCTCCGCAGGGCCTCCTCGTCTTTTGCCTCGCGGATGAAGCGCCGGAGGTAGCGGTCTATGGCGTCTTCGACGGTGAGCCGCTGCGTCCACCCGCCGCGGCGGTACGTTACGGACGGATGAAAGCCGCGAAGCCAGAGGAGGTTGAGCACCGCGTAAACGCGAGGCTCGTCGAACGCCTCGCGAAACACGTCTTCCGGCGGCCGAAAGCCCAAGGCCGCCTCGAGTTCTTCCCGCAGGCTGTCTCGCCGCCAGACGAAGCTGGAGAGAAAACCTGCGTTTCGCGACGCCTCTACCATCTTGAGAAAGGCGTCGGCGTTGCGAATGGCGGGCGTATTGGAGGCAAAGACGAAGTCGAAGGCGCCACGCCAGCCCACGGCGTCCAAGTCCAACTCCTCCCAAACCGCCTGCACAAAGTGCGTGCGGTCCGCGACGCCGTAGCGTTCGGCGTACGCGCGAGCCCTTTCTACCATCCGTTCCGCAATGTCTACGCCGGTGACGTCGTAGCCCTCTTGGGCGAGAAAGATCGCGTACGTCCCTGGCCCGCACCCGATGTCCAATACGCGCGCCGGCGGTCGGGGAACGCCCTCCGCGTTGAACCAGGCGAGCAGGTCCTCCACGCGCCGCTTGCGTTCGGGATCCTCGAGCAGGCGTCCGAACTCGTCCGCCCGACGGTTCCAAAACGACTCTTGTTCGGCATAGCGCGCGGGCCCTCCCGGCCAAAGTGCGCGGAATACGGCTTCGTCGATCGCCACGAAGCGCCACCTCTCTCCGATCGGTAAACGCTTTCAACCTCGATTCTTTTTGTATTTTACCTCCAAAGGCGCTGGGGAGCAAAACTTTCCGCCGCCGGAGCGAAAAACGAAGAAAAGACCGAGGAAATCGTGCCACCTCGGCCTACCTCTGTCCGCTCTCTCGTCTCCCAACTACCCTTCCCACTGCAGAATCCCGCGGGGCGCTCCGCCTTTCCAAAACCCTTGGCCTTCCGTGGGCCACCCTTCCTTTTCCCAAAACGCGCGCATCGCGTCTACGTCAAAGGAAGGGCCCCCGGGAACTTCGATCGTGAGGGGCAAAAAGCGGCGGTATGCCCAGTCCAGATACGCCTTGCGCATCGCCAGCTTGAGCGTGGAAAAACGTTGCTCGAGCACTTCGGAAACGCCGGAAAACCGGTAGACGATGTATCCCCCCATGGGCCTTGCCACCCTTTCCAGGTGCGTGTGCGCACTTCCCGCCTTGTTTCTCATTGTACCAAAAGGGGCCGCCGAGAGGCCAATAAAAAAGGGGCTCCATTCCCTCCCCCCGCTCCGCCCCATTTCTGAAAGGAAATGAAAACCATAAAACGTGCGTGCTCGCACCTCGCACCTCCTTGACATCTTTCCCGCAAATAGGTATAGTCTTTCTCGGAAAAAGAACAAGAACGATTCTCGACTCCTCCGGTCCGGAAACGGGACCGGCCGCTCCGACCGCGGGAAAATTTTCCGGGAAGGGAGGAAAGGACGATGGCACAACCTGAAGCCGTTCGCGGGTTTCGCCCGCATGCGGAAAAGCTCTCCTCCGGCGAACACGTCGAGCGCGGGCTCCGCTACTTCCCCATCGCCCTTTTCTCCCTCGTGATGGGAATCGCGGGCGTGACCATCGCAACCCACCGTACGGAAACCCTGTTCGATGTCCCCCACATCCTCTCGGGAGCCCTCCTCGTCTTGGCGAGCGCGTTTTTCGCGGCCTTTACCCTCCTTCAGATCGTCCGCGCGATCCGCTGGCCGGAGGAGATCGTCCGCGACTTCAATCACCCGACGCGCATCAACTTCTTTGCCGCCTTTTCCGTAAGCTTTCTCCTCCTCAGCATTGCCTACCTCGACTTCGTACCGGATATCGCCCGCGTCCTCTGGTGGATCGGAACGCCGCTTCACCTGGGAATTACCTTGGCGATTTTGAACAAGCTCATCCACCAGGACACCTTTGAGATCCAGCACTACAACCCCGCCTGGTTCATCCCCTTCGTAGGGAACATCGTAGTCCCCGTGGCGGGAGTGGAATTCGCCCCGCTCGGAATCAACGTGTTTTTCTTCGGCGTCGGCCTGTTCTTCAGCATCGTCCTCGGCACGATCTTCTTCTACCGAATCTTCTTCCACGCTCCGCTTCCCATCAAGCTCGTGCCGACGTTCTTCATCCTCATGGCCCCGCCCGCCGTCGGGTGCATCTCCTACGTGAAGCTCACGGGCTGCTTCGACATCTTTGCCCAAATCCTCTACAGCATCGCCCTCTTCATGGCCCTTCTCTTCCTCTTCCAGTTCCGCATGTACACGCGGATTCCTTTCTACATTTCCTGGTGGGCGTATCTCTTTCCCAGCGCCGCCCTCACGATCGCCACGATCCTCGCGTACCACATGACGCACGAAGAAATCTTCCGCTGGCTCGCCCACTTCTTCAACGTCGTGCTTCTCACGTGGCTCGCCTTCTTCACGTGGAAGACGTACAAACTCCTCAAGATGCGCCACCTCTGCGTCAAGGAAGATTGAAAGGCAAAGCGAAAACGGGCGGGAGCTTCCCCCGCCCGTTTCTCCGGAAAAAACCTCGCGGCGACGACCAAACGCGCGAAGGGGCGCTGTGCGCCCCTTCGTTTTTTTGTCTTTGCGCCTTTTCTGCGCGGAGGGAGGTCGAAACGGGCGTCCGTCCCACCCTTACGGGGGCGGAAGCGCCGAAGGAGGCTCCCCCTCAGGGAGGGCGGTGCGGCGAAGCAAGACGACGCGGAGGACGCGCGGCCCCCGCTCGACGCGAACGCGGTCCGGATCCACCCCTACGGGAAGAGGGAAACTCCAGGCAAAGGCGCGCCGCGTCTCCCGCACGCCTTCTCTCTCGACGTACCGATGCACGACGCGGCCGCGAACGTGGGGGAGGCGGCGGTCGACGGCGACGTCCACCTCGTCGGAAGTGAACCCTTCGGGAACGGAGATTTCCACGACGACCGTCTGGGCGTCGGGGGAGTACACGCGCATCGCCGGAGATCCCCGAAAGAGGTCGGCCGCCGAAAGGCGGAGGTCGGAGAAGAGCCGCCGGATGTCGTCCCAAAATCCGTCCCACACGGTCGGTCCCCCTGCCGCCTGTGTATGCGCCAAAGGGGACAGCGCCGCGGCGCTCACCCAGGGGCGTCCTTACTCCGCGTCCCGCTCGCCGGCGCGGGAGACGTCCTCCCACCAACGCCGAAGGATTTCCGCCTCGTGTGTTCGTCCGCGCCGCTCCAAGGCTCGGAGGAGGGCGACGAAGTCCGTGAGGGCGGAAAAGGCGGTGCCGCGTTCCGCGAGGCGGGCGGGCCCTTGAGGAAACCCGTAGGTAAAGAGGACGAAGACGGAGAGGACGCGCGCACCCTCGTTCTCCAAGGCGTCCACCGCCTCGAGGGTCGTCCCGCCTGTCGTGAGGAGATCCTCGAGAAGCACGACGGGGGTACCCGCGCGGAGTTCCCCCTCCACGCGGCGGCCGCGGCCGTGTTCCTTGCGTTCGGCCCGTACGTAGACCATGGGCAACCCAAGGCGGTCGGAAACCCAGGCGGCGTAGGGGATCGCCCCCGTCGCCACCCCCGCCACGGTGAGGAGGTGGCCCTCTGCGGAAGCGGGAGAAAGGGAATCGCGGACGTGCCGCACGCGGTCCGTGAGGGCGTCGACAAATGCCTTCCGCGCCGAGGGCCGCGAGAGGAGGATGCGGTGGTCGACATAGACGGGGGAGGACAGGCCTGAGCGAAAGCGAAACGGTTCCTCGGGCCGTACGTGGACGGCGCCCACTTCGAGGAGAAGATCCGCCAAACCCAGAGCCTCTTCCCGAAGGGGAACGTCGAAGCGGTCGGATGCCACGAATGGATCCCTCCCGGAAATCCCAGGCGTCCTGAAGTTCCACAACGTGCGGGGCGATCCGTCCGGACGGGGCACCTGCCGCCGGAAAGAAAGCCCCCTTTAGCCCTTTATCGCCTGGGAGGCAGATCAAAAAGGGCGGCGGCGATCTCTTCGAGGATCGCCTCCGCAGCCCTGCGGGGGTCGGGTGCCCAAACGATAGGGCGTCCGACGACCACGGCATCGGCGCCGGAACGAATGGCCTCCCCCGGGGAGGAAACGCGCCTTTGGTCGTCTTCCCCTCGGGAAAAGGCGGGGCGGATTCCCGGAACGACGAAGATCGGACCGGGTCCCAGGGCGGCGCGGAGGGAGGTGACCTCCCACGCCGAGACGACGAGGCCCGCCGCCCCGCCGAGCAGGGCTTCTTCCGCGAGGATGCCGACGCTTTGCCGGCGATCGATGCCGAAGCGGGCGAACTCCGCCTCGCCTAAGGACGTGAGCCAGGTGACGCCGAGGAGGTACGGCGGGGCGTAGCTCGGTGAGTTTTGCACCGCGAGAACGTCCTTGGGGGATGCCTGGTGCTTTTCTCCCCGTACCCGCGCTTCCCGGATTCCTTCGTAGGCAGCACGCACCATTTCCCTGCCTCCGGACGCGTGAACCGTGAGGAAGAGGACCGCTCCCGCGGGAAGAAGGCGCGCCGCGCGGTAGACGGTATGGGGGATGTCGTGGAGCTTGAGGTCGAGGAAGACCTCGTAGCCGCGCTCCGCGAGGACTTCCACGAACCGTGGGCCTTCGGCGAAGAAGAGTTCCAATCCGACCTTAACCCGCCGAACGCTTCCCCCGAGCCGGGAGAGGAGGTTTTCCGCCTCTTGCCGGGAGGGGACGTCGAGGGCCACGAAGAGGCGACTTCGTGGATCGTCGTCGAAGGGCTTTTGCGCAGGGGACAAGGGGATCATTCCGCCTCCCCCCTTCCTTCCGAAGGCGCGAGGGCGCGGAGTCCGCCACGGTGGGCGATTCCGACGAACGACGCCGCACGATCGACCCCGACGGCGCGCAGGGCGGCGGGAAGCTCCGCGAGAATCCGCTCGAACACGAAGGGATCCCGGAGCGCCGCGGTTCCGACTTGGACGGCGCTCGCGCCGACGGCGAGGAACTCCAAGACGTCCTCCGCGTCGGAGATCCCGCCGACGCCTATGATCGGCAAGGGGACGTGTCGGTACACTTCGTAGACGAGGCGGAGGGAGATGGGCTTGAGCGCGGGGCCGGAAAGGCCGCCCGTGACGTTTGCGAGGACGGGGGCGTACGTCCGCCGGTCGACGGCGAGGCCGGGCATCGTGTTTCCGAGGACGAGGGCGTCGGCCCCGGCGGCGTTGGCGGCCTTCGCCGCTGCAACGACGTCGCACGTATCCGGAGAGAGCTTTACCCACAAGGGCAAGGACGTCGCGGCGCGCACGCGCGCCGTAACCCTCGCCACGCCCTCGGGATTTCGCCCGAAGGCGAGACCGCCTTCGGCCACGTTCGGGCAGGAGAGGTTGATTTCGAGCGCGGAGATGCGGGGCGAGCGGGAAAAGGCCTCGGCCACGGCCGCGTATTCGTCTTCGGTGTTTCCGAAGATGCTCGCCACGAGGACGACCCCCTCGGGGAGGCGTTCCACGAGCGCGAGCGCCTCCCGGACTCCGGGGTTTTCTAGGCCGATGGCATTGAGCATTCCGCAGGGCGTCTCCGCCACGCGAACCCCACGGTGTCCGGGCCGGGGGGCGAGAGAGGTCGACTTCAGGACCACAGCGCCCAGCCGACGAAGGTCGAGCCACTCCATCGCCTCAAGGCCGTACCCGAACGTCCCGGAAGCCGGGAGCACGGGATTGGCGAGGCGAAGGGGGCCGAGGGAAACGGTGAGGTCGACGGACTTCGGTGTCCGCCGACTCCCGTCGGATTCGGACGAAAACACAGCAAACCTCCTCTCGTTCCTGCACCGGAGGGGCTAGGGGGCGTCACAGGGAAAGCCGCCTAGGACGCATCGCCTTCTCGGGGGGCGAGGTGGGGGAAGTGCACCTCGCGGGAGAGGACGGGGCCTTCGCGGCAGAGACGTACGTTCCCCACCGCTGTCTCGACGACGCAGCCGCGGCAAAGTCCGGTTCCGCACGCCATGGGTGCCTCGAAGGCGCCGTACACGCGCGCCGCGGCGGGGAGACGGCGAAAGGCCGCCTCAAGCATGGGCTTCGGTCCGGCGACGAAGACGGCGATTTCCTCCGGAGGGACGGGGTCGGGCCACAGCTCTTGCCAACGCGCAAACGCCGCGTCCAGCGCCGTACCGGGAAACGCCACCGGAGGAACGACCCTCCCCTCTGCGTCGCGAGACGGACGTTCCACGGCGAGAAGGGGCTCCGCCCAGGGACGGAAAAGGCGGGCGAGAACGGCCTCTTCGCTCCGGCGGATCCCGAGGACGACGGCTACGTCGGAGGTTCGAAAGGCCGTCTTTCCTGCGGCGACGGCGGCGAGGACGGAGGCGAGCGGCGCGGCCCCCACGCCGCCCGCGAGGAGGAGGAGCTTGCGCGCTCCGGGCGGCGCAAGGGGGAACCCCGTGCCCAAAGGTCCTAAGAGGCGAAGCCGATCCCCCGGGCGAAGCCGGGCGATGGCGGACGTCCCGCGTCCGACGACGCGCACGGCAAAGCGGTGGACGACGCCCAGGCGGGTGACGAGGCTGAAGGGGCGGCGGAGGTACACCTCCCCGCCCTCCAGGAGGATTTGGAAGAACTGTCCCGGTTGGGCGTCCGGAGGGAGGGACTCTGCGGGAACCGTGTCGAGGAGGACGAGGTCGGACGTAAGCGCCTGCACGTCCTTCACGAAAAACGGCAGATCGGCAAAGGGGGTAGGCGTCGCGACGTCGGCAATCGAGGAAGTCACGAGCTCACGCTCCCCTGGGCGAACTCCGCGCCGTCGCCGATCTCTCTCCCAGCCCCGACGTTCGGCGGAACAACGTGGGCATCCGGAAGGAGGTCGCGCACGGCGCGGGAGAAGAGTTCGGAATCTGCGTAAGCCACGCGCCCCCCCACGAGCGTTAGGACCGGCCAACCCCGTAGGAGACGTCCGAAAAAGGGGCTGTTGCGGCTCTTGGACGCCAGCCTCTCGGGGACGACAGAACGCGGGAGGTAGGGATCCACGAGGACGAGATCGGCCGGAACGCCCGCTCGAAGTTCGCCGCCGGGAATCCCGAGAAATCGTGCGGGGATGCGGGACATGCGGTCCACGAGTTCTCCTAGGGAAAGCCTTCCCCGGAGGACGAGTTCCGTGTACAAGAGGGGAAAGGCCGTCTCCAGACCGAGGATCCCGAAGGGGGCCCGTTCGAGGGGGAGGGCCTTTTCCTCCGGAGCGTGGGGGGCGTGGTCCGTGGCCACGAAATCGACAACCCCCTCCCGGAGGGCACGGACGAGGGCGTCCCGATCCTCGGCTTCGCGGAGGGGAGGGTTCATCTTTGCGTCCTGGGGTCGGGTCGCGACCGGCAACCGTTCGGCTCCGGCGGCAACGTCTGCGGATCGGCGCACGTCCTCCCACGTGAGGACGAGGTGGTGTGGCGTCGCCTCGGCCGTGAGGTGGACTCCCCGACGGGCGAGAAGCGGGCGCAGGCGCCGGACGAGTTCTACGGAAATTCGAGAGGACAGGTGCTGCAGGTGGATCCGCGCCCCGGGAACGAAAGCCCCGAGGGCGAGGTCGCGGCCGATGAGCGACGCCTCCGCCTCCGGTGGATACGTCGGAAGTCCCCGCCCTTTCGCCCACGGGCTCGGATGGACGACCCCTCCCCGGGAAAGGGAAGGGTCTTCCTCGTGAAGGAGGACCGGCAACCGGAGGCGGGCAGAAGCGAAAAAGGCCTCCCGCAGGACGTCGGGATCGAGGACGGGAAGGCCGTCGTCGGAAAAGGCGCGAACGCCCGCGGCGGCGAGGGCGGCAAAGTCCACGGGAACCTCCCCTGTCTGCCCGCGCGTCACGGGAGCGGTGACAAAGGTACGGACGACGGCGGTTCGGCGGGCGACGGCGCGCATCTCCCAAACCCGCTCCGGCGTGTCCGGAGGCGGGACTGTATTGGCCATCATGAGCACCGAGGTAAATCCCCCATGGGCAGCGGCACGACTTCCGCTGGCGATCGTCTCCTTGTGCGTTCCGCCCGGTTCGCGGAAGTGCACGTGCGCGTCTACGAAGCCCGGAAGCGCCCACATCCCCTCTCCCGCGATGCGAAAGACCCGTTCCCCCAAGCCCCCCACCCCGTCCCGCGGGCCGGCGTAGCGGACGAACCCTTCCTCGAGGAGGAGAAGGCCGTAGACGAGCTTTCCCTCGGGCGTGAGGACGAAGACGTCATCGATGGAGAGGAGAGGTAAAGGCACGGTTCCCCTCCTCCCGGACGGGCGACTCGGCATAAGACGGCAGATCCCCGCCGAGGGCTTCGGCGTCCGCATTTCCCTCGCCGGCAACGCGGTCGCCTTCGCACGGCCCGAGGTTCCCTCCCGCGGCGACGAGGACGGCCATGCGCACGTAGAGGCCATTTTCCACCTGGCGGCGCACGAGAATCCGCGGGTCTTCTCGAAGGGACGGATCGATTTCCACGCCCCACGTTACGGGGCCCGGGTGGAGGATTCGGGATTCGGGGCGTAGGGCGCGCGCCCGCGCCTCGGTAAGCCCGTACCGCTCGAGGTACGACACGGGCGTTGGAGACGCGGAGGAGCCTGCGGAATGCGCGTGGCGCTCCCACTGGGGCCGGAGGACGAGGACGGCGTCGGCGGAAGCGAGCAGGTCTTCGAGGGAAACGTCTTCGAGGGCGACGCGCTCGGCCACACCCGGCAAATCCTCCTCGCGACCGAGCCAGGCACGAGGTGCGGCGGCCGTAATGCGCACGCCGAGGCGCGGGAGGAGACGCGCGTGCGAGCCGAACACCCGGCTGTGCCGAAGGTCGCCGAGGACGAGGAGGCGAAGACCCTCCAGGCGCCCGAAGGCCTCGTAGAGCGTCCACGCGTCGAGAAGGGCCTGCGTCGGATGCTCCCCGGTTCCGCTTCCGGCGCTCACCACGGACGGAGAGAGCGCCGGCGGACGGATGACGTCTTCCGAGGTGCGGACGACGGCCACGTCTACTCCCAAAAGGGCGAGGACCTCCAAAGTATCCGCGAGTGTCTCGCCCTTCGCCCGGCTCGTAAGGCGCTCGTCGAGGGTGAGGACTTCGGCGCCCAGGCGCATGGCGGCGAGGGAAAAGGAGAGGCGCGTGCGCGTGGACGGTTCGCCAAAGAGGAGGGCCACCGAGCGGCCGGAGAGGAGCTTGGGAGGTTCCTGCCGTGCGCGAAGTTCCCCCGCAAGCCGAAAGAGGGCGTATACGAGGCGGGGCGAGAAGTCTTCGGCCGAAAGGAAGTGGGGCACCGCATGCCACCTCCGGAAAAAACGCCCGCTCGCGCGGGCGCGGAAAGTCACGTCCGGGAAGGCGGGCCGTCTTCGCCGCCGCGGTGCGGGGAACGTCCCTCGTACGGAACTTCGCCCGCCGCCTGGGCGGCCAAGGTCGTCTTGCCGTAGGCGACGGCGCGTTCGGGAAGCACGAGATGGAGAAAGATGCCGAGCAAGGTGGCCAAAGCGATGTTGTCTACCGTGAGGGAGAACGGCACGCCGCCGGGAAAGGTTCCCGCGAGGTCGAAGCGAAAACCGCCGATACCCGTCACGAGGACGACGGCGACGAGGAGCATGTTGCGCCGGTGGGCGAGGTCGACGCCGTACTCGACGAACATCCGAAGCCCCTGGGCGGCGATCACGCCGAAGAGCACGATCATCACGCCCCCGAGGACGGGCTTGGGTACGGCCAGGAGGGCAGCGCCGAGCTTTTCCACAAAGGCGAGGAGCGCGGCAAACCCGGCGGCTCCGAAGAGGACCGCCCGACTGTACACGCGGCTTACCGCAAGAACGCCGATGTTTTCGCCGTACGTCGTGCTCGGCGGCCCGCCAATCCACGCCGCAAGCATCACCGCCAGTCCGTCCCCCAAAAGCGAGCGCGGGAGGAGGGGGACCAACGGACGTCCGATCACGCGCTCCGTGACGAGGAGGTGGCCGATGTGTTCCGCGAGGGTGACAAAGGCGATGGGGGCAATCGTGAGGGCGAAGAGCCACGCCTCGGGCGTGAGCGCGGCGCGGGCGACTTCTAGCGTGTGCGTGTGGCGGGAAAAGAACTCCGCCGGCGTGAGAAACCAGGAAGCTTGCGCCACCTTGCCCACGAATCCCCCGTCGGGTCCAGCGGTGAACCAGTCCGGGTGGCGGAGGTAGGCGTAGACGGTACCCAAGACGACTCCCGTGAGGACAGGGAGGACGCCCAGAAGGCCGCGGCCGTACAGGTTCACGAAGAGCACGATCGCCAAGGTGACGAGGGCCACCTCTGCCGCCGCGAGAGAGCTCCCGCCCTGCGGATGCAAGGGATCCGCGAGCGCCCAGGACACCGCCACGCCGGAAAGCGCGAGGCCGATCACGGCGACGATGCTCCCGACGAGAACGGGAGGAAGGATGGCGTCGAGCCAGCGCGTTCCCGCACGGTGCACGAGCCAAGCAAAGACGAGGTACAGCGCGCCAGAGAGAAACGCCCCCAAAAGGGCGGCCCCTACCCCGGCCGCGTGCGTCACCGTGAGAATGGGGCCGATGAAGGCAAAGGAAGAGCCGAGGTAGTTCGGAATCCGGCCGCGCGTCACGAGGAGGAAGAGGATCGTTCCCAACCCGCTCGCCAAGAGCGCCGCCTGCACGTCCAGTCCCGTGAGGATCGGCACGAGGACCGTAGCGCCGAACATGGCAAAGACGTGTTGTAGGCTCAAGGGCAGGAGGCGAAGAAAAGGCGGAGTGTCTTCTACGTCGTAGAGGGGGCGAATGCCGAAGGACGTCGGGCGTTCCTCGGAACGGGCCATGCGGCGCTACTCCTCTCCCCCGCTTGTAGCTTCAGAGGCGCCTTCCGCCTGCGGACCTCGGCCGTCCCGGTCGCGACGCGCCTCGCGCAAGGTGACCAGGTCGCGGCCGTCCACTTCCACGAGTTCTACGTAGACGCGCTCGTCGCGCGAGGTCGGGACGTTTTTGCCGACGAAGTCGGGGCGGATGGGCAGCTCCCGGTGCCCGCGGTCGACGAGGACGGCGAGCTGGATGGCCGCCGGACGGCCGCGGGAAATCACGGCCTCCATGGCTGCACGCGCCGTGCGCCCCGTGTACAGCACGTCGTCTACGAGGACGACGACCTTCCCTTCGATCGGCACGGGAAAATCTGTACCCTGGACGAGGGGATCTCCCGAAGGTTTGAGGTAGGTGAGGTCGTCGCGGTACAAGGTGACGTCCACCACGCCCACGGGGACCTCCTGCCCTTCGATTTCCCGCAGTCGTTCCGCAAGGCGCCGCGCGAGGTACACGCCGCGCGTGCGTACCCCCGCGAGGACGACGTGGGCAACCCCCTTATTCCGCTCGACGATCTCGTGGGCGATGCGCGTGAGCGCACGCCGGACAGCCGCCTCGTCCATGAGTTCCACGTTGCGCGCCACGGAATACCGCCTCCTCGTTTGCGTCTGGCCCGAACGCTTGCCGCCGTATCCGCGAGGGACTCCGACGGGGTTCTCCGGGCACGAAAAAACCCTCCCGCCGGGAGGGTGGAGGGTAGGCAAGGTAGGTTGTATGTAGCGCGTCGCCGCGCCGAAGAGCGCACTTCGGCCCCGCGCGGTCGACTCCAACCTGCCCTCCTTGTCAGCCTCGCCGGACTGCCTTAAAGGAGGCAACGCGCATCTCGGATTCGGTTCGGGTGGATTGTACTCCGTTTCTCCGCGTTTGTCAATCACCCGCCCGATCCGGACGAAAGGAGTCGGAAGGCACCTCTTCGGTACCGTAGACGAGGCGCCGGAGGCGCTTTTCCACGCGCGCCCAAACTTCCTCCGGAGGAGGCGCGGACGGAGCGAGAGAATCCCCCGGTACACGCGCGGACGTACTCCCTTCCGGACAGAGGCGGA
This sequence comes from Brockia lithotrophica, assembly GCF_003633725.1. NCBI lineage: Bacteria > Bacillati > Bacillota > Bacilli > Thermicanales > Thermicanaceae > Brockia > Brockia lithotrophica. The sequence continues at coordinate 152,022 of NZ_RBIJ01000001.1, read as the reverse complement.
AGAACGCTGCGCGAAAGTCCTCCGGCGGCGGTGCGTACGCCCGAACTGGCTCTTTCGTCACGGGGTGGGTGAACCGAAGGCCGAAGGCGTGCAAAAGGAGGGGGGTACCGGACCGTTCGCGCCGGTAGCCGTACACGGAATCGCCCACGACGGGGTGGCCTATGTGCCGCATGTGCACGCGAATCTGGTGCGTGCGCCCCGTCTCCAAACGCAGGACGACGAGGCTGACCGACGAGCAGGCCAAGAGCATCCGGTAGTGGGTAATCGCCTCCCGACCCCCGGCCACGACAGCCATGCGCTTCCGATCGCGCGGATCGCGTCCGATGGGGGCCACGATCGTACCTCGGGGAGGGTCGGGGTGACCGTGAACGACGGCCACGTAGCCGCGAAAGACCGAATGGGCGGCGAAGAGGCGCGCGAGTCGGTGGTGGACGGCGTCGCTCTTGGCGACGACGAGGAGTCCCGTCGTATCTTTGTCCAGGCGGTGGACGATGCCTGGGCGAAGTTCGCCGCCCGCTCGGCTCAGTTCGGGAAAGCGGACGAGGAGGGCGTGGACGAGCGTTCCCGTTTCGTGTCCCGGACTGGGGTGCACGGGCACGCCCCGCGGCTTTTCGACAACCGCGAGGTAGGCGTCTTCGTAATGCACGGAGAGCGGGCGGTCTTCCGGGACGAGCGCGAGCGGAGGATCGCGAGGTACGAGGACCTCTACGCGTTCCCCCGCACGTGCCGGCCGCTTGGGCGCATCTACGGGGACGCCGCCCGCGTGCACCCGCCCTTCGGCGATGAGGCGCTTGATCCGCTCGCGGCTCAACTCCGGAAGGAGGGAGGCGAGGACGCGGTCGATCCTCTCGCCGTGCGCTTCCGGAGGAATTTCGACGGAGATCCGTTCCGCTTCCCCTTCTCTGCCTACCATTCGCCCTTCCAAAGCGCTCTCCCCTTTTTTCCGAAGAGGAAGAGGGCGCCCAGGAGAATCCCTCCTACGGTGAGCGCCGCATCGGCGACGTTAAAGACGGGGTAGTGGATCGCGCGGACGTCGATGAAGTCGACGACCGCCCCGTAGGCGATGCGGTCCCAAAGGTTCCCCGCCGCACCTCCGAGCACGAGCCCGAGGGCCAAGGAATACCCTCTTCCCCACGCCGAAAGCCGATACACGAGGTAGACGAGCATAACCACGGCCACGGCGCTCAAAAGGGCGAGAAATTCCGTGGCGCCACGCAGCATCCCGAAAGAGGCTCCGGTGTTCCGCACCGAAGTGATGTGGAGGATCCCGTCGAAGACGGGGAAGCTCTCCCCGACGAGGAGGCTGTGGAGGACCCACACCTTGGCCGCGCGGTCGAGGAGGAAGACCAGCGCCGCAACCAAATACCCTCCCGTCGCACGGAAAAAGACGGTCCTTTCGTTCGGCGAAAGCGAGAGCCGTTTGCGAAGGCCCATTTCCCAAACTCCTTGGAGGCGCTCCCCAAACCTAGGTCGCCTTGCGGAGGTAGGTGGCGGCAAACTCCTCCGCCGGGAGCGGCTTCCCGAAGTAATACCCCTGCATGATCTGGAGGCTGTTGGAGGCGAGGAATTCCTTTTGCCACTCCGTTTCCACGCCCTCGGCGACGACTTCGAGTCCCAAGGCGTGGGCGAGGTAGATCACGGCCGTCGCGATCGTACCCGTATCCTTTTCGTCCTTGACCTCCCACACGAAGGAGCGGTCGATCTTCACGGCGTCGATGGGGAGACGGCGCAAGTAGCTTAGGGACGAATACCCCGTGCCGAAGTCGTCTACGGCGATGCGTATCCCCATCGCCTTGAGTTCCTTGAGCCGTTCGACGCTCGCCTCGATGTCGCGCATGAGGACGCTCTCGGTGAGCTCGAGTTCTAGGCGGTTCGGCTGCACCCCGCTCTCGGCGACGATGGCCGCCACGCGGCGGACGAACTCCGGGTCGTCGAACTGGACCGCCGATACGTTGACGTACGCCCGAAGCACCTCGCCCGTCTCGCGCTCCCAAGCGACAAGCTGGCGCAAAGCCTCCCGAAGGACCCACTCCCCGATCGGAACGATGAGCCCTGTGTCTTCCGCCTGAGGGAGGAACTCCGCGGGAGGAATGAGCCCCATCTCCGGATGCCGCCAGCGCAGGAGCGCTTCCATCCCCACGAGCTTTCCCCGCAGGACGTCGTACAGGGGTTGATAGTATAATACCAATTCTCCACGTTCGAGGGCACCCCAGAGGTCCATTTCGAGCACGAGCTGGCGGACGAGCACGTCCTTCCCTTGGGGGACGTAGCGCACGACCTTTCCCCGCCCCCGTTCCTTCGCGCGGACGAGGGCCCCTTCGGCGGCCCGGAGGAGTTCCTCAACGCTTTGGCCGTCCTCGGGGTAGACGGCGACCCCGACGGAAAAGGTGAGGTGGTACGTCCGTCCTTCGACCACGAACGGGTCGTAGCCTCCGCGGGCGACCGTCGTTAGCTTGGCGAGAAGCTCGTCTAAAGCCTTCGGGTCTTCCGAAGGCAAGAAGAATACGAGGCCGTATTCGTCACCCGCCATCCGCGCCACGAGGCCGTTCCCGGAGACGAGCGTGCGGAAGAGGTCGCGCGCCGCACGCAAGAGCTCGTCCCCGACCTCGGGACCGAAGGCGTCGTTGTATACCTTGAATCGGTCTACGTCCACGAGCACGACGGCAAAGGGAGGCACGTTGTGTCGGAGGAGCCGATCGAGCGTCCGGAGAAACTCCTGGCGCGAGGGAATGTCCAAAAGGACGTCCCCCGTCCGTTCCTCCTCGCGTACGGGGACGAGGCTCGAGACGAAAAACCCCGCGGCGTCTTCGTCGAGGGGACGCGTGCGGAGGAAGAAGGGCTCCCCGCCGTAGGAGTCGGCGGTACGGAGGAGAAACGCCCGCCCCGGCTCCATGAGCGCGCGGAAGAAGAGCGGCCGATCTTCGGGGACGAAGAGCTTGAGCGGGCTCTTTCCCAAAAGCTCCGCCTCGCCACCCCGGGCGAGCGCCTGTACGGCCGCACCGTTGGCGAAGACGATTTTGCCGTACGCGTGGACGAAGATCGGTGTGTCCACGCTGGCGAGAGACCTCCAGCAGGGGGCGACGAGACGGGGGGCGTCGGGTGGAAAAAACAGGCCCAAGAGCACCCCTGCATCGCCCGGGAAGAGGTGCAGGACACCGATGCCGCGTTCTTCCGGCACAGCCGTGAGGGCGTAGCCGCGGCGGTAGGCGGCGTCCAGCGCTCGGCGGACGGCCTTGGCCCCCGAGGGAAAGAAGACCTCAAGAGAGCAGCCCGAATTCGCGCACTCGGAAGGGCGTCGACCTTCTCCGGCAAACGTAAGGAAATCGCAGCCGAGTACGGGGCGTACGAGCCAATCCTTGGACGATTTGTCTGCGGCGGTAAAGACGAGTACCGTGCCGGGAACCCGAGGTGCGGCTTCCTCTCCGTCGCGACCGCGATCGACATTCTCCGCGTCGGCAAACGGGCCGCTCTCCCGGTCTTGCTCGCGGGAAGCCATAGATCCACGCACCACCGTTTCGCACTTCGGCTTCTCCGCTCATTGTAGCATCTCGCGTTTATCTCCGAAAATAGGAAGAACTATGCGGTTTTCCTTGAAGATTGGCAGGAAGCTCCTCCACGGGATTTCCCGTGTCGGCAAATTCCGCAGAGTAGGAAGCGGAACGAGCCGCGAATTCTCCCGTACTCGTGTCCGATGTCCCGAAACTTTCCACCTCTTCCCATACGTCTTCCGGGGAAATCCCCGGCGTTTCCCCCGCCCTTCTTTCCCCTTCGCTCCCGTACCACGTCCGGAGGTATTCCTCCTCTGCGGGCCTGCGGGGCGTCTCGCGCCGGCGAACATCCTCGAACTCCCGTTCGTGTTCGAGGCAAAACCGCGCGGCGGGTACGGCGAGGAGGCGTTCGAAGGGGATCGGCGCCCCGCAGCGTTCGCACAGGCCGTAGATCCCCTCTTCCATCCGCCGCAAGGCGCGGAGGATCTCCTCCCGCTCCGCCCGGTAATCCAGGGCGAGCGCGAGGTCCCGGCTTCGGTCGTGCGTGAGCGTCCCGTCGTCGGCGGGGTGGTTGTCGTAGCGGGAAAGCTCGGAACTCGCATCCGTTTCCGCAAGCGTGGCGGCACCCGCGGCGAGCTTCGCCTCGAGCTCGTGCAGGCGTTCCTGCAAAATCCGCCGTAAAGTGGCCCGTTGCTCATCCGTGAGGTGGTCTTCCGTACGCACGGCGATCTTGCCTCCTCGGGAAAAACGCCGCACCGCCGGCAAAACGCCGGGGCGCGGCGCAGGTCTCCTTTTACCTTTTCCCGAGGAGGTTTCCTTTACGCGTCCGACTGCGCCACGCGGCCCTCGAGGACGAGGCGCCGAACCACCGCAGCACAGCGCGGGCAGAGGTCCGGATACTCCGGATCCGAACCGACCTCCGGTGTGATCATCCAGCAGCGTGCGCACTTTTGCCCTTCCGCCCGGGATACCGAAGCCCACCCTCCCGGGAAGGGAACGGCGTCCGCCGGCGGGGCCTCTCCAGGGTCGTGGACAGTGACGGCCGAAGTGAGGAAGATCTCCTCGGGCCGCGGGAGCGAGCGGAGAAAGTCGGCCGCCTCCGCACTTTCCGGATAGAGGTGGAGGTGCGCCTCGAGCGCCGCACCCAGGAGATCCGCCTTACGGGCTTCTTCGATGGCCTTGTTGGAAGCCTCGCGGACGGCGAGGATTTTCGCCCATCGGGCGTGCAGGGCGCGGTCGATGAGGCGCGGATCGGGCTCCGGGAAGTCGGCGAGCTGCACGCTCTCTTCCTTCGGCCCGGGCATGTGCTGCCAAACTTCCTCTGCCGTATGCGGCAGGATGGGGTGGAAGAGGATCGCGAGCGCCCGAAGCGTCTCGTAGAGGACGGTTTGGGCGGACCGGCGCCCCTCGTCCTCCGGATGGCTCGTGTACAGGCGGTCCTTGAGCACGTCGAGGTAGAAGGCGCTCAAATCCACCGTCGCGTACGTGTGGAGGAGCATGTACACCTCGTGAAAGTCGTACGCCTCGTACGCCCGCCACACGCGGCCGATGAGCTCGTGCAGGCGCGAGAGCATGTAGCGGTCGAGCTCCCAGAGCCGCTCCGGCGGCACGCGGTCGCGCGTCGGGTCGAAGTCGCTCGTGTTTCCCAAAAGGAAGCGGAACGTGTTGCGCACTTTGCGGTACACTTCGGCGATTTGCCCGAGGATCGCATCCGAAATTCGCACGTCCGACGTGTAGTCTACGGAAGCGACCCAGAGGCGGAGGATGTCCGCACCGTACGTCTTCATGACGTCCATGGGGTCGACGATGTTCCCCAGGGACTTGGACATCTTGCGCCCTTCCCCGTCGAGGACGAAACCGTGCCCGAGCACGGTCTTGTACGGCGGTCGGCCGAAGACCGCTACGGCGGTCGTAAGCGACGAGTTGAACCAGCCGCGGAACTGGTCCGAGCCTTCGAGGTAGAGATCCGCCGGCCACTCGAGCTCCGGACGCGTCCGGAGGACGGCCGCATGCGAAGATCCCGAGTCGAACCAGACGTCCATCGTGTCCGTTTCCTTGCGGAAGTGCGTGCCGCCGCAGTGCGGACAGCGAAAGCCCTCGGGGAGGAAGTCCTCCACCGGACGCTCGTACCACGCGTTCGACCCTTCGGCCTCGAAGATCAAGGCGACGCGGTCGAGGATTTGCGCGTCGATGATGGGCTTGCCGCACGTCGTGCAGTAGACGGCGGGGATGGGGACGCCCCAGACGCGCTGCCGCGAAATGCACCAGTCGCCGCGGTCGCGAATCATGTTGGCGAGGCGGATTTCCCCCCACTCTGGGATCCAGCGAACGCTCTCCACGGCGCGCAGGAGTTCTTCGCGAAACCCATCGATGGAGGCAAACCACTGCTCCGTCGCTCGGTAGATCACGGGCTTCTTCGTACGCCAGTCGTGGGGGTAGGTGTGACGGATCGTCCCTCGGTGGATGAGGGCGCCGCGTTCGGCGAGGATCTCGATGATCCGTTCGTCGGCGTCCGCGTAAAACATCCCTTCAAAACCGGGGGCTTCGGCGGTAAACCTCCCCTTTTCGTCCACAGGCGAAAGGAGGGGAAGACCGTACCGCTCACCCACGTAGGCGTCGTCTTCTCCGTGCCCGGGTGCCGTGTGCACGGCGCCCGTACCCATGTCCAGGGTGACGTGTTCTCCGAGGACGACGGGAACCACGCGCTCGTAGAAGGGGTGGTGGAGGGTGACGCCTTCGAGCTCCCGGCCGCGCCAAGAGCCGAGCTCCCGAACGACGGACACGCCGGTGACCTCGCGGAACGCGGGGACGAGCTCCGTGGCCACGAGGAGGTTGCCGCGGTCCGTCTCCAAGAGGCTGTAGCGGTACTCCGGGTGCAAGGTCACGGCGAGGTTGGCGGGGAGCGTCCACGGGGTTGTCGTCCAGATCACCACGCGGTCCCCCGGGGAAAGCTTGCCCTTCCCGTCCACCACATCGAAGGCGACGTAGATCGAAGGGGAGACCTTGTCGCGGTACTCGATTTCCGCGTCGGCGAGGGCCGTCTCCGCGGAAGGAGACCAGTAGATCACCTTGAGCCCGCGGTAGATGTATCCCTTTTTGGCCATCTCCCCGAAGACGCGGATCTGCGCCGCCTCGTACTTGGGGTCGAAGGTCACGTAAGGGCGTTCCCAGTCGCCGCGGACGCCGAGACGCTGAAACTGCCGGGTTTGCCGTGCGATGAACTCTTCCGCCCACTCGCGACAGAGGTTGCGAAAGGGAACGATGCCCACGGAACGCGGATCGGCCTTTTTGTGGGTGATCACCGCGTGTTCGATCGGCATTCCGTGCGTGTCGAATCCAGGCACGAAAGGCGCGTCGTACCCCATTTGCGAGCGTGAACGCACGATGATGTCCTTGAGGACCTTGTTGAGGACGTGCCCCATGTGGATGTCGCCGTTGGCGTACGGCGGTCCGTCGTGCAGGACGAACTTGGGCCGACCGCGGTTCTTTTCCTGTACGCGGGCGTAGATGCCCATTTCCTGCCAACGAGCTTGGATTTCCGGCTCGCGCTTCGGGAGGTTGGCGCGCATGGGAAAGTCCGTCTTGGGGAGGTTCACCGTCGCCCGGTAGTCCACGTTTGCCACATCTCCTTTGTCCCACGCAAAACGACCGGTTGGTACACGAAAAAGCCTTCCACCCGCCGGATGGAAAGGCCTCCGCTCGCGCCCGTTTCCGAACCAACTCTCAAAGCGGCCCGGCTTACGGGTAATTATAGGGAAAGCAAATCCCTCCCGGCAAGCACGGAGCCGGAAGATCGGAGTTCTTACGTACGCAGAGACGTTTTCCTCCCGGCGACGCATCTTTTCTTCGCCGGGTGCGTAGGCGTCTTACGGAAGAAAGCCAAAGAAACGCGCTTACGGCGTGCGGAGCTCTTCACGCCCCCTGCCTTCCCCAAAGGTCTCCTCCGTGAGGCGGTCCCAATCGTGGCTCTGGAGCATCTCGAGCTGCGCTTCGAGCAGCGTGCGGAAGCGGTTGCGATAGACGATCGCCCGCTGCTTGAGCTCGTCGATTTCCAAGTTGATCTTGCGCACTTTGGCGAGGGCCTCTTCGACAATGCGGTTGGCGTTTTTTTCCGCCTCCCGGAGGATGAGCTCCGCCTCCTTGTGCGCGTTGGCCTTCACTTGCTCCGCCGTCTTCTCGGCGGCCACGAGGGTTTTCGTGAGGGTCTCCTCCAAATTCCCGTAATGGTTGAGTCGCTCCTCGAGCTCGGCGACGCGCTTTCGAAGCCTCGCCTGTTCCTCGAGAAGAAGCGCCATCTCGCGCGCCACCTGTTCGAGAAAGGCGTTCACCTCGTCTACGTGGTACCCGCGAAAGGCGATAGGGAATTCCTTGTGTTCGATGTCTTCGGGTCGCAGGGCCACCGCCGCATCCCCCCTTTGCCCGCCCCGCCCGCACACCTCACCTCCGGGATGCGCCTAAGGGCTACACCACCACCGAGGGACCGCACCCCGAAAGCGGGTAAACCCGCCCGTCCCGCCGGTGTTCGGCCCGACGCCCCCGTTCTCGAAAGGTCAGCGGCGGAAGTTCCCCAGCGTCTCGTCGGCAAAGAGCGAGATCGACCCTTCGATCTCTACGTTCTCCGGAGCGAGGAGGTAGATGTCCTCTCCTACGGCCGTGAACTCCCCTTCCAGGACGTAAATCGTCCCGCTCAAGAAGTCCTTCATCCGCTGCTTGAGCTCGTGGGGCACACGGTGGAAGTTCACGAGCACGGCCTTCCTCGCGCGCAAGTGGTCTGCAATGTCCTTTACCTCGTTGAACGTCCGCGGCTCTACGATGACCACCTTTGCCTCACTCCGCTTCCGTTCCAAGGGTACGATGTTCCCCCGCCGCCGCGACCGCTCCGCCTCGGTCTCCGGTTCGGCAGGCTGCCGGCCGTCCTCTCCGGTGAATTCGCCGTCGTCGCCCAGCCCAATCCACTGAAACACGCGATCCATCATGAAAGGCTTCCTCCCATCTTTCGAACTTCGAAAATTGTCGCAGGCGCCGCCTCAGGCTCGAAGGAAGAGGAAGGCGGCCATCCTCCCCGCCTTCTCTCCTTCCCGACGGTGGGAAAAGAGGAGGTCTCCGTTTCCGTCTGTAGACAGAGGACTACATTCGATACGGTCTTCGGGAATTCCTGCCTTCTGCAAGAGAAGAGCGTTCAAAAGGGCGAGGTCCAACCGCGCCCTTCCGCCCGGCCCACGGTCGAGCACCCGCTCAATCTCCGTATCGGCAAGACCGGCCCGTTCCCTTAGACCTTCCAACGCGCGGAGGACGTCTTCTCCGACTTCGTACGCGGCACGGGAAATTCCCGGACCGACGACCGCCCGCAAGCTCCTTGGCTCCACGCCGAAGGTTCGAACGAGGAGTTCGACGCTGCGGCCGGCCACATTGCGCACCGTCCCGCGCCAACCGGCGTGCGCCAGGGCGATCGCCTTCCCGGGCGCGTACAAGTAGAGGGGCAAACAGTCCGCGTAGGTCATGAGGAGCACCACCCGCGGACAGTCGGTCGCCGCGATGTCCGCCTCGGGAACGTCTCCCGCCGGAATCTCCTCTTCCTCTCCGTTCTCCCGGACGAGCGTCCCGCGGCAGTCGCCACCCTGCGCCTCGAGGACCCAAGCATCCGCACCGTGGACGAGCCTGGGGGCGGCGAGGCGGAGCTCGTCCCCCAAAAGGGCGAGAAGCGTGCGCCGGCGGCGTTCGGCTACGGCGGGGTCGCGCTCGCGCGAGGGGGAGAGATTCCCCCACGGCTCTCCCGGACGCCGGTCGAAGTCTCGCGCCGTAAGCCCCCCCACGACGGTCGCCGTACCGCGTACGCGCAGCCAAAAGATGCGGTTTTCGGAGTCGTACGCAAACGGCCCGTCTCCCGTTCGGGCGCCTTCCACGTGTTCACCTCCTCGGGAACACCCGCGGCCTCCTCACCACGGCTTCGCCCGTGGTCCATTATACCGTTAAGACTTCCCTTCCGGGAGTCGGGACGCGGGAGAATCGGGGGTTCGAACGAGGATCACGTCGACCCCGATCGTCTCGATGTCCTCCCAGCGCACGACGGTTTCTTCAGGACGCCGAAACCAGGAAAACATCCCCCCGCTTTTGGGGACGATGAGGGCAAGCACGCGCCCGGCGTCGGGATCGATTTCCACGTCGGCCACGCGTCCGAGACGCTTCCCGTCCGAGAGGCGAACGACGTCCTTGGATTGAAACTCGGAAATCCTGAGCACGTCAGCCACCGCCTTCCCTCTACCGGTATATGCGCGGCGGCCGGAAAGGTACGCCACGAACTACCTGGGGAAACGCGCCGTGTGCGGCGCGCGAAAAAGGCGATGACCAGTCCCGCTCCTTCCCGCTCCTTCCGAACCCGGAGCGGCGCCTATTCCGCGAGGTCGACGTGCTTTTGCATGTGGCGCAAGGCGTTCTTTTCCAGGCGCGAAACTTGCGCCTGGGAGATCCCGATCTCCTCCGCGATCTCCATCTGCGTCTTTCCTTCAAAAAACCGCTTCGTCACGATGAGCCGTTCCCGCGGCCCCAGATTGCGCAACGCCTCGCGCAAGGCGATCCAGGTAACCCACGTCCCTTCCCGCGTGCGCTCGTCGCGGACTTGGTCCATGAGGTAGATCGGATCGCCCCCGTCCTGGTAGATGGGCTCGAAGAGCGAAACGGGCTCCTGTATCGCCTCCAGAGCGAGGATGACCTCCTCGCGGGAAAGGGAAAGCTCGGCGGCGATTTCGTCCACCGTAGGTTCGATCGACCGTTCTCCGAGCAGGCGGTCGCGCACGTTGAGGGCTTTATAGGCAACGTCCCGGAGGGAACGCGATACGCGAAGGGCGCCGTTGTCCCGAAGGTAGCGGCGAATCTCCCCCACGATCATCGGCACGGCGTACGTGGAAAAGCGCACGCCGTGTGCGAGGTCGAAGTTGTCGATCGCCTTGATGAGGCCGACGACGCCCACCTGAAAGAGGTCGTCCATGTTTTCTCCGCGGTGGCTGAAGCGCTGCACGACGGAAAGGACGAGACGCAGGTTGCCGTAGATGAGGCGCTCCCGGGCTTCCAGGTCTCCCTCTTGCATGCGCCGAAAGAGTTCCTGCATTTCCGCATTCGTAAGTACGGGAAGCTGCGAGGTGTCGACGCCGGTGATTTCGACCTTGTGGTTCCCGGACACGCATTCGTCCCTCCCCGGTACACACTTCCGCCACGTCCGCGCATGGCGTTACTCAGTATGCCCGGTTCGGGACGATCCATGACGAAAACGGCCCCTGCAGACACACCAAATGCGAAGCTCCGGAGAAGGCAAACGTTCGTTTCGGCAGGAGACGAAAGCCTACGCCATGTTGCTCATGGCTACCTCGAGCCGCCGGAGAATCCGCTTTTCAAGGCGCGAAATGTACGACTGGGAAATCCCCAATAGGTCCGCAACCTCCTTTTGCGTGTATTCCCGGCCGTCGCGGAGGCCGAACCTGAGCTCGACGATCGTCCGCTCCCGCTCGCTCAGCGTGGAGATCGCCCGGCGGAGGAGTTCTCGGTCTACCTCCGCCTCGATGCCGCGGTGGAGCTCGTCGTCCCCGTGCCCGAGGACGTCGGCGATGAGCAGTTCGTTTCCGTCGGAGTCCACGGTCAGCGGCTCCTCGAGCGAGACTTCGTGGCGCAGGCGGTTCGCCTTCCTTAGGTGCATGAGGATTTCGTTTTCGATGCAGCGGGAGGCGTACGTGGCGAGCTTAATGTTCTTTTCCGGATCGTACGTGTGCACCGCCTTGATGAGGCCGATGGTCCCGATGCCGATGAGGTCGTCGAGGGGGACGTACGGCTGCTCGAACTTTCTGGCGATGTACACGACGAGGCGGAGGTTGCGCTCGATGAGCGTCTGCTTGACCTCGTGCGCGTCCTCACCCGACCGAAGCCGGCGGATGAGCACTTCCTCCTCCTCGCGGGCGAGGGGCGGCGGCAGCGTGTCCGGCCCTCCGAGGTAGTACACCTCCTCGGACGCGAGCCCGAGCCGTACGAGTACCATGCGGAAGAAGGCCTTAATCTTATGCACGAGGGTCCGCCACGTCCACATGTCCTTCCCTCCTTCGGTTCGGGTCGCTTGACAGCTCCGCACTCGGAAAGACCTCCGCCGGGACGAGTACCTCGGCGGCGGCGTCGGAGAAGAGAGGGCGGACGCTCCACGCGAGGCGGGGACGGTGGAGGCGTACGCGCTCCCGACCCGCCTCGAGGACGACCTCGTCGACGACAAACGAAGGGAGGAGGCCGGAACCGCCCACGCTGCGGTAGGGCAAGAGACGGAACCGGCGAACCAAGGGTTCCGGGAAATCCCGGGGGATCCGGCCTTCGACGAGCCGCTCGAGAACTTCTACCGCCTGCGGGAGGCCTCCGAGTTCCGGAAAGAGGCGAACCAAAACGGACGTATCGGCGAGCAGCACGGGTACGTTTCCTACCGGATCGCGCAACAGATGGCCCGTGTCCACGAGGCCGACGAAGGAAACCTCTTTCCCCTCTGCCCGCGCAGTACCCCGTACTCGGTGTGCGATCCCCCGCCGCCCTCGCTCCAAGGCCCGCAAGGTCACCTTGCCCAAGGAAAACATGAGCGCGTAGCCCAAAAGGAGCGCTCCCCAAGAGGCGTGGGACGTCGGCGTCGTGGAAAGCCCCGCACCCCGCCCTTCCCAAGATGCGAGAAACGTGAGCACGCCCCCGTAGAGGAGAGAGACGAGCCAAAAGAGGGCCGTGAGGCGGAGGAGTACCTGGACGTTTCGCACGGAAAAGGCGACACAGACGACGAGGAAAGAGAGTACCGCCGCGTAGCCTACCGTGAACGATGCGGGCCATTCGGAAGCGTACGGAGGAAGGGCGGCGACTCCCCCAAAAAGGGCGGAGACCACGAGGCGCGAGATGCGGATCGGGCGGTCGGCGAGGGATGCCACGGCCCAAAGGAGGAGGGCGTCGACGAGGAAGTTGTAGAGGACGAACAGGTCGACGTAGAAGACGGGCTCCATCGCCCCTCCCCCCGGGCTCGGTCTAGGGCCAAGTATATCCCCCGTCCCCGGAAGGAGGTGTCGAAGCGGGCAGGCGCCGGGAACGAAACTTTCTCCCCGTGCCCGTCATTTTCGTCCTTCCCTGGACAAAACCCGCCCGAGGTCGGTGGAACGCCCGGCCTCTTCGGGCGAAAGAGAGCGGCGGGGCGATGCATTTCCCGCGTAGCGAAACGAAAAGACGCCCCGCCTTCGGCCCGCAGTGCAGCGGAACCGAAAGGGGCGTCCGAAGTGGGGTCCTTCGCCTCTTTAGGGGCGCGGACGGCGCTTGCGGAGAAACGTCGGAATGTCGAAGTCGTCGAAGAAGGGAGGGGAATCCTCCGGGGCTTTGGAGGAAGAGGGCGCCGCCTCCTGCGTCCGCGGAAAGCCCGCCTCGCGCTTCTTTTCGTCGAAGCCGGTGGCGATGATCGTCACGTAAATCTCGTCGTCGAGGGATTCGTTGATCACCGCTCCGAAGATCATGTTCACATCCGGGTCGGAGGCCGCGTGGACGATTTCGGCCGCCTCGTTCACCTCGAAGAGGGTGAGGGACGTCCCTCCGGTGATGTTGAGGAGTACCCCCTTCGCCCCTTCGATCGTCGTCTCGAGAAGGGGGCTCATGATCGCCCGCTTCGCCGCTTCCTGCGCCCGGTTTTCGCCGGAGGCGACGCCGATTCCCATGAGGGCCGTACCCTTGTCCTGCATGATCGTCTTTACGTCGGCAAAGTCCAGGTTGATGAGCCCCGGAACGGCGATGAGGTCGCTGATCCCTTGCACGCCTTGGCGGAGGACGTTGTCCGCCATGCGAAACGCCTCGGTGATCGTCGTGTTCTTGTCCACGACTTCGAGAAGGCGGTCGTTGGGGATGACGATGAGCGTGTCTACGCGCTCCTTGAGGTTTGCGATTCCCGCTTCCGCCTGAAGCATGCGGCGCTTCCCTTCGAAGCGGAAGGGCTTGGTCACCACGGCGACCGTGAGCGCCCCGAGCTCCTTCGCCACCTGGGCGATGACCGGGGCGGCTCCCGTTCCCGTACCGCCGCCCATGCCCGCGGTGACGAAGACCATGTCGGCGTCCCGAAGGACGGCTTCAATGGCCTCGCGCGACTCTTCGGCCGCCTTTTTCCCGATCTCCGGATTGGCCCCCGCCCCGAGACCGCGGGTGAGCTTTTCGCCAATTTGCAGCTTTACGTCCGCCTTGGACAGGGATAGGGCCTGTGCGTCCGTATTTACGGCGATAAACTCTACGCCCGAAAGGCCGCTTTCGATCATTCGGTTTACGGCGTTCGAACCGCCGCCTCCGACGCCCACAACCTTGATGACGGCCGGAACGGCTTTTTCCATCTCCAGGTCGAGCATCTCCGTAGCCTCCCGTCTCGTACACCCGTAGGCACGACGACCGAACCTACTTCTCGTATCGGCAGTCCTTCCGATGTTTTCAACTCTTCGGAGGTTCTCCCTACTCCATCTATCTTACCTCGTCTTCGGTTCCGCAGGAAACCCCTTCCGCGGCCGAGCGCCTCCGCGGAAGGTCAAAACCGTTCGAGAAGCCACTCGCGCACGCGGCGAATCCACCCTTCTTCGCGGATTCCGTCGTGTCGGCGAAACCCTTCTTCTGCGAGTCCAGCCAGGGCTTCGGCGTGCAGGAGGGCGACGGCGCCACTCAGGGAGGGATGGCGTACGCCCATGTACTGGGGGTAGCCGATGCGCACGGAACCGGGAAAGAGGCGGCGAACGAGTCCCGTAAATCCAGGAAGGGCCGACGTCCCCCCGGTAAAGACGTACGTGGGCAGAGGATCCAGGGCGTGCTCCTCGAGGCGCGAACGCACGAGGGTGAGGATTTCCTCCAGACGGGCTTCGAGGATTTGGGCGAGCTCCGTCTGCCGGAGGTACGCCTCGCCCTTCTCGGAAGGAAGGGAGAGGACCTCGACGTCCGCCGCTTCCTGGACGTAGGCGACGCCGTGCGCGAGCTTGAGCTGCTCCGCGTCTGCGAGGGAGATCCCGAGAACGCGCGCCACGTCCCGCGTGAGGTAGGCGCCGCCGAAGGGAAAGGATTCGACGACGAGGCGCTCCGCGTCCTTCACGGCGATGAGTTCCGTGTTCCAGCCGCCCACGTCCACGACGACGACGCCCTCGCGCCGCTCTTCCGCGTGCGTGAGGAGTTCGAGGACGGCAAAGGGGCGAAAGCGGTAGACGGCCTCGCGCTCGAGCCGGTTGAGGAGACCCCGGTACGCCTCGAGGACTTCCTCCGGAACGCGTACTTGCCAGCCTTCGAAGACGAGTTCGTGTCCCGCGTGGCCTCGCGGGTCGGCGAGCCGGACGCCATCGAGGAGGAACCGCCGCGGCAAAACTTCGGGAACGTACGCCCCCGCCCCTTCGCCCTGGGCCGCGGCGACGAGGGCTTCCACTTCGGCGTCGTCGACCGCCGTCCGGGGGTCCCGCCGCGCCGATACGCGTACGGGGGCGATTTCCGCCTCCGCTCCCCCTACGCCGATGACGAGCACCTCCGGAGTCGCGTGCGCCATGGCCTCTGCCTCCTCCAAGGCGCGGCGCAGCGCGGGGAGCACGTCCAAGACCTCCCGCGGTCGCGACTTTGCCGTCCCCGCAATCGGGGCCGCCGCCGCACCGCGGACGTACAAGGCGTAGCCGCGGCGCTCCCCGACGACGACGCGAACCCGATGGGTGCCGATGTCCACGGCGGCGATGACGCTGCGCGATACCACCGCCCGCCCCCTCCTTTCCGGCTCATCCGTATGTGTTCCACGTCGAAAAGGGCAATTCCTGCCTCATCCCGCGTAGAGGGGCGAACTAGAAGGACTTGGGGCGTTCGGAATAGTAGATCCCCTCGGGGTAGAGGTAGAGCACGCCTTTCGGGGCGTCGGGCAGGGCGCGGCGGACGGCGGGAAAGGAGGCGAGCATGCGGCCCAGGTGGCGCAGCGTCGTCTCCGCGACGAGTCCGTCGCGAAAGCGAAGGTGCAAGGCTTCTGGATCGGAGGCGCGCGGCGTCCCGCGCACTTCGGCGATCGCCGTACGCACTTCCTTCGGCGTTGCGGCGAGCTCCGCCGCGAGGCGGGGAAAGAGGTCGTGGGGGACGTCCACGAGGCGCGGCAAAGAAGGAGACGCGCCCTTTGGGGGCTCGTCCACCGGCGACGCGTCCCGATCTCCACGCAAAGACCCTTCCGACCCCGGGAGAACAAAGGGCGAGACGTGGCCGTTGGCCAACAGGGTCCCTCCTTCTGCGAGAAGGCCCACCGCCTCCTCTTCTTCCACGCTCAGGAAAATCCGGTTGGGAAACGTCCACCGGACGCGCGCGGAGCGAAACTCCCCGCTCGCAAGGAGGTTGCGGCGGGCCCAGAGGGCCCGCCCCAAAAAGTCCCCTTCGCGCACGCCGGAAAGCGCGAGAACTTCTTGCCGCGGGACGCGCACGGCGCCGTCGACGACGACCGAGCCGACCTTTGCGTAGGGGCTAAAGGCGTACGCGGCAACGGCGACGCCGAAGAAAAAGAGCGCGACGAAGAACCGAAGCTTCCTGCGCACGGCGCCTCCTCCTCCCGAACGATCCCGACCGACGGCTCAGCCCGCCGCCTCTTCCTCCCGCGTCGCGGAAACCCTGCGGATAGAAGCTCCGAGGGCCGCAAGCTCCTCCTCGATGCGCATGTAGCCGCGGTCGATGTGCGTAAGCCCGTAGACGCGCGTCGTCCCCTCGGCAGCGAGACCCGCGAGGACGAGGGCGGCGCCTCCCCGAAGGTCGTAGGCGCGAACGCGCTCGCCCTTGAGGCGTGTAGGCCCTTCGATGACCGCCGTGCGTTGGTCGACGTAGATCTTGGCCCCCATGCGGACGAGCTCCTCTGCGTGGCGGAAGCGGCCGTCGAAGACCGTCTCCACGACGACGCTCGTACCCTCCGACTGCGTGAGGTATGTGACGAGCTGGGGCTGGAGGTCCGTGGGAAACCCGGGATGGGGGGCCGTGACCACGCGCGGGAGCGGGCGCGGGGGGAGCTTCCCCCGCAGGCGGATCGTATCCGCCCCTACTTCGAGCTCCGCACCGCTCGTCGCGAGGAGGTCCAGGACTGCCTCCATGTGCTCAGGTCTGGCGTCCTCGAGGACGACGTCCCCCCCGGTGATCGCCGCGGCGAAGAGAAACGTCCCGGCGACGATGCGGTCGGGGATCACGCGGTGGCGGGTGCCCCGGAGCTCGCGCACTCCTTCCACGACGATCGTCGCCTCCCCTGCACCGTACACGCGGGCGCCCATCGCGTTGAGGAAGCGGCCGAGGTCCTCGATTTCCGGTTCCCGGGCGGCGTTTACGATGCGCGTCGTCCCCTCAGCAAGCGCCGCCGCCATCATGAGGTTTTCCGTGGCGCCCACGCTCGGGTACGGGAGGACGATCGTGGCGCCGCGGAGGGCGAGTGCCCGCGCCTCGATCCTCCCGCCTTCTTCTACGACGCGCGCCCCGAGCCGCCGCAGCCCTTCCACGTGGAAGTCGATGCGCCGCGTGCCGATGGCACAGCCTCCGGGGCGGTAGAGCGTCGCCTCGCGGTAACGGGCGACGAGGGGCCCCATGAGGAAGAGGGACGAACGCATCTGCCCCATGAGTTCCTCGGGGACTTCCGTGCGGTGGATTTCCCGGGTGTCGACGTAGAGGGTCGTCCCCTCGCGCCGCACGCGCGCCCCGAGCGCGTGGAGGATGGCGATCATGATCTTTAGGTCGAGGAGGTCGGGGACGTTTTCGATTTCGAAGGTGTCCCGCGCAAGCACGGTGGCGGCGAGGATGGGGAGCGCCGCGTTTTTGGCCCCGTAGACCTTGTGCCGGCCCACGAGGGGACGACCGCCTTCGATGAGGAGATGGGACAAAGGTGAGCACCTCCGCTCACCCCTCCCCCACCACCACGACCTCCGTCTCCAAACGCACGCCAAACTTCCGGTACACCTCGTCCTGGATGCGTTCGATCAGGGCGCGCACGTCTCGGGCCGTGGCGCCGCCTGCGTTTTCGATGAAGTTCGCATGTACGGACGAGACGACCGCGCCGCCGACGCGAAGGCCTTTGAGCCCGGCGGCGTCGATGAGCCTTCCCGCGTAGTCTCCCGGCGGGTTGCGAAAGACGCTGCCCGCCGTGCGGGCGGTGACGGGTTGCGTCCGCGCGCGCCGTTCGCGGAAGGCGGCCAGGCGTGCGCGAATCTCTTCGGGGTCGTCGGGACGAAGGCAAAACGCTGCCTCCACGACGACCGCCCGTTCCTTCTGGAGGATCGACGTGCGGTAGGAAAACCTTAAGCTTTCCGGACCCGCCACGACCTCGCGACCGTCGGGGGTGAAGAGGCGTACGGAGCGAAGGACGTCCTTCACCTCGCCGCCGTGCGCTCCGGCGTTCATGACCACCGCTCCCCCGACCGTCCCCGGAATCCCCCCAGCAAACTCGAGCCCCGCAAGCCCCTGGCGTGCGGCAAAGGAGGCAAGGCCGGGAAGAGACGCCCCACCGCCGGCGATCACGAGAACCGTCCCGGGAGGACAGGAAATGTCCCCGCCCTGGGGGGAGACGGCGAGGGTGCGGAATGCGCCCACGAGGCGGAATACGACCCCGCGAAACCCGCCGTCGCCGAAGAGCACGTTCGACCCGTGCCCCAAAAGGAACCAGGGGATCCCCTCCTCCCGCAGGAAGGCGAAGAGGCGCTCGAGCTCTTCCGGCGTACCGACGTCCACGAGGGCGTCGGCCGGCCCGCCGATGCGCCACGTTGTGTACGGGGCGAGGAGTTCGCGGAAGCGCACCCGGGTAAAGGCGAGGTCTGCGAGGCGTCGCAGGGCGGGATGCACGGAAAGTTCCTCCCTTGCACGGCGTCCCCCGGTCCGGTTGCCCCCGCCGAGCTGGCGTGGGCGGTTGCCCGGTCCACCCCAACGTATGCGCGGAAGCGGCCCTGCGTCCCGGCGGGATTCAACTTGCCCGCGCGGCGCGCGACACGGAAAGAAGAACGCCCGTGCCGGCGAGGGTGATCCCCAGGGAAGACCCGCCCGCGCTCAAAAAGGGCAAGGTGATCCCCGTAACGGGGAGAAGTCCGAGGACGACGCCGACGTTGATGAATACCTGGACGAAGACGAGGGACGTAAACCCCGTGGCGAGGTAAAAGCCGAAGGCATCGGGGGCGCGGAGTGCCGCCCGCACCCCCCGCCAAAGGTAGACGAAGAAGAGGGCGAGAAGTGCCATCGCCCCGAGGAACCCGAGTTCCTCGGCGACGATCGCAAAGATGAAGTCGTTGTACGGCTCCGGCAGGTAGAGGAACTTCTGCCGGCTCATCCCGAAGCCGACGCCGAACACCCCTCCTGGCCCTACGGCCATGAGCGACTGAATCGTCTGGTACCCGGCGCCGAGGGGATCTTGCCACGGGTCGAGGAAGGCCGTGATCCGTCGGATCCGGTACGGCTCGGCGAGGATGAGAAGTCCGAAGAGGGCGGCGCCGAGGGCGGCGAGAACGGCCAACACGCGGTGGGAGAGACCGGCGACGTAGAAGAGGATGAGGACGGAGGCCGCAAGCACCGTCCCCGTCCCTAGGTCCGGTTCGAGGAGGATGAGGGCAAACACGAGGGCGAGGAAGCCGAAGGCGAGGGCCGCTTTGGAGCCGTTGCGCACGAGGTCCGGGTGCCGGTCCAAGAGGTGGGCGTAGGTCCAGATGAGGGCGAACTTGGCGAATTCCGCCGGCTGCACGGAAAAGGCGCCGAATCCGATCCAGCTTCGGGCCCCGCCGCGCACGTCGCCGATCCCGGGAACGAGCACGAGGACGAGCCCGAGGAGGGCGATCCCCGTGAGTGCGGGGACGTAGCGCCGAAAGGCCCGGTAATCCGTGCGGGCGAAGACGGCCATCGCCCCAAGCCCCAAGGCGGCAAAGACCGCTTGCCGCTTCCCGTAGTACCACGGATCGCCAAAGTCGCGCGCCCCTACCGCCGAACCGGCCGAGGTGACTGCGAGTAGGCCGAAGACGACGAGAGCGACCGCCGCTCCGAGGAGGACGAAGTCGAGAGAGTCTCCCCCTGCGATTCCCCGCCGCGGAACCGTTGCCGTGCCCGGAGCACCCATACTTCCGCCTCCCTCCGTATCTCGCAGGCGCATGGACGGAGCCGTTCCCCCGGGCGTGCGGCGCCGCCCGGCGCAAATCCGCCGGCAGGCGGGCCGCGGGTTTTGTCGATCCCGCGGCCGAGAACGTACCCCCTACCTCGCCCTACGGCCCCGAAGGTGCGGCAAACGCCTCGCGCACCAAGCGGCGGAACTCCTCCCCACGCGCCTCGAAGTCGGGGTATTGGTCCCAAGACGCCGCCGCCGGAGAGAGGAGGAGCACGTCACCGGGGCGAACGAGCTCGCGCGCACGGCCGACCGCCTCGGCGAGGGTGAGGACGAGGTGGACGGAACCCAAGCCCGCCTCCCGCGCTGCCTGGGCCAGACGCGGGCCCATCTCTCCGTAGGCGATGAGGGCGCGGAGGTCTCCCTCCCGCCCGGCAAAGTACGGGGCGAGGGGGGAGAGGGACTCCCCGCGTTCCAGACCGCCGGCGAGGAGGACCGTGGGGCGACCGGAGAGGGCGGCGAGGGCCGTCGCCGCCGCCTCGGGGTTCGTCGCCTTGGAGTCGTTGTACACGTGTACGCCGGAAAACTCGCCTACATACTCGAGGCGGTGCGGCACGCCGGAAAACGTGCGAAGTCCCTCGACGAGCGCGTCGACGCTAGCGCCTAGGAGGTGCGCCGCGGCGGCGGCGAAGAGGGCGTTTTCCGCGTTGTGCCGTCCGGGCAAGGGGAGGGCGCGCACGGGCAAGAGGGGGAACACCGCGGCGCCGAAGGCGAGGGCGAGGCGGGGTTCTCCGTCCTCCCGGACGAACGCCGCCCACGGGGCGTCCGGCCGCCGGAGGCCGACGAGGAGACGCCGGCCACGGTGTCCCTCGAGGAGCGCCAGCGTCTCGGGGGCGTCCCGCACGACGGCGACGTCCCCCGGCCCTTGGGCGGCAAAGAGGTGCGCCTTGGCCTGAGCGTAGGCGGCCAGCGAGCCGTGGTAGTCGACGTGGTGTGGGTAGAGGTTTGTAAGTACGGCGACCTCCGCGCGGAACGCCTCGTTCGCCAGGCGCATGTCCTCGAGCTGAAAGCTCGACAGTTCGGCGACAAGACGCGCCCGGGGAGAGAGTTCGCCCGCGACGCCCGAGAGCGGGACGCCCACGTTTCCCGCGGCAACGGCCTCCCAACCGGCGAGGGCGAGGATGTGGCGCGTCCAGAGGACGACCGTCGTCTTGCCGTTGGAACCCGTAACCGCCACACGGGGGTGCGGCAAGAGCGGCAGGCTGAGACCGACCTCGGACACCACGGGAATTCCCCGTTCGCGCGCCGCCCGCACCGCCGGATGTTCCGGGGGAAGTCCGGGGCTCTTTACGACGACCTCCGCCCCTTCGAGCACCTCCGGCCCTTGCGGTCCGATGCGCACGGAAACCTTTGCACGCTCGAGCTCGGCGAACTCCGGGCGTTCGCGCACGTCGCTCAACGCGACGCGGGCCCCGGCCCGGGCGAGAAGGAGGGCGGCGGCGACGCCGCTTCGGCCGCCGCCGAGGACGAGAACCCGCCTCCCGGCGTAGCGCCGCCGCAGGGCGGACCACCCCCGCTCGTGCGGCGAGGCGATGGATCCCACGGGGAATCGCGTCATCGGGCGAGCACCTCCACCGTGAGGGCGCAGGCGGCGCACAGGGCCTCGAAGGCCCAAAAGGTGGCGACGATGCGCCATTCGCTCCAGCCGACGAGTTCGAAGTGGTGGTGCAAGGGAGACATGCGAAGCAGGCGCTTCCCGCCCGTGCGCTTGAAGTAGATCACCTGAAGGATCACGGAAAGCGTCTCGACGACGAAGAGCCCGCCCAAGAGGACGAGCAAAAGCTCCGTGCGGGTGAGGACGGCGAGACCCGCAAGGGCACCTCCCAGGGCGAGGGAGCCCGTATCGCCCATAAACACGCGCGCCGGGTGGGCGTTGAAAAAGAGGAAACCCACGAGCGCCCCGACGAGCGCGGCGGCGAAAAGCGCCTCCTCGAAGTGCCCGCGCCCCAAGGCGAGGATGGCGTACGCGCCGAAGGCGATGGCCGCCGAGCCCGCAAGGAGACCGTCGAGTCCGTCCGTGATGTTCACGGCGTTCGTCGTGGCGACGAAGACGAGGAGGAGGAAGGCGAAATAGAGGACGTAGGCGATGGGACCGGGTCCTAAGGCGACGTCGCCGACGAAGGGGACGAATACCCGCGGGTCGAGCCGACCCGTCGCGGCGAGGAGGAGGAAGAGGGCAAAGGCGAGGGCGAGCTGGGCGAGGAACTTGTCGCGAGCGGTGAGGCCGAGGTTGCGCCGGTAGACGACCTTGAGGAAGTCGTCGGCAAAGCCGATCGCCGCATACCCGAGCGTCGCCACGAGGAGGAAGGCCGTCTCCGGCGTCCAGTGGCCGAAGAAGGCGAGGGCGAAGAGCGCGCCGCCGAGGAAGATGAGCCCGCCCATCGTCGGCGTGCCGCTCTTTTTGGCGTGCCAGCGCGGCCCCTCCTCGCGAATGGACTGGCCGGCCTTGAGCCAGCGGAGAAGGGGAATCGCGGCGGGTCCGATGAGGAGCGTCGCGAGGAAGGACGTGGCCATAGCAAAGAGGAGGACCCGTTCAACCACCGGTCGGCCCCCCCTCCCCCGACCCTTCTGCGAGGAGGGCTTGGACGAAGCGCTCGAAGCGCATGTAGCGCGACGCCTTAAAGAGCAAGACCGCGTCGGGGCGGTCGTAGGACCGGACCTCCGCCAGAAGCGCCTCCGGGTCTTCCGTACGCCATACGCGGGCGCCGCGGGCGCGGAGCGCCGCCTCCAGAGGGGCGAGCCCGGGGCCAAAGAGGAGGTAGACGATTCCCTCGACGGGAAGGGTTTCCCCGAGTTCGGCGTAAAGCCGCGGCGCGTGCTCGCCGAGCTCTCCCACCTCGCCGAGGACGGCCACGCGCTCGCGCGCGGGGACGCGGGCGAGCACGGACACGGCGGCGCGGATGGACGTGGGGGCGGCGTTGTACGTATCGTCGAGGACGAGCGCCCCCCGCGGCGTATGCCGCGGGGCGAGGCGCATGGGCGAGCGCTCGAGTTCACGCCAGGCTGCCTCGACTTCCGCCGGCGGAATCCCGAAGTCGCGGGCGACGAAGAGGGCGTAGAGGGCGTTGCGCCAGGCAAAGGCTCCGGGGAGCGGAACGTCCAGTTCCGCGCGCCCCCCATTCACCTCCGCCCACATGCGAAAGCCGTCCAGACCCCGGTCTTCGAGTAGCCCGCCTGGGTCCTTTCCCCGCGGACCGACGGTGCGCACCTCCCCGGGAAAGGCGAAGAGGTAGGCCGCCTTGGGGAGGAGTGGGTCGTCGTCCGGAATGTAGATCCGTCCGCCCTCGTCCATCCCGAGGGCGATTTCCGCCTTGGCCACAGCGATCGCCTCACGCGAGCCGAGAAGGCCGATGTGCGATTCCCCCACGAGGGTGATCACGGCGACGTCCGGCCGCGCGAGGCGGGAAAGCTCGGCGATCTCTCCGCGGCGGTTCATCCCCATCTCGAGGACGACGGCGTCGATGTCCTCGTCGGCCGCAAGCAAGGTGAGCGGTACGCCGATGTGGTTGTTGTAGCTCTCCCGCGCGTAGGCGACGGTCAGGCGGGCGGCGAGGGCGCGGGCGATGAGGTCCTTGGTCGTCGTCTTACCTACGGATCCGGTCACGGCGACGACGCGGCCGCGAAGGCGCGCGCGGTGCGCCCGCGATGCCTCCCAAAGGGCGACGAGGGGATCGTCCACGAAAAGGAGCGGCCTCCGGCGGAGTTCCGCCGGAACGGGGACACTCCGGCGCCAGAAAGACGCCGCGGCGCCACGGGCAAAGGCGTCGGCGACGTAGGCGTGTCCGTCCGTTCGGGCTCCCGGTAGGGGGACGAAAAGCTCGCCGCCGCGGACGGCGCGGGAATCGTGGACGACGCCGCGCACCCGCACGGCCCCGGGCGCAAGGTCCCCCGCGTATTCCGCCCGGGTCGCGGTGAGGAAGAAGGCGAGCGGCCACTCAGGCATCCTCCGCACCCCCCAACTCCCTCAGGGCGGCGAGGGCCTCTTCGCGGTCGTCGAAGGGGATGCGGAGGCGGCCGACGATCTGCTCGCGCTCGTGCCCCTTCCCGGCGATGAGCACGACGTCCCCCGGACGGGCGAGGCGAATTGCGGCGCGGATCGCCCGCTTTCGGTCGAGCTCGACGTATGTCTCCCGCTCCGGCGGATCGGGAATCCCGGAGAGGATGTCCCGGGCGATGGCCTCCGGGTCTTCGCTCCGCGGGTTGTCGCTCGTGACGACGAGGACGTCGGCGAGGCGGTGGGCGACCTCGCCCATGCGCGGGCGCTTTGCGCGGTCGCGGTCGCCGCCGGCGCCGAAGACGACGATCACCCGACCTTCGGCCCACTCGCGGACGGCGCCGAGGGCCTTTTCCAACCCGTCGGGGGTGTGGGCGTAGTCTACGAGCACCGTAAACGGCTGCCCGGCCTCCACCCGCTCCATCCGGCCGGGCACGGGGCGGACGTACTCGAGGATGGGTACGAGCTCCTTGAGGGGGACGCCGAGGGCGTGGGCCGCCGCGAGGGCGGCGAGGGCGTTTTCCACGTTGAAGCGGCCAAGGAGCGGAAGGCGCGCGGGTAGGCGTTCGCCCGTGTAGGCCTCGAGGACGAACGTCGCACCCTGGGCGTTCAGGTGGACGTCGACGGCGCGCAGGGCATTTTCCGGTCCGAAGCCATACGTATACACAGGTACGGCGCTTCGCCGTAACATTCGCTCCGCATG
Organism: Brockia lithotrophica; assembly: GCF_003633725.1. NCBI lineage: Bacteria > Bacillati > Bacillota > Bacilli > Thermicanales > Thermicanaceae > Brockia > Brockia lithotrophica. The sequence goes on along the minus strand of NZ_RBIJ01000001.1, from coordinate 127,714 downwards.
GGGGTCGTCGCCGCGGACAATTGCCGCCTTTTCCGCCGAAGCCTCCGAACCGAGAAAGGCAAAGAGGAGGCCCTTGGCCTCCGCGTACGCGTCCATCGTCGCGTGGTAGTCGAGGTGGTCCTGGGTGAGGTTCGTAAAGACCGCGGCGGTAAGACGAACCCCCCGAATCCGGCCTTGGTCGAGGGCGTGGGAAGACGCTTCGAAGACGGCCGCCTCCAGGCCGTGGATCCGCATGTCGCGGAAGAGGCGCTGAAGTTCGGCGGCGCCCGGCGTCGTGAGCTGCGCCGGACGGGGACCGCGGCCGACGTCGACGAACACCGTGCCCACGAGGCCCGTGCGGATCCCCGCCGCCTCGAGGAGCTGCTGCACGAGGTAGGCGACGGTCGACTTCCCGTTCGTCCCCGTGACGCCGACGACGCGAAGGTGGGACGTGGGGTCGCCGTACAGGCGCGCGGCGAGAAAGGCGAGGGCCTGGTGGGGGTCGGGAACCTCGACGATGGGGACGCCTTCGGGAACGCCACCGCGGCGTACGACTTCCTCCCCCCGCCCCATGGCGACGACGAGGGCGACGGCGCCGCGGGCGAGGGCGTCGGGGATGAACGCGTGCCCGTCGCCTGTCGTGCCTCGGCGGGCGACGAAGAGGCTGCCGGGAAGGACTTCCCGCGAGTCGTCGGTGATGTGCGTGACGTTGACGGTGAGAAACCCCCGCGCCCTCCAGACGCGGAGCGGCGCGAGGAGTTCGGCGAGACGCATTCCCCGTTCCTCCCTTACGGCCGACCCCGGGCGACGGTCGACCGACGTGCGGGAATCCGACGTTCGACCTTGCCCGTACCGTCCCCCATTGTACGGCGTTTTGCAAGGCTTGTCACGAAAGCGCCTACCGACCTTCCGCGGGGGCACGTGGCCCTAGCCGAATGCGCACCCGTTCGCCTGGGGCGAGCTTCGTCCCCGGGGGAGGAGATTGGTCGACGACGACCTCCCCTTCCCCCACGACCTCGAGGTCGAAGGTGTAGGAGCTTTGCCGGATGTCGTCCACGCCCATCCCCACGAGGTTGGGAACCTCCAGGGGCGGGACCTCGGGCCAGACGTACTTTTCCCGGGGAATACCTCCTTCGCGCGGAGGAATTCCCAAGATCCGAAGGGAGGCGTCGAGGACCTGCCCGGCGATGGGCGCGGCGACGACGCCGCCGAACTGGATTCCCTGGGGGTGGTCGACGGCGATGTAGACGACGAGCCGGGGATCGTCCGCCGGAGCAAAGCCGATGAAGGAGACGATGTACTCGCCCGGAAGGTAGCGCCCGTCCGGACCTACCTTTTGCGCCGTCCCCGTCTTCCCGCCTACCCGGTACCCGTCCACGTACGCCCGGTACCCCGTCCCGCGGGCGACGACGGATTCGAGGGCGTAGCGAACCTGCGCCGAGGTCTCGGGGGAGATTGGCGTGCCGCGCACCTCCGGCTCTTGGCGGTGGACCACCGCACCCGTGCGCGGGTCGCGTACTTCCTTGAGGAGGTGTGGCCGGTAGAGGGTTCCGCCGTTTACGGCGGCGGAGACGGCGGCTACCTGCTGAATCGGCGTTACGGCAACCCCTTGGCCGAAAGCAGTCGTCGCGAGCTCCACGGGACCTACGCGCTCGAGGGGGAAGAGGATTCCCTTGGCCTCCCCGGGAAGGTCGATGCCCGTCTTTTCTCCAAAGCCGAAGGCGCGGATGTAGCGAAAGAGCGTTTCCTTGCCGAGGCGGAGCCCGAGTTCGACGAAGCCCGGGTTGTTGGAGTTTTCCACGACTTGGAGAAAGGTCTGGTCGCCGTGTCCTCCGGGCTTCCAGTTCCGGATCTTTACGCCGGCGACGATGATGTAGCCGGGGTCGAAGAAGTGCTCGCGCTCGAGGTCGACCTTTTTCTCCTGGAGGGCGGCGCTCAGGGTGACGATCTTAAACGTCGAGCCGGGTTCGAAGACGCGCCAGATCGGGAGGTTGCGGTTGAGCACTTCGGCCGGATACTCCCGGTAGCGGTTCGGGTCGAATGTGGGCCGCGAGGCCATGGCGAGGATCTCCCCCGTTCGGGGGTCAGCGATCACCCCCATGGCCGCCTCGGGCTTGTACGTGAGCCAGGCGTCGTCGAGGGCGTTCTCTAAGATCTCCTGCAGACGGAGGTCGAGGGAGGTCACGACGTCGTAGCCGGCTTCGGGGGCGTCGTACAGCATGGGAAGCCCGGGAAGCGCCTCGCCCGCCGCGGTGGTGAAGAGCTTGAACGCCCCACGGCGCCCCCGCAGCACCTCGTCGTAGGCGAGCTCGAGGCCGGAAAGTCCCTGGTTGTCGATCCCGACGAACCCGAGGACGTGGGCGGCCAAGGAACCGTGGGGGTAGATGCGCGCCGGCTCGGGGGCGACGTAGACGCCAGGAAGGGCGAGCGCCTCTACGCGCCGCCGCACGTCTTCGTCCACCCGCCTGCCTTCCGGCGAAAGGCGCACCACGAGCGTCCTCTGCGAAATACGCCGAAGGATCTTTTCCCGGTCGGCGCCGAGTTCGCGCGCGAGGATGTCCGCCGTGCGCTCCTTGTCCCGTACCTGGGCGGGAAAGACGAGGACGGAGTACGCCTCGCGGTTCGTCGCGAGGATTTCCCCGTTGCGGTCGAGGATCCGCCCCCGCGGAGGTTCTACGGGTACATCCCGACTCCAAAGCTCCAAGGCCTTGGCCGCGAGGTCCGGGCCCATGAGCACCTGGAGGTGAAACAGGCGCAAGGCAAAGACGACAAGCGCAAGCGTGGCGAGGCCGAAGAGGGCGAGGAGGCGTCGAGAAGGTTCGCGCCGCACGCGTCCGTCCTCCCCGGGGCACCTGCCGCACGCGATCGGACGAGGGCGGGACAGACACCCACGACAAGTCCAACGTTCACCTCACTCGTATGCGGCTTTCCCCCGCGGGAGAACCCGTCCCTTCGCGCTCCACGCCGAGCAGAGGCGCTGCCTGCTCGACGACCTTGCGAAAGATCGGGGCGACGACCTCGCCGCTCCCCTCGGCCGGCCGTTCTGGTTCATCGACGGCGATGTAGAGGGCAAACCGCGGGTGGTCTACGGGGAGGAATCCGTAAAAGGAATAGATGTACCGCCGCGCTTCGTACTTTCCCGTGCGGGGATCGACCTTTTGCGCTGTGCCCGTCTTGCCGCCGATGCGGTATCCGTCCACGGCATAGGCGTGTCCCGTACCTTCGGGTCGGGCTACGACGTCGGCGAGGATCTCCCGCACCTTGGCCGCCGTTTCCGGCGAAACGACGCGTCGACCTTCAGAGGCCGTGGGGGAAGTGCACGTCCCGGCGTTGGCGTCGCGAACGCACTTCACGAGCACGGGATCGCGCAGTACCCCATCGGTCACCGCTGCGGAAAGGGCACGGACGAGGCCAAACGCCGTCACTTCGAGTCCCTGCCCGTACGTCGTCGTCGCCACGTCGCGCGGCGGCGCAGCGGCAAAGTCGGGCAGCCGACCGCGCGCCGATCCGGGGAGCGGAGCCCGTCCCGTGAGCGAAAACGGCAGTTCGTCTACGCCGAAGGCGTGTTCGTACCGGGCAAGCCGCTCCCGTCCCAGGCGCTCGTACCCGAGGATCACCGCGGCGACGTTGCTCGAGCGGACGATCCCCTCGCGCAGCGTGATCTTCCCCCATCCCCTGGGGTCCGACCAGTCGCGGATCGGGGGCGAGATTTCCGGACGTGCATACACCCCCGCCTGGTACGTGTCGTCGTCGCGGTACACGCCTTCTTCGATCGCCGCGGCTAGGGTGAGCACCTTGAAGGTCGAACCCGGCTCGTAGAGCCTGCCCACGAAGGGATTTGTGTACTCGGAAATCGCCTCGTACCGGTTGGGATCGAAGGTCGGGCGGGCGGCGGCCGCGAGCACCTCCATCGTCCACGGATCGACGAGCACGCCCCAAATGCCCTTGGGGTGGAGTTCCTCGTCCGCCTCCCGAAGCGCCTCCTCGAGGATCGCCTGCAGGCGGACGTCGATCGTGAGCACGACGTCCTTTCCCGGACGCGGCGGATCACCCTGGACCTCGGCGTAAGGGAGGGGTACGCCGCGGTTGTCCGTGGGCACCGAAGTCTTTCCCCGCGTGCCGCGGAGTACGGCATCCAATCCCGCCTCCAGGCCGTACTCCGCCTTCCCGTCCCGGTTTACGTAGCCGAGGAGGTAGGCGGCGTACTCGCCTTTGGGGTAGTACCGTCCGACCTCGGGGCGAAAGACGACCCCCCGAACGCCCGCGCGCCGCAGCTCTTCCTCGAGAGCTTCCTTGCGGTGCGGGAGGAGCTTCCACCCGTAGGGGCGGAACTCCACCTGGTACCTCCCCCGTTCGCGCCCTTCCCGCAGCGTGTTCAAGATCGCCTCCTCGGGAGCATCGAGCCCGCGGGCGAGGGCGCGGGCCGTCGCCTCGAGGTCCTCGACGTGTTCGGGAGCCCGGGGATCGAGGAGGGCGACGACGTCAAAGGCGGGAACGTCGTACGCGAGGCGTTCGCCATTTCGGTCCAAGAGGGATCCGCGGGGCGCCTCTTCTTCGCGCGAATGAACCCATTGTTCGGTGGCGGCGTGAAGGAGTTGGGGGCCCCACACCTCCTGTACGTAGAAGACGCGTCCGATCACGGCGACGAGGAAGGCGACAAACACGCCCAAGAAGTACGCAGCCGTGCGGAACGCGCGGTGCGCGTTCCCCGGGCGTCTCCCCCCGCCGACGTCCCCCCGCGACGTCACGGCCGCGTCTCCGGACGTATGGCGTCCGGCTCTCCCCCCTGCGTCGGCGAGACACGCGCCACGACGGGCGAACCGGTCGGGGGACGGTTGCCAAGTTGGGCCACACCTTGGGGCGTCCCGTCGCCGCGCACCACGGTTCCCGCGTTCTTCTCCAGGCCGAGCCCTGCGGCAACCTCGCGCAGACGTTCGGGGGACTTCAGGCGGTCGACCTCCGCCGTAAGAAGGTCCACTTCCTGCCGCAGGGCGGCCGTTTCCCGTTCGAGGCGAGACGCTTCATAGCCGAGCCCCGTGAGGTAGGCCATGCGCGCGAGATAGGCGAAGACAACGAGGAGCGCCAATACCGCGTACCCGAGGTAGGTGCGCTTTTCTGCACCCGAAAAGGGTACGGACGAAGGGGCGGTCGGCTTCGCCTCCGGCGACCCCGAAGGACGCGCGCGGCGAGGCGACCGCGGAAGCGGCGGTGTTGGGACGGGGTCGTATTCCGCAGGGCGGGCGCGGAGAGCCGCGGATCCTCGAAGCGGGGGGTGCACGACAAACCCTCCCTCCATCTCGTCGAGGTACATCGGTTTCGAAGGGTTCGCACCACGAACTTGGGGCGGCGGATCACGTGACCCGCTCCAGGGCGCGGAGCTTCGCCGACCGGGCACGGGGGTTGCGCGCCACCTCCTCCGGCGTCGGCGTTACGGGTTTCCGCAAGAGGAGGCGGTAGGTCGGGCGCGGGGCGCCGGAGTACGGTGCGGTCGACTCCGGACCGTACACCGCCCGGCGAAAGGCTTCTTTCACGCGTCGGTCTTCGAGCGAATGGAAGGAGATCACCGCCAGACGGCCGCCGGGACGAAGGAGGCGGATCGCCTGCTCGAGGGCAGTCTCCAGGCGGGCCAATTCGTCGTTTACGGCAATCCGGAGCGCCTGGAAGGTCCTGCGCGCCGGATGCCCTCCCCGCCTGCGGTAGCGGGCGGGAATTGCGGCTTTCACGATCTCCACAAGTTCTCCCGTCGTGGTGATGGGCGAGCGCGCCCGTGCCTCCACGAGGAAGCGGGCAATGCGCCTGGCAAAGGGTTCCTCCCCGTACTCACGAAGGATTCGAGCGAGCTCGTCTTCGGACAGGGTGTTGACGAGGTCGGCGGCAGTAACCGCCCCCTCGGGATCCATGCGCATGTCCAACGGGGCGTCCGCGCGGTAGGTAAACCCCCGTTCTGCCTCGTCGAGTTGGAGGGAGGAGACTCCGAGGTCGAAGAGGATTCCGTCTACCCCTTCGGGTACCAAGGGACGTACGACGTCCTCGAGGTCGGCAAAGTTCGCGCGCTTCAGGATGAAGCGCCCCCCCACCTCGCCCAGGGCGACCTCCGCGCGGGCCAAAGCCGACGGATCTTGGTCGATGCCGATGAGGAGCCCGCCGTCCAAGCGCGCGAGGATCTCCCGCGCATGCCCCCCGAGGCCGACCGTCGCATCGACGAAGATCTTCCCGGGAGCGGGGGCGAGAACCTCCACCACTTCCTGAAGGAGGACGGGTATGTGCACGCGCACGCCTCCTTACGGGATGTCCGCGCCGGAATCTTCCCACCCCTCGTCGAGGTCCAGATCGATGAGGGACTCGGCGAGATCCGTGTACTTCGCCTCTCCTTCGGCGACGTACGCCTCCCAGCGCGCCTCGTCCCAAATCTCCACGCGCGCGGAAACCCCGACGACTACGACGTTCTTCGTCAAACCGGCGTAGGCCGCGAGGTTGGGCGGGATGTTGATCCGGCCCTGACGGTCGGGTTCCACCTCCACAGCGCCGGCAAAGAGGAGGCGCGTAAAGGCACGGACTTCTTTGCGGGTAAAGGGAAGGGAGCGCAGGCGCCGCTCGAGCGTGCGCCAGGCGCCAAGGGGGTAGGCGAAGAGGGAGCCGTCGAGTCCGCGCGTGAGGATGAACGGCGAACCCAGTTCCTCGCGGAAGCGGGCAGGAATCGTGAGCCGACCCTTTTCGTCGAGCACGTGCCGGTGCTCCCCGAGGAACATCCCCCTCACCTCCCCACTTTACCCCACTTTGCCCCACCTACGCTATGTTCTTCGGCGCCACGGCAAAAAATCCTTCCCCGAGCCGCGTACGAAAATACCGCCCGGGAAGGGCTTCCCGGGCGGTTCGATCGTCCGCTTGTCCGATGGGAGGAAATCCCGCGCGTTGCCGAGGGGAACAGGGAGAGCCGCGACCTTACGCTTCCTCTCCCTCGAGGTAACGCCTTTGGTCTTCTGTGAGGTGGTCAATCGCGATCCCGAGGGCGGCGAGCTTCCGGCGCGCTACCTCCTCGTCTACCTCCGGCGGCACGGGCAAGAGCTCCGGAGCAAGCCGCCCTTCTCGCGCGTGGCGCTCCCGGAGGTAGAGGAGGGAGAGGGCCTGCAGGGCAAAACTTAGGTCCATGATCTCCGCCGGGTGGCCGTCGCCGGCCACGAGGTTCACGAGCCGACCCTTGCCGAGGAGGTAAAGCGTACGGCCGTCTGGGAGGACGTACGCGTCCACGTTGGGCCGAACGTCCTCGTCTATGCGGACGGCCATCTCCCGGAGTTCGGAAACCGCGACCTCGACGTCGAAGTGGCCCGCGTTCATGAGGAACGCCCCGTCCTTCATGCGGGCGAAGTGCTCGCGTCCGAGGACGCGCGCGTTCCCCGTCACGGTGACGAAGACGTCGCCGATCGCCGCCGCCTCGAGGGCCGGAAGGACACGGAACCCCTCGAGGTGGGCTTCCAAAGCCCGCACGGGATGGACTTCCGTGACGACGACCTCCGCCCCGAGTCCGCGGGCGCGCTGGGCTACGCCCTTCCCGCACCACCCGTAGCCGTGGACGACGACGGTCTTCCCCGCGACGAGGAGGTTCGTCGTCCGAACGAAGGCGTCCCACACCGACTGTCCCGTACCGTAGCGGTTGTCGAAGAGGTGCTTCGTGGGCGTGTCGTTCACGAGGACCATGGGAAAGCGCAGGCGTCCCGACCTCGCCAGCGCCCTGAGGCGCAAAATCCCCGTCGTCGTCTCCTCCGCCCCGCCGATCACGCTCGCGGCGATTTCCGGGTAGCGCGTGTGCAGGAGGTGGACGAGGTCGCCGCCGTCGTCCACGAGAAGGTGCGGACGGGCCCGGACGAGCTCTTCGAGGTATGCCTCGTACTCCTCCTGCGTCGCTCCCCGGCGGGCGAAGACGCGGACGCCGCGCGCCGCCACGGCCCGGGCGACGTCGTCCTGCGTGGAGAGAGGGTTGGAGCTCGCGAGGTAGACCTCTGCACCGCCCGCCCGAAGCGTGTCTGCGAGGTAGGCCGTCTTAGCTTCGAGGTGAAGGGCGATGGCGATCGTGAGGCCGGAAAAGGGGCGCGTGCGTTCGAATTCTGCCCGAAGCGTCCTGAGAACGGGCATGAAGCGTTCTACCCAGAGGAGCTTGCGTTCGCCGAGGTCCACGGCCGTATCCCTACCTCCCTTGTGCTACAAGTTCCATGCCGTTACCAAGATTCCCACGAGGACGAGGAGCGCGTACACGCCGCCGAAATACAAAAGCCCCAGCCGCAAGGCCACGCGGCCGAGGGGGAACCTCACCCTCCGTCCGCGCCGCACCCCGTAGGCGACGAGGGCGGCGAAGGCGGCAAAAAACCCGAAGAGAAAGGCAAACCGCCCGACCCCTCCCCAGCGCACGACCTCTCCCAAGACGAAGTCCGCGAGGAAGAAGAGGAGCGAGGTCGCCCCGAGTGCCCACTCCCGCGCCTCCGAAGGGGAACGCGTGACGTAGTATGCGACGAGCCACACGAGGGGAAAGCCGAGAGGCGGGACGACGACCAACGCCGCCAGAACGTGCTGCACGACTTGCGGCACGGCCGACCCCCTTTCCGCAAACACCCTTTCCTGGGCACAATTCGTCATCCGCGGGCAAACTCCTCCCTCGGCGCGGAAATTTTGCATGCGGCGCATGAATCCTGCCGCCGCCTCCCAACCTAGGAAAAGAAACCCGTGGCAGAGACTTCCGCACCCGGCGAATTCCGGTACTCGGGGCGAGAGGAGGGGACAAATGAAGAAAAAGGATAGGAGCGGGACCCAAGACAAAAGCGCTTCCCCTTTGCGTCCCCAAGATGCCCTTCGCCGCACTTTCGAAGGACTGGCGGACTTCGTATCCCGAACCCTGGAAGACGGCCCGAAGCGCGCGACGCTTCTCTACGTCAAGACCGTGGCCGACGAAGACAAGATCCAGCGCTACCTCGTGCGCGTCTTCTTCGAAACCGATGCGTCCCGCTTCCGCGACTACCTGAAGAGCCATCCCTTTGGTATCCCCTACGCCGACGAAGGACAGGCGGCCAAGATGCTCCTAAACGGGGCCGTCTTCGTGGAATTCGAAGGAGAGCCCTACCTTCTCGACCTTCGCCTCCTCCAGGATACGGGGGTTCAGCGGACGGAAGTCGAGCCCGTCCTCCAAGGCCCCCTCAACTCGCTGAGCGAAACCCTCCTCGTCAACCTCAACCTCCTCCGCTTTCGCTACAAGCAGGTCAACCTCGCCATCGAGCTCGGGGAAATCGGTACGCGCAGCCAAACCAACGTCGCCCTCGTCTACGACCGCGACCTCGTGAAGTCCCACGTTCTCGAAGCCCTCCGCAAGGCGATCCAGACGCCCGACCTGCCCGCCCTCTTCGCCGCCGGACAACTCGAGCGCGTATTTGCCGGGAAGTTCACGCTCTTCCCCTCGTACATGGTCACGGACCGACCCGACCGAATCCTGCAGGAGATCACCCACGGAAAGGTGGCCCTCCTCCTCGACGGCTCGGAGTTCGCCCTCATCGCCCCGGCTTACTTCTTCGACTTCTTCGCCTCCATGGACGACGTGTACCATCCCGGCATCGCGCGCCTCTTCTTCCTCACCATGCGCTTTACCGCCGTCCTCGTCACGCTGCTTACGCCCGCACTCTACGTGGCCCTCACCGTGTACAACCCCGGAGCGATCCGCCTCCCGCTCACGTTGTCCGTGGCGGGAAGCCGGGCGGCCGTACCCTTTTCCGCGTTTTTCGAAGTGCTCTTCATGATGCTCGCTGTGGAGCTCCTTCTCGAAGCCTCGATGCGCCTGCCCAAGAGCATAAGCGCCGCCGCGACCACCGTAGGCGGAATCATCCTCGGGCAGGCGACGACCACCGCAGGGATCGTCTCCGACGTCATGATCCTCGTGATCGCCGTCGTAGCCATTTCGAGCTTCGTGGTCCCCGTAAACCCCATGTTGTACGCCGTGCGCATCGCGCGCTATCCGCTCATCGGCCTCGCCTCCCTCTTCGGCCTCGCGGGAATCCTCGTGGGGTTTGCGGTTTACCTCTTCGCACTCGCCGAAAGGGAGAGCTTTGGCGAACCGTACTTCTACCTTCCCTTCTCCGCGGGGACGTCCGGCAAAGGAGTGGGACGCTAAGTGCAGCCACGCTTTGCCCTGTACGTCTTTCTCGCTACGTACTTCATGGCCGGCTTCGGGTTCGTCCCCCACCTCCTTCTCGCCTCCCCGGCGGGGGACGGTCTTGCCCTCGCGGCGGGCAGCCTTCTGGGAATCGTCCTCGCTTTGGCCTACGGCACCCTTTGGCGCAAGGCTCCCTACACCCCGCTTCACGATCAGCTCACCGCCGTGTTTCCGTCCCCCGCGGCGCGACCGCTGGCGGCAGCCTTCGGCCTTACGTACCTCGCGTGGGGGAGTTTTGCGATCCTCTTTTCCGCAGATGTCGCCATACGCTTCCTTGGGGCTCCGGCCTACCTTTCGCTCCCCGTGTTCCTCTTCGCCGCCCTCGCCCTTTACGGCGCACGACTCCCCTTTTCCAAGCTCCTTCTGGCAGTGGAGGTGCTCGCCCTCCTCGGGATCCTCGTCCTCCTCGTGTCCCTGCCACCTACGCTCACTCAGCCGCATACCCGATGGGACCTTGCATGGCGCCACCTCCTGCGTCCAGGGCTGCCCACGTACGGGCAAATCGCCGCCGCCTTTGCTCCCTTTTCCGGGACGCTGGCCCTAGCGGGGTTCCTCCACGTCCTCGAACCCCCGAAGCGCCTCTTCCCCTACGCCCTCGTTTTCCTCTTCCTCGCCCTCGCCTACGTCTTCCTCTACCTCCTCCCCCTCTCCCTCCTCGGCCCGGAACTCCTCTCCGGAGCACCGTACCCGTGGTTGAGCGCGGCGAGTGCCGTGCGGCTGTACCTTTCGCCGATGGAGCAGGACTTCCTCACGCTCGTGCTCGTCACCCTCACTTCCTCCTCCCTCGCCGCTACCGTTTTTTGGGCCGCCTCCGTCCGCCTCTTCGAGGCCGCCCTGTTCGGCGAATCTGCCAAACGAAAAGGAGCTCGGGGGACGACCCCCGAGCTCGACGCTCCCGCCTTTATGGGTATGCGGCGGCAACGGCTCTTCCCGTGGCTGTTCCTTGCCGTCACCGGGCTAGTTCTCCTCCCCATTTTCTGGAACCTCCTGGGTACGGAAGGGACGTACCGGGCGGTGGCGATGTTCTTCGACGTTTTACCTGCGGCCGAACTCGTCGCCCTCCTCGTCTTTGGACTCTTCGTGCGCCTCCCCCCGCAAAAACGGTCTCCCCAAGGCGCGAGAAGGGGCTTCCGCGGAGGGAAAGCTGCACTCGTCGCCCTCCTTCTCGGCGGAAGCGCGGCGTTTGTCGCCGGGTGCAACTACCGCGACATCGAGCAACACGCGTTCGTCATCGCCGTGGGCGTAGACGGCCCCGGCGTCACCGAAAGTACCTCTGTACCGAAGAAACACGAAACAGAAGGCCTACGCTTTACGTTTAAGGTGGTCATCCCCAGCCCCGAGATCAAAAAGGGAGAAAACCGCTTCCTCCTCCTGGAAACGGAAGCCTCGGGGTTCGCCGAAGCCGTGGAAACCCTTCGCACGCGCTCATCCAGCTACCTGGACTTTTCCCACCTCAACGTCGTGGTGATCGGCGAGGACGCCCTCTCACACCGTACGCTGGGTGAACTCCTCGACGGGTTCCTCCGCCGCGAAGAAATCAAGGTGACCGCCTTCGTCGCGGTGGGACGGCCCTCCGCCCGAGACGTCCTCGAGATCAAACCGCCCGACGAGCGAATCCCCGGGAGCAACCTCCTCTCCCTATTGGAACGAACGGGCGAAGACAACCCCGACCTCTACCCGGCAGAACTCTTCGACGTGGGGCGCAGGCTCCTCGAGCCGGATTTCGATCCCGTCCTCCCCGTCGTGAGCGTCGAGAAACAAGGTTACCGCGTGGATTCCCTCTACGTGTGCGACAAGGCCCGGCCGCGGCTGGAACTCCGCGGCGAGGAGGCCGTCCTTTTGAACGCGCTTTTGCGCGAACGAATCCCCCTCAGCGTGCGGGTAAACGGTGCCCTCCTCGTGAGTCCCCCGGGGCGTTGGCGCACGGAGCTCTGGCTCGAGGACGGGACGACCCTTCACCTCCGACTTCGGGTCGACGCCGCCGTCGAGGAAAATTCCGACGGGCTCCCAAAGTCCGAACTTGAAGCGCGTGCCGCCAAGACCCTGGCGGAAACCGCCCAAACCGTCTTACAAAAGGTCGGAGAGGAAGGGCTCAACCCCTACGGACTGCCCCTTTCGCAGACCGCGCCCTCGTCAAAAGTCGCGAAGGCGCCTCGGCGCCTTCGCGACGTCCGCGTCGAGGTCTTCGTGCGCATCGTCGACCGGGGAAGCCTGGAGGTACACACGAACCGCTAGACGAAAGCCTTACGAGTCTTCGAGGTCGCGCAGAGCCTCCAAGATGGGGGTGAGGGCGTCCGATTTTTCATCCAACGAGCCCGGTTCCCTTGCAAACGCGAGAGAAAGGCGAATCTCCCTGCCTCCCCCTTCCTCTTTCTTTGCGGAAAGAGGCGAGACCCTCCGGATTGTGCTTGCACCCAACGTTGCCCTCCGGTGCGGAGGTCGCTGTTCTCCCTTGTCCTCCGGCTTTTCGCGAGAGGAGCTTCCCCCTTCCCCCTTCCCTTTCTCCCCGAGCGCCTCCCCTTCGGAAAGGGCCGAAGCCGAAAGAGACGCCCGACCAGACGGAGGAGCCGAGGGGGAAACCGAAGCCGAGGGAAGGGACGGACCGACAGAAGCACCTCTATGCGAGGGGAAGGAACCCGGAACGGACCCATCCCCGAAGAGCTCTTCCAATTCCTCGAGAAGTGCGGAAATCTTCCGGAGAACCTCGCGGGCGCGGGCGGAAGGATCCGGTGCCGCAGGGGAGAAAGCGGAGGAAGGCGGAATCTCCTGGGGAAAAGCCCCTTTCGAGCGGGCACTTCTGCGGAGGGCGGCAAGCTCCTTTGCGTAATCCTTGCGCACGAAGCGGTTCCAGCGGTAGCTCGCGGCGGCGTAGGAACGGCCGAGGCGCTCTGCGGCCTCCTCGATCCCGGCCTTTTGGGTGCCTCCCCGACGAAGCGAAGAGAGCACGCTCTCCGCCAAAATGCGGTCATCCTCGGGCGTCCAGATTTCGTAGGAACGGGACCTCTCCCTTTTCATCTCTCGTCCACTCCCACACGGCGTACGTCCCCACACCGGGAAAACCCGAAGAAGCGGGGCGGCCGGAAGGTAAGTGACCGGCGCAGCGCCTACCCCTAGTATAGCAAACTCCCCTGTAGTTTTCGAAAAGACGAAAAGGTATACACACAAAAGGAGTCGCCGCACAGGCGGCGACCCCCTTCCGTTCATCCGAAGTTCCCATTTGTTCGACGTCTCCGCGTCACGCCAAGGCGAGCAGGACCTCCAAGGCCTCACGATCGTAGCCGACAATCAGGTGGTCCCCGTAGGTGATGATCGGCCGCCGAAGGAGGCGGGGTTCACGGTGAAGGAGCTCGAGGAGCTCCGTAAAGCGGAGGTTTTCGATGTCTATACCGAGCGACTTAAAGACCTGACTGCGCTTGGACAAAAGCTCGTCCGTCCCTTCCGTGGTCAGGCGGAACATCTCCTTGAGCTCGTCCGGAGACGGCGGATTCCGAAAGATGTGCCTCTCCTCGTAGGGGATCCCGTGGCGGTTGAGCCATTCCTTGGTCTTGCGGCACGACGTGCAGCTCGGGTACGTGTAGAAAATCACCTTACCCTTTCGGCGCGGCGCCATTTTCCTCACCCCACCTTGTTCGATCTCGAGGCCCGAGACGGTGCACGGGCCGTGCCGGCGTTCTCATCCGCCCGAAAAACGGATTGAGAACAATACTCGCTACAATGTATTGTAGCCTCGCCCGTCCGGGGCGTCAAGGCACCCGTGAAAAGTCAAAATATTTTTATTTACCAGTTCATGCTTGATTTCTCCGGTTCCCATCGTATATACTATCCCTGGTATGGTAGGTGGTCGTGGCCCCTCCCGGAGATGCGGAACTCCCATTTGGGACGACCGGGTAAGCGCTTTCTCTACCGGGCCAGGGGAAAGGCGTTCCACAACGGCAGGAAAGGAAGATCGACCATGGCGAGCGAACAAGTTCTGAAAATCACAGGCGCCCTCTCCGATCCGACCCGCTACAACATCTACCGCTACGTCCTGGCCAACAAAGAGGGGGTTACCGTCACCCAAGTCGCCGAACACTTCGGGATCCACCCCAACGTCGCCCGGCTGCACCTCACGAAGCTGGAAGAGGCAAACCTCGTCACGTCCCGTGCGGAAAAGTCCGGGAAGGGCGGTCGGCCGGGGAAGGTCTACACCCCAACCCTCAAGCGGGAAACCGTGTCCTTCCCGCCGCGGGACTACGCCTTCGTTTCCGAGGTGGCGATGCGGACGCTGGACCGCCTCGGCGAAGAGGCGAAAAAGGTTTTCGTCGAAGAGGGGTACCGCCTGGGCGTCGAGGTAGGGCACCGCTACCTCCAAGATGAGCACTTCCGAGCGGAAGACCAGCCCTTCCCCCGGCTCGTCGAAGCGGCCATCCGCATCGCGGAACAGCAAGATCTCTACCCCGAACTCCTCGAGGTACAAGATCCCATGTTCCGCTTCCGCGTACGGAACTGCCCCTTCATGGAGCAAATCCACGACTACCCCGTGATTTGCGAAATGCACCAGGCATACCTAAGGGGGATCCTCGAGACGATCGGGGGCCGCGTCGACCTGATCGAGGAAAAGTGCATGGTGCACGGCGACCTCGACTGCGAGTACATCGCCGTAAAGCTCCCGTAAACGTCTTTCCGGACCCCGATTCGCCGAAGGGGAAAGAAAAAATCCCCACAGGAGAAAACGCCAAAAGCCGGGCGGGGATACCGCCCGGCTTTCGTCCGCATACCCGCAGAAATCCGGCCCCTCAGTGGACTTCCGCTCCGTGCTCCTCCGCCGTCTCCGACACTTCGCGAATCACCGTGTCCACGAAGCGAAAGCCTTCTTCCGCCTCCGTGAGGTCCTTTACGCTTAACATCCCCACGACACGCCCTCCGTCGACAACCACCAAGCGGCGGATCTGGTGCTCCGCCATGAGCTTCGCCGCCTCGAGGAGCGGACGATCCGGGGAGACGGTGACGGGATTCGGGGTCATCACGTCCGCCACACGCAGATTCCCGTCCTTCGCCTCGGAAAGCGCGCGGACGACGATGTCGCGGTCGGTGACGATCCCGAGAAGCTTTCCGTCCGCGCCGACGACGGGCAACGCGCCGATGTCGTGCTCCTTCATCCGCCGTGCGACTTCCACAAGCGTCATCTGCGGATCGGCGGTGACGACCTGCCGGGCCATGACGTCGGCCACGCGGGTCACGGCGTTCACCTCCTCGGAAGATCCGCCCTTATCCTTTGCGAGATCCTCCGCCCCTATGTGTGCCGCACGGCCGAAACGCCCTCGCCCGCTCGTCCCGAAATCCCGGTATAATCGGAACCGAGAGGAGAAACTAGCTGTGGACGAGGTGAAAGGCGATTTCTCCCAGACGTCTCCCCCATGAGCACCCCGCTGCGGTAATCCCCTTTTCTTCCGTGTCGCCGCGGAAGGGCTTCGCCGGATCGGAAAAGCGAACGGCCGTATCGCCCGGTCCAGACTACGTCCTCCTCCTCCTCACGGTGCTCCTCGTGATCTTCGGCCTCACGATGGTGTGGAGCGCCAGCCTGCCCGAAGTCCAACTCCCCGCCTCGTCCCGGTCCTCCGCAACGACGTCCGCCTTCCACTTCCTTTTGCAACCCGGCGCTCTGAACTGGGCCGAGCGACAACTTCTCTGGGCGGGACTTGGGAGCGTCGTCCTCGTCGTGGCGATGCACACCCCCCTCCGCCTCCTCCGAAAGCTCATCCCGCTCGCCCTCGCCGCGGCCTACGCCTTCCTCGTTCTCGTCCTCATCCCACACGTGGGCACGGAAGTCAACGGTTCGCGTTCCTGGCTGCGGTTCGGAGGCCTCTCCTTTCAACCTTCCGAATTCGCCAAACTCGCCCTCCTCATGTACCTCGCCGCCTTCGTCGCCAATCGGGGGGATCGGATCGCGCAGTTCCGCAGGGGGTTTCTGCCGCCGCTCCTCGTCGGCGGAAGCCTCGCCTTCCTCGTCCTTTTGGAAAACGACCTCGGAACGGCGGCCATCCTCCTCGGTACGACGCTCGTCGTCCTCTACCTCTCCGGCGCCGACCTCCGCCACCTCCTCTTCGTCGGTGTCGTTTCCGCGGCGGGAGTCGCCCTGGCCGTCTTTTTCGTCCCGTACCGGATGAACCGGTTCTTCGCCTTTCTCGATCCCTGGTCGGACCCCCAGGGGCGTGGATACCACCTCATCCAGTCCTTGTACGCCATCGCCCACGGCCGGCTGGTCGGCGTAGGTCTGGGCTACGGCACGCAAAAGGCCTACTACCTCCCCTACGCCCACAACGACTTCATCTTCGCCGTCGTACTCGAGGAACTCGGCGCGATCGGCGGCGCGCTCCTCCTCTTCCTCCTCGCCTCCCTCGTGCTCCGGATCGCCTTTCTCGCCGCACGCACGGACGATCCCTTTGCCCGCACGTTGGCGTACGGCATCGCCACTTCCCTCTCCATCCAGACGATGTTCAACCTCGGGGGCGTGACGGGGCTCCTTCCGATCACTGGAGTGACCTTACCCTTTATCAGCTACGGAGGAACGTCCCTCGTATTGAGCCTCGGGGAGGTCGGCATCGCCTTGGCGATCTCCCGACTCCGTCGGGTTTCCGGCTGAACGACCTTCGCCCTGTGCGGTGGGCTCGGGAGGCCGAGCCTTTCTCTCGCGGACGTCTTCGACGAAGACGTCCACGGCGTCCGGGACGTAGCCCGTAAGACGCTCCACATCTTCGCGGACGCGCCTCTGGACTTCGCGCGCCACGCTCCGGATGTCCGCACCATAGTCGACGGCAAGGCGCACGAAAACGGAAAGCCGACCGTCTTCCCGGCGCAGCTGCACCGCCGGCCCGGCGGGCCTCCCCCAAAGGCGGTACACCCAGCCGCCCACATACGGCTCCTCTGCGAGGTAAGCTCCGGGTGTATCCTCTACGGCGAGGCGAACGAGGAGGGAGATCACCTCCATAGCCACGCCGCGCTCTTTTGTTTCCGACTCTTTGGAATACTTGTTATTCGACTGCGCAAACGATGCTTCGGAATGCGACGGGGGTTCCCCCAACGAACGCCCCGTTTCGTCTCGAGGTTCTCTCCCGAAGGTCTCCATCGGCATGTGCCGGCCTCCTTTGCCTGCGGCGGCCGTTGCCGCTCTCGCTTCATTATACCGCAGCGGTTTTCATATTCCTGCATGCCCCGGCAAAAACTAGACGCGAGGCGGAAGTTGCCAATGCGGAGGGTACGCCCTCGCCGGAGAGGGCACCCGGAGGGAGGGACCGCCGTGTTCCGCCCCTGGTCCGTCTTTCGGCGCCACCGGGAAAAGCAGCGCACCTTGGAAGAGGCGGCGGCAAAGCGCACGGGCGTGCCGGGGCCGAAGTGTCCCAAGTGCCCCATCTCTTCTAAGCTCAAGACGAACGTCGCCAAGGTTCGTGAGCACTTTCATTCGCCGCAAAACGTCGACCTCAAGGTGCGCCACATCACATACGGCCGGCGCAAGGCGGCCATCGTCTACCTGGAAGGGACGATCGAAGAAAGCACGATCGACGAGGCCGTGATCCGGCCGTTAAACGAACGGGTTACCGCCATCACCGGGAAAAAGGCCTACACGGAGATCACGACGATCCTCGACTCGCTCCACCTGGACTACGTGGACGAAATGGAGGACGCGCTTCGGCACATCCTCGACGGGCACATCGTCCTCTTCATCGACGGGATCCGCCGCGCCTTCGCCATCGACTTTTCCTTCTTCCCCACGCGTTCCGTTCAAGAACCCAAAATCGAACACGTCCTTAAGGGGCCGCAGGAAGCCTTTGTGGAAGACCTGCACCAAAACCTCGCTATCCTCCGCCGCTACCTGCGCTCGCCCAACCTCGTCCACGAGTCCTTTCGCATTGGGACAGAGACGCGGACGGAGGTGGCCCTTCTCTACCTCAAGGGAACGGCGAGCGAGGAATTCGTCGACCGTTTTCGCCGGCGGCTCGACGAGCTGGCGCAGGCAGACTTTCAGCGCGTCGTCTTCATCGAGGAGCTCCTCGACCCCTACCCCAAGAGCCTCCTTCCCTCCTTCCTCGCAACGGAACGGCCGGACCGTGCGGCCTTCCACCTCCTGGAAGGCCACGTCGTCCTCATCCAGGAAAACTTCCCCTTCGTCCTCATCGCTCCCGCCCCGCAGTGGAACCTCCTGCACACGCCGGACGAACACTACCAGAGGTGGGCGTACGGAAACTTCCTCCGCGGGCTCAGGATCTCCGCCTTCTTTTTGAACCTCCTCGCGCCCGCCCTCTACGTCGCCGCCGTGAACTACCACCCGGAAACGATCCCCCTCGACCTCCTCGTCTCCATCGCCGGATCGCGCGAATACGTCCCCTACCCGACCGTCGTCGAAGTCCTCCTCATGGAGTTCAGCTTCGAGCTCATCCGGGAGGCCTCCACGCGGATCCCCACGCAGATCGGACCTACGATCGGCATCGTCGGCGCCCTCATCCTCGGGCAGGCGGCCGTTCAGGCCGGGCTTATAAGCCCCATCCTCGTGATCGTCGTGGCGATCACCGCCCTCGCCTCCTTCGCCATCCCTGACCAGAGCCTCGGGTTTTTCCTCCGGATCATGCGCTTTTTCTTCATCTTTGCCGCCGCCCTCTTCGGCTTCCTCGGCATCGCCACGCTCTTCGCCGTCCTCCTCGCCTACATGGTCTCCCACGAACCGTTCGGCGTAGGGCACATGGCCCCCGTCGCCCCCTACCTCCCCTCCTCCAAAGACACCTTCTTCCGCCGCACCTTCTGGGAGGAAACCCACAACCCGGAAACGGCCATGCCCCAAGCCGAGCTCCGCCTTCGCCTCCCCTTCCACAGGATCCCCGCGCGGGAGAACCCCCGGAACCCGAAACCGTAGGGGAGAAACCGGTTTCCGCAGGAGCGCGGCGAAAGACCCCCCGAAGAGAGGAGGGGGCGCGTGGAAACGCCGTCGACCAACCGACGCATCGGCTTTCGCGAGCTCACGACGATGACGTTTTTCCTCATCGCCCTCCGCGGCACGGACGAAAATACAACACTCTATTTCCAAATCGGCGGCAACGCCGCATGGATGGTCCCCCTCATCCAGTGGCTCGCCTTTGTCCTCCTCTTTGTCCCGCTCACGCGGAAGATGGAGCGCCACGGCGCCGACGACGTCTTTCGTCTCCTCAAGCTCATGTGGGTACCTACGGCGACGCGCTTCACCGCGTGGGGCCTCTTCCTCCTCCTCCTCGCCCTGGGGGCGCTCTGCTTTCGTCCGTACGTCGTCATGCTCACGGTGATGTTCTACCTGCGTACGCCCGAACACGCCGTCGGCCTCGTGCTCCTCTTGGGCGGGATGTACGTCGCCTCTCGCGGCTACGAGGCGATCGGGCGAATGGGCAACATGTTCTTCGTGTACGCCATGTTTTTTTTCGTCCTCCTCATCCTCGGCGTCATCGACCTCGTGGACCCGTCCTATACCTTTCCTCTCTTCGGACCGGGAATTCCGCGGATTCTCCGGGAATCCCTCCTCACCCTCGGCTTTTTCTGCGAGCCGTTTTTCCTCGCCTTCCTCGCCGGTGCCACAAAGGGGGGAGTTCGCACCTTTCGCCGGGCAATCCTCACGGGGACGGGAATGGCCGCCCTGGTGATGAGCGTGTTTCTTCTCCTCTACGACTGGGTCTTCGGTTTCCCCAGCGTAAACGACATCCTCTTCCACTACCAGCAACTCACGCGCTTCGCCCACTTTGGGCTCTACATCTCCCACATCGAGGCGATCTTCCTCTACATCTGGGTCATGGCCTCCGTGGCGCGGCTCGCCATCGTCCTTTACCTCCTCGCCCAGCTCCTCCGCCTCGCCCTGGACGTACCCGCGGGAAGGCCGCTTCTCCCGCTCGTTGCCGCCTACCTCTTTCTCACGAGCCTCATCCCCGTGGGGATCAACGACATCTTTCGCTGGAAGTACGCCGTCGTCGTCGCCGCCACCTTCGTCATGCTCCTCTTGGGCCTTGCCGTCGTGCTCTGGCCGCTTCCCGCGGGAAAGCAGCCGTTCCGGGGAGGAAGGCCGCACTGAACTTCGCCTCGAACCTCGGCCGACGGCGACGTTTCTGGCGTAGTGCAGCCAAACTCGGATGGAGGAGGCCGATGGCGATGAAAAAGGAAGGGCGAGAAGGGCCGAAGTCTCCCGTACCCTCCCCTCGTGGCCGTAAGGGCGAAGCCCTCCCGAAAGGCAGGGCGGAAATGCCTCGGTCGACGGCGCGCGGGCGTCTGAAATGTGCGCTTCGGGCTTTAGGGCGTTCCGCGTTCCTCCTCGCGGGGATCGGCGGATTGTTGACCCTGGGCGGCTGTTGGGACAAGGTCGAACTCGAGGACATCGTCTTTGCCTCGGCCATCGGCCTCGACCGTGCGGAACAGCCGGGGCGGCTGGATGTCACCTTCGAGCTCATGAACACCAAAAAGGCTTCCATTCCTATAAGCCAGACGGCGCAAAAGGAGCCAAACGTCACGTACGTCACGGTGCGCGATACGACGCCCATCTGGGCGCGGGACATCGCAAACTCCGTGGTCACCCGTCGGATCAACATCTCCCACGTTCAGACGATCGTCATCGGCGAGGAGCTCGTGCGCCAAGAAGACCTCTTCGTCACCCTCGCCGCGGCACTCCGCGACCCGGAAATGCGCCGGGCAACGCCGATCATCGTCACGCACGAGCGCGCGGAGGACTTTTTGCGGGAAAACCGCCCCCGATTCGAGACGCTTCCGTACATCTTTTATCGCTTCAAGCTCAACCGCTGGAAGGATACGGGAACCGTCCCCATTTCCACGCTCAACGAATTCCTCCGCGCCTACAGCATCCGTGCTGGCTACCTCGTCACGTACGCCACGGCTCGACGCGAGGAAGGTTCGGAAGGACGAGACGACCGCGCCTTCCCCGGGGAACTCCGCATCGAAGGAGGGGATCCCGTGGAGATGATCGGGAGCGCCGCTCTCGCGCGGGGGAAGATGGTCGGGGCGCTCACGGGGTATGAGACGCGCTTCGCCCTCCTCTTAGGAAACCAACTTCACGTAGCGACTTACCTCATCGGATTTCGCGATCCCGTAGATCCGACGTACTACGTCTCCACGCGGATCCAAAACTGGGAGGGACCGCGGATCCGCATCGACGTAAGCCGCGAGATTCCTCGGATCGTCGTCGACGTCCCCTTCCGCGTAGAGGTCCTCTCCGTTCCCTCGCGGGTCGACTACGTGAACGACGCCGAGAAGCGAAAACTCCTCCACGAGAGCATCCGCAAGGAACTCGAATCGGCCTTCCGCCGGGTCGTCCACCGGGCGCAGAAAGAGTTCGAAACGGACATCTTCGGTTGGAGCCGATTTGCGCTTAGGCTTTTTCCAACGTGGGAAGACTACCGTCGGTACGATTTCCCGGGAAAATTCCCCCGCGCCGAGGTAGAAGTCCACGTGGACGTAAAGATCATCAACTTCGGAAAGACCGTGACCACCCAAGAAGAATCCCCGGAACCCAAGATGCGCTGGTGAGGCGTGCGATGGCCACGTTGATCACCCTCTTTGTCGCCGGTGGCGGTGCGCTCCACGCAATCCTTTGGGCGCAGACGCTTCGCCGAGAACAAAAAACGGCCCAAGCGTGGGCCGTGATCTTTCTCGCGTTGGGGCTTCTCCCGCTCGCCGTGTACCTCGTACTCCGTCCGTACTGAGCCTCACTCCGAACGGAAACGCCGGGGGGCGTCGGCTGACCGCCCTCACGGAGTCGGCCGACACCCGGCATCCGGACGGGACACGCTCACGTCTCGCGCAACCTCTGCATCGAGGCGGGCTAGCTCTTCTTCCAAGCGGTCGAGGATCCGCTTCCCCTCCTCGCGCGAGATGAGGCCGAGGCGTACGGCAAAGTCCACCTCGCGGGAAAGGCCAAACATTTGCGTATCGAGAACCTCCTGATAGAGGGGACAGTTCGGGAGGACGAGGTTTTCCCGTTGCACGCGGATGAGGCGCATGATGCGCTCCGCATCGGATTCCAAAATTTCCAGCGCCTTGGCGGCGAAGTCGACGTTGTCCATGCGAACCTCCCCCGACCGGGACACCCTTTACGCATTACTATAGCACAACGGACGCGGAGATTCGAACGTTCGAATTCGTTGCCGTTTCCCTGCGCTTTACCGCTGCGGGGCGAGGAGAAGGACGGTACGGCGACCGCCCCCGGCTTCGAGCACGACGTACGGCGACCCGGGAAGTCGCCGGGATGCCTCGTCCGGCGAGATCGCACCGAAGTACCCGTCGATCTCGCCGCGACGCAGAGCGGCGATCCCTTCCGGCCAAGGGAGTTCGCGAAAGCGCACCACCCCCCCTTGCGCCTCCGCCCATCGGCGCACGGCGAGGGCTTCTTCGCCTTGCGGATCGCGGTCGTTCCGGTGGGGGACGACCCCCCCGTCGAAGCCGATCACGTACACGAGATCCGTGTTCCGCACGAGACAATCCGCATCGGATTCTCCGCGTTCTCCCCCCGCCTGTAGCCTGCCGCCGAAGGCGGGGGGGCGTTCCGGAAGGAAGTCGCCCACCCCGTCCCTCGGAAGCGGCGAAACGGCTTCCGCGTCCGCGCGGACCGCGGCGACGATGGCCAGGGAGCCGTCCCCTTCGCGGCGGAAGCGGTACCGCCAGCGGACGACGATATCGTTCTCCCACTCTTCCTCCACGTCGGCTTCGAGCAGTTCGCCTCCCGCACCGTCCAATACACGACGGGGGTTTTGGGCGGACGGGCAGAGGCGGATCCTCCGCGGCCGGAGTTCGGGCGTACCTGAAGGAAGTTCTCCCTGGGCGATCATGTCCGAAAAGAGGCGCCGGAGTTCTGCATCCGTCCCCTCTAAGAGGGAGGCGTCGCGTTTTCGCAGGGCCTCGTCGAAGGAGACGGCAAAGCGCACGGCAACTTCCAGAACCTCGGGGGCCCGCATGTCGAAGCCGGGAGGTGCGCCGAGCCACCAGACGATGGCGTCGGCTTCTAAAGCCCGCTCGGGGGTGAGCCTTCGTACGGCAAACCAGGGCTCGGCCGCGCCCCCCTCCGGAGAGTTGTCCTTAAGGTCCGGGCAGGCATACCGAAGTTCGCCGGACACGGGAGGAAAGGGGCCGAACCTCCCCGGTCGCACCTCGGGCAGAGGAAATGCGATCCCCTCCCTTTCTCCTCCCGCGAGGAGTTCGAAGGTCCCGGTTTGGGAACCGGAGGATGCGCGTTCTCCCCCTTCCGGCACCCAGACATACAGAGCCGGGAGGTAGACGCGAAACGCGCGCCCCACCCGGACGAGGGAAAAGGGCGGTGGAAGCGCTTCGTCCGTCTCTCCTCGAAAGGCAAGGTGGGTGCTGAGCCACTCCCGGTAGGAAGGATCGGAACGATAGGCGGCCGCGAGGAGCGCCCCCCATTCGCGGGAAACGGGGTGCCAATGCCCCTCTTCGTCGCGCGTCACGGCGTAAGACGCCGCCGCATCCGGATCGCCCCGTTCCAAAGCCGAGAGAAAGGCCCCGCGCGTCGCCTCCGGGGCGCGCGAAAGCTCCCAGCGTTCGGCCACGTGGAACCCGATTCCCGCCGCCAGCGACGAAACGGCGAAAAACACCCCCAGGCGTACGAAAACGCGGCGCGGAACGAATCGCCCTGCGCGGTCGGAACCGAAAACAAACGTGCGGAAGGCACCGAAGCGGAACCCGACCGCCGCACGGCGGCCGAAGGACGATGCCGCGCCGCGGATTCGCCGCCAAATCGCCTCGAACCCGTACACGCCTTCACCATCTCCGCCCGTACGCACCGTTCCGTACTCGAAAGGCGACCGCCCTCCCCGCCACAAGGCGGAAAGGGCACACAGCCGCCCTACGTCCTTATGCAGCGGATGCGGGGGAAAGACCTCACGCGCTGAGCATCCCCCAGGCGAGAAAGAGTCCGTAGACTACGAGGGCCCAGAAAGAGGTGCGCACAGGGGAGGAACCGAGTTCCGGCGTAAGGGCCACGCCGAGAAGCGTTCCGCCCAAAAGGCCGCCGAAGGCGAGTACCGGGTGGACGGAGGCAAAGGCGAAGAGGAGAAGAAGCGCGATTCCAAGGAGGACGCCCGCGTCAACGAGAAATTCGCGCCCCAAGAGGCGACGGCGGCGGAGGAGAAAGCTCAAAAGGCCGCCGACGAGGGCGTAGAGCGCCGCCGTACCTCCCCAAGCTTCCGCACCTGAGAGGGCTTCCGCCCAGCGCACGCCCAAAAGTCCTCCGCCGACGTAGAGGGTGAGGAGGCGCGACGTACCGAAGGCGCTCTCCGCAGGAGGAGCGAGGACGTAGAGGGCAAGGGCGGCGAGGACGAGCGAGGGAAACCCGCCGAAGACGAAGGGAGACCCGAGCCCTTCCAAAACGAGGCCGAAGATCCCGGCATGCCGGAGCCAAATTTCCTGCAGGCGGTTGGCAAGCTCGGGCCAGGAGAGGAGAAGGTACGTGGCGGCAGACGTTCCGAGGAGAAGGTACGTGCCGAACATGGGCGGGCGTACTTCGAGACCTCTCTCGGGGGAAGGGGAAACGCCGTCTCCCTTCCGACGAAGGCCGCCCGCCAAGGGAGAAGAAGAAAAGAACCCGCTCCACCAGCGGGCGTAGCGCGGGAGGTACGGGCGAAGGCCGCCCGCAAGTACCTCTTGCCAAAAGGCGCACTCCCGCTTCGCCAGACCCTGGGAAAGGGGCGCTCCCCCCTCAGAGGTGGCGGAGAAGCCCCGAGCGTCCGCGTCTGAAACGGGGGAACCCACCCGGTCAGCCTCGTGGGCGAGTTCCTTCTTCTCCGAGGTACCGAAGGGGCAAGGCGACAGACGAACTTCTCCCGCCTCTTCCGCCGCCTGGGGCACCTCGGCGACGGAAAGCGCGAACTCCCCGTCGGCAGGGAAAAGGACCCCAAGCAAGAAGTTCGTGGCTCCGTGGACTTCCGCCAGCGCGGTGCTCACCGCATCGCCGTCGGAAAAAGGGCCGAGGTCGCTTCGCGCATCCTCCTCGCGCGCGGAGCATGCGACGAAGAGAAGCACAGCCTCGAGGGAAGGAGCGCGAAAACGCCGCCGGAGCATGTCCCCCATGCGGAGCGTCGCCCGCACGACTTCGGAGAGCGGGAACGCGTCCGGCGACGCGCAAAAGAGGCGCACGTATGTGACGCGCTCGCCGAGCTTTTCCACGAGGTGAACGGAAGGGCGCACCCCGCGGACGTCGTAGGCGTCCCGCCACGCCACGATGCGAAACCCGCGCCTCCGGATGTAGGCCTCGACGAACGCCCAAAATGCCGCCTCTCCCCAACTCTCTGCCCTCACGCGCCGTACCTCCCCCCGAACGCCCGCATGCGAAACGAGGGTGGTCCGCCGCTCACAGGCTTCCCACCCCCGTCGGAGAGGACCGCACACCGGCCGTGTCTATGGTGTCGCCTCCCCGGTCCCGCCTTCGCCGGATCGGGGCCGAAAGGAGGTCGTGCTCACTGAAACCGCTCTTCGATGAGCTCGCTCACTTCGTACCAGTATTCCTCTAGGCTGGGGGCGAAGAAGTAGTGGACGCCGTCGACCTCCACGTGGACGATGCTTTCGAGCTCCTTCATGAGGTCCACGCGCTCCTGCGGCGTGAACGCACGGCCGAGCTCGCGCTCCGCCTCGACCCACAGCATGCGGTAGGCGTCCTCGTAGAAGCGCTCCAACCCCAAGCGCGGAACGGCCTCGTAAAAGGGGCTGCGGATGCGCTTCTTCACGATGAGCGACACCTTCTTCACGTCCACCACCTCTTCTTTCTCCCGCGCGGCACCGAAGGCGCATCACCGCGGTCGCTTCGCCTCTAAGCATACTATATTTCTTCGAGTACCTTAAGACCTAAAACCTCCAACCCGTCGGCGAGCACGCGGGCGACGCGGGCCACGAGGGCGAGCTTGGCCCGGCGCTCTTCCGCATCTTCGACGAGGATGCGCTCTTCTTGGTAGTAGCGGTTAAAGGCCTTGGCGACATCGAGGATGTGGCGGGCGACGGCGCTCGGCTCGTAGAGTTCGATCCCTTTGCGCACGGCCCGAGGATAGGCAGCGACG
Organism: Brockia lithotrophica; assembly: GCF_003633725.1. NCBI lineage: Bacteria > Bacillati > Bacillota > Bacilli > Thermicanales > Thermicanaceae > Brockia > Brockia lithotrophica. The sequence continues at coordinate 101,491 of NZ_RBIJ01000001.1, read as the reverse complement.
AGCTTGAGCAGTTCCCACCCCCGGTCGCCCGCAATTCCCCGGACGTCCGAAGGCACGGCGGCCAACGCCTCTTCGTAGGGCTCACCCGCCCGGCGAAAGAGGCCCTTCGCCCGCGCGTACGTGTACTGCACGTAGGGGCCCGTCTCCCCTTCGAAGCTCAAGGCTTCCTCCATGTCGAAGTCGACGTCGTGGAGCCTGCTCTGCCGTAGGTCGCCGAAGATCACCGCCCCGACGCCGATCGCCTCGGCTACGGCCTCCTTGTCCGCAAGCTGGGGGCTCTTCTCCTCGAGGATCTGAAGGGCACGCGCCTTCGCCTCGTCGAGCACCTCTTCGAGGAAGATCACCCGCCCGCGGCGCGTCGAAAGCTTTTTGCCGCCGAAGCGGAGAAGGCCGAAGGGAACGTGGACGATCGCGTCGGCCCACGGGTACCCCATGCGCCGGAGAACGCCACGAAGTTGCTCGAAGTGGAGGGACTGCTCCCGACCGACGACGTAGAGGAGGAGGTCTGCACCGAGTACGTTCTTCCGGTAGAGGGCGGTGGCGAGGTCGCGCGTGAGGTAGAGGGTCGTCCCGTCGGACTTGAGGAGGAGGGCCGGGGGGAGGTCGTCGCCGAGGCGGACGACAAAGGCGCCTTCGCTCTCCTCGAGAAGCCCCTTGGCCCGAACCTCTTCGAGAACCCCAGGAATCTGGTCGTTGTAGAAGCTCTCCCCGAGGACGTATTCAAAGGAAACCCCGAGGCGGTCGTAGATGCGCATAAACTCCTTGAGGCTCTCGTCGACGAACATCCGCCAGAGCTTCCGCGCCTCCGGGTCCCCGTCCTCGAGCCGCTTAAACCAGCGCCTCCCCTCGTCTTCGAGCTCCGGACGTCGCTCTGCCTCCTCGTGAAAGCGAACGTAGAGCTCGAGGTAGGCGCGGATCTTGTCCGGAGCACCTTTGGGAATTCCCCACATCGCGTACGCGGCCATGAGCTTCCCGAACTGCGTTCCCCAATCGCCGATGTGGTTCACGCGCAGGACTTCGTACCCCGCCCGAAGAAGGAGGTTCCGGATCGCCTGGCCGATCACCGTCGAGCGCAGATGTCCAACGCCGAACGGCTTGGCGATGTTCGGCGAGGACATGTCGATCACGACGCGCTTCCCCGCCCCCCAGGAAAAGCGGGCGAAATCCGGCGCCGCCGTCTCGCGCAGGATGTCGCGCACCGCCGCTTCCCGGGGAAGGGCGACGTTCACGTAACCGCCGTCCGCCCGGGCGGAAAACCCCCGCGCGGCCAACGCCTCTGCAGTTTCCCGGGCGATTTCGGCCGGCGGACGACGCCGCGCCTTGGCCAGACGAAAAGTGGGAAAGGCCACGTCCCCGAGAGAAGGATCCGGGGGCGTGTCCAAGAGCTGTTCGATTTCCTCGGGAGAAAGTTCCGAGACGAGTTCTGCCAACACATCGCGTACCGGTCGCCAGTACACCGCGTCAACCCCGCTTTCCCGAAATTCCCGCCGATCCAAGGTTCCGTGCAACCCGTTAGGCTATTGTACCGCAGCCGCACGCCGTATGACAAATCCGGGAAAGACGGGGAAGCGTATCTACTCGCACCCAGACACATGCGCAATCTCTACCAAAAGGCAAACATGATGGCGTTTGCCAAAAAGGATTTATGTATGAATAAAATACGAAAGACTTCTCGCATTACTTTACAAAGTAAGAAACGCGTTACTTTACAAAGTAAGAAAAGAGACTACTCAAAAGACCCATGAGGATCGATCCAAAAAACGCGGGCCAAAACCCGTGAACGACGAACCCGGATACGACGCTCCCCACGAGCCAAAAGAGGAGAGCGTTGACCACGAGGCCGAACAACCCAAGGGTGAGCACATTGAGGGGGAGGGTGAGGAGCATGACGACGGGGCGGAGCACGGCGTTTACCAGACCCCAGAGGAGCGCCGCGACGATCGCCGCGCCGACGCCGTGAACCTCGATTCCCCGCAAAATGTAAGGGAGAAGGAGGATCGCAATCGCGTTACCGAGGAAGCGTACGAGCACGGTACATCCCCTTTCCGCACGCCACGTGAAAGGACGTCTCCGACCCCAGCATACCAGATATACCCGCGCAAGAGAAGCGACCCCGATCGCCGAAAATCTGTCTTGACATCTGTAAGAAAAAGTTGTATGCATGACGCACGGGGGTGATGCCCCATGGCGAAGGCGATTCCCCAAGAGACGGGGCAACTCCCCCGCGGAGGAGTCGCAATTGCCGATTACCTCGTCGTCGGCGCCGGAGCGGCGGGGCTCGCGACGGCCCTCTGCCTCGGAAAGCGCGGCTCCGTGATCCTCATGAGCAAGGGATCTCCTCGGGCGAGCGCCTCCTATCGCGCCCAAGGGGGGATCGCCTATCCGCTTCCGGAAGAACTGAACGAACACGCGGAAGACACCCGCCGCACGGGGAGCGCCCTCGTGGACGAGGAGGTTCTCCGCACGTACCTGAGCCGCGCTGGCGACGCGTTCGCCTTCCTCGAGGACTTGGGCGTTCCCTTCGAACGCCATCCGGACGGTTCTTTGGTGCGCGTCCGCGAGGGAGGGTATACGCACGCGCGCATCGCGCGGACCGCCGACCACATCGGCCGTTCCCTTACGACAGCGATGATCCACGCCTTAGCGCACGCGCCCTCCGTCCGCATCTTGCCCTATGCCCGCCTCCTCCGCATCCTCGTGCACGAGGGAAATGCGGTAGGAGGGATTTTCTCCCGCAGGGGGACCCCGTTTGTCGTGCTCGCGCGGATGACCTTCCTCGCCACGGGGGGCTTTGCCGGACTCTTCGCCCGAAGCACACACGCGGCCCACGCCTTGGGAGAGGGAACCTTCCTCGCCTGGGAAGCCGGAGCCGTCCTCCGCGACCTCGAGTTCGTCCAGTTCCACCCAACGGCGCTTGCCCGCGGACGACTCCCCCTCCCTCTCCTCACGGAAGCCCTTCGGGGGAGCGGCGCGCGCATCGTCGACGCGGCGGGCGTCCCCCTCCTCGAGAGAATCCATCCCCTCGGAGACCTCGCCCCGCGGGACGTCGTCGCCCGTACCCTCTACGAAGAAGGGATGCGCGGGCGAAGCGCGTTCCTCGACCTTCGGCCGGTGGCGAACCTCCGGCAAAGGTTTCCCACGGTGTGGCGCATCCTCCGCCGTGCGGGCTTTGATCCAGAAAGGCCCGTCCCCGTCACGCCCGCCGCCCACTACACGATCGGGGGCATCCTCGCAAGCGCCGAGGGGCGGACGACCTTGCCCCGCCTGTTCGCGCTCGGCGAGGCCGCCTCCACGGGTTTCCACGGCGCAAACCGCCTGGCTTCGAATTCTCTTTTGGAAATCTTCGTCCAGTCTCTCCTCGCGTGCGAAGACGCGACGCGAACCGAGGCCCCCTTGCCCAACGAAGTAGCCGCCCACCACGCGCGGAAGGCCCTCGACCGCGTGCCCCGCGGCCTTCCCGACGTCCCCAAAAGCGCCCTTTTGCGCCGCGTCCGCGAACTCCTCTGGCGGCGCGCCGGGATCGTCCGCGACGGTACGGAACTCCGCGCGGCCCTCGACGAACTGAGCCGACTCCGGCAGAGGCTTGTAGCCCGCGCTTCTCCCGAAGCCGTACCCTTTCTCCCGGATGCGGCCGTCTTGGGTACCGCGACGCTCTTCGTCCGCTCCGCCCTCGCCCGCGAAGAAAGCCGCGGCGTGCACGCGCGGCGCGACTTTCCCGGGATGGAGGTGCGTCCGCGGCACACGCTCCTCCTTCCCCCGAAACGCCCCGATTCACGGGATCGGGAAACCTTTTACGGGTTTCCCTCCCCGGAAGAAGGAGAGCTCCTTCGGGTGAACGCAAAGGGCATCCCGGACGGCTTCCCCTCGCCGCCGACTCCCCTGCCGTGAGCAATGGCACCCCCGCGCGAGTGCAAGCGCGAAGAGGATGCGCCCGATTCTTTCTCGCTTCGGGAGTCGGGGCCGCGCGGGCGCAAGTACAAAGGGAATGCGTCCGACCTCTTCCTTGCCCCGGGAGACGGGGCACCTCGGCGCGGGCGCGAAGAGGAACGGCACACCCGGATAGAGAAATCTTTCACATAGGGAGACGCGAAAATCGGGCCCAAAGTACGGGCGCGAAAGGGGGATTCCCCGTGTGGACGACCAACCCCTACGTCCGGAAGATCCTCGCCGCCGCCCTCGAAGACGACCTCGGGCGCGCGGACCTCACGTCCTGGAGCGCGCTTCCCGACGTGCGGGCGACGGCGGTCGTGCGCGCGAAGCAGGCGGGGCGGATCGCCGGCCTCCCCTTTGCCGAGATCCTCTTTCGCCACCTCGACCCCAACGTGGAGGTGGAGAGGCTCGTCTGCGAGGGGACGGACGTGGAGGCGCAAACGGTAGTGCTTCGCCTGCGCGGGCGGGCGCACGCCGTCCTCGCGGCGGAACGCACGGCGCTCAACGTGCTCATGCGCCTTTCGGGCATCGCGACGCGCACCCGCGACCTCGCCGCGCGCATCGCGGAAAGCGGCGTGCGCCTTGCAGCGACGCGGAAGACGGCCCCTGGGTTCAGCTTTTTCGACAAATACGCCGTGGCCGTAGGCGGAGGTCTCCCGCACCGGTTCGGCCTCGACGACGGCATCCTCCTCAAGGACAACCACATCGCCCTCGTGGGATCGATCGGAGAAGCCGTACGCCGCGTGCGCGCCCAGTTCGGACCCTACCGCTTCCTGCAGGTGGAAGTGCGAAACGCGGACGAGCTCGAGGAAGCGCTTGCCGCCGGCGTAGACGGCGTCCTTTTGGACAACTTTTCGCCCCGAGCGGCGCGCGAGGCGGTCGCCTACAGCCGCGCGCGCGTACCCAAGGTGTTCGTCGAAATCTCCGGCGGGATCACGCCCGAAACCCTGCCGGAATATGCGAAGGCGCGGCCGGACGCCATCTCCCTCGGCTGCCTCACCCACTCCGCGCCCGCCCTCGACCTCTCCCTGGACGTCGTGGCGGGCGAATAGCCCCGGAGACGGTTCCGTCGCGACCCGAAGCGCCGCGCCACGGGAAACGTCGCCGCGGGCGGCGGCCCGATCTCGGAAAGGGTGCGGCGAACGGGCGGTTCCCCACCAAGACTTACCCCTAAGGAGGGAAGCCGATGGCCCCCGTTTCTTCTCTTCCGTCGGAAATCCTCGCCCTGCGGGAAAGCCTCCGGGGACGGGTCGCCCTCCTCGCCCACCAGTACGTCCTTCCCGAACTCGCCCGGCTGGCGGACGCCGTCGGCGACTCCCTGGAACTCGCCCGACTCGCCGCCGAACGGCCGGAAGGGAAGGTCCTCCTCCTGGGCGTCCGCTTCATGGCCGAAAGCGCGGCCCTCCTCGCCGGCGAGAACAAGCGCGTCTACGCCCCCGTCCCCACGGCGGGGTGTGCTTTGGCGAAAGCCGTGCGCGCGGACGCGCTCGCGCACGCCTTGGAAGAATCCGCCCGGCGGGGGCGGGAGGTCGTCCCCGTGGCCTACGCGAATACGGACGTCGCCGTCAAGGCGGTCGTCGGACGCCACGGCGGCGCCGTGGCCACTTCGGCAAATGCCGTAGCCGTTATACGCGCCTACCTGGACCGCGGAAAGAGCGTCCTCTTTCTCCCCGACGAAAACCTCGGCCGCGTCGTCGCCTGGACGCTCGGCTTGCGCGAAGAAGAAGTCCGCCTGTGGGGCGAGGCTCCCGTAGAGGACCGCCGCATCCGCCTCTTCCTGTGGCCGGGCGCCTGCCCCGTGCACGCGGCGCTGGACGCGGTAGACCTTCGCCGCCGAAAGGAATCCGAACCGCACGCCCGCTTCCTCGTGCACCCGGAGTGCCCCCTCCCCGCCGTGCGGGAAGCCGACGCCTGGGGATCCACGCGGCGCATCCAAGAATACGTGGAAAGCCTGCCCCCCAGGACGCGCGTGTACGTGGGAACGGAAGAGCACATGGTGCGCCGCCTCGCCGAAGACCACCCCGAGCTCGACGTCCGTCTCCTCCTCCCGCGCGAGTCAGCGGTCTGCCCTTACTTCGCCGCCCTCACGCCAGAGCGCGTCGCCGAAGCCCTACGAGCGATCGCTGAAGGACGCGGGGAGGCGTACGAGGTGCGGATTCCCCCAGAGCTCGCTTCGGACGCGCGCCGCGCCGTCGAGCGCATGGTGGCGCTCACGAACGCCGCAACTTCTCGCGGGTAGCGAGGAGCGCCGCAAAGAACGCCGTGAGGGGAATCGCCGCCACAAGACCGATGCTCCCCGTGAGGGCGCGGACAATTTCCGTCGCGATCACGTCGAGGTTTAGGATCTTGTGGAGAGACGCGCCGTAGGCGGTGAAGAGGAGGAGGAGGGGGATCCCGCTCCCCGCATACGCCAGAATGAGCGTGTTCGCCATCGTGCCCATGATGTCTTCCCCGACGTTCATCCCGGCGCGGAAGAGTTCCCAGCGGCCGAGCTCCGGGTTTGCCCGGTGGACCTCTTCTACAGACGAGGCGATGGAGATCGCCACGTCCATCACAGCGCCAAGGGCGCCGAGGAGGATCCCTGCAAAGAGGAGGCCACGGAAGTCCAAGGCGATTCCCTGCGGGATGTAGAGGAGCATCTGCGCCTCGTCGCCCGAAAGCCCCGTGAGGCGGACGCGCGTGCCTACGAAAAAGGCGAGAAAGCCGGCGACGAGCACGCCGCCCAAGGTGCCCAAGATGGCGGCAAGGCTCTTGCGGTTGAACCCCGCGACGAAGGTCATCGCCACCACGGTGATGAGGAGGACGATGCCGAGGGCGAGGGGGACGGGAGGATATCCCTTGAGGATGTAGGGGACGAGGACGCCGACGATGAGGGAAAAGGTCACCGTGAGGGTGACGATCGCCGAGATCCCCTTTTTCCGCCCTACGGCGACGAGGGCGGCGGCAAAGAGGAGGACGAGGTAGAGAAGGTAGTTTTCCCGGTAGTAGTCCGTGATGTACACCTCGGGGCCCGTCGGCCCGGACACGACAGCCACGAGAACCCGGTCTCCGGGGTGGGCTACGACGTCGAAGGCCGGCTGGCCGGAAAGGTGGTTTTCCACGGTAAACTCTCGGCCCGCGTAAGGGCCCTTGAGGACCCGGAGCTTCACCTCTTGGACGCCGCCGCCGAGGGACCCGAGCTCGGGAGTCGCCCGCACTTCCGTCGCCTCAAGGACGACGGCCGGGTAGAGGTGTTCTTCGCCAGAGGCGCGGGGCGGAGGAACGTTCGCCTCCCCCGCCGAAGGTGCGGGGCCGACCGCGGGACTCGACCCTTCTCCCGAAGAACCCGAGATCCCCGGCGCAGGCCCAAAGCCTCCGTTTGAAGCGGCAAGCGACGACGGCCCTCCTGCTCCGAATACGACGAGGCCAAACAGCACGACGAACAATACTCTGTACGTGACACGGCCGATTCGGCGAAACGACACCAAAGCTCCCTCCCTCGGGTACGCGACTCGCCCTTTCCGATGGAGCAGCCAATGCCTCCGGAGTGCAGCAGGAAAACTTTCGCAGGATCCGGAACGCACGTTCTTACGTGCCCAATTCTACAGCAAAAAAAGCCCCCGCGGCGGCGCCGCGGGGGAATGTCGTGTATTTCCAAGGGGGGCCAACCACAGGTACTACCGATTGCCGACACGCCCGGGGAATCCTCAGAACGGGGAAACGCGTGCAGCGGATGCTCGAGACGCCCTCGACGTCACGCTTGCGGGGCGACCCCCGCGCCCTTGCCGCGACGCGCCGCCCGCTCTGCCTCCACCTCCGCAACGGGGACGAGCTTTTCCGCCCACTTAGGCGAGTGCTCCTCTGCGTACTCCATGGGAACGTAGCCCGCGCCGAAGCGGAACATCGCCTTGAAGTCCGTGAACATGATGAGGGCGAGCGGCACGTGGACGAAGAGCATGAAGAGCGTAACGAAGAGCGTCACCCACACGTGGAGGTTGAAGAAGAGAGCCGCCCAGTACTTCCCGAGGGCCTGCGGGAAGTAGTACAGGCTCCAACCGGTCACGATTACGAGGAGGACGGTGAAGACGACGAGGATGGCGTAGAACTTTTGCCCCGCGTTGTACTTGGACTGCGGGTAGGTCTTGGGCGAGCCGATTTTGAGGAACTTGTACGGGTAACCGCCGAGGTTCGTCCACCACAGCCAGGTGTCGCGGTCCCAGGTGAAGATCTCCTTGAGAAAGTACACGGCACGGTCGAAGGCGAAGATGGCGTAGGCCAAGGTCGCAAACGTGAGGACGGCGCCGAAGTAGACGTGCCAGCGCATGAAGGCCGCCGCCGTCGCATCGCTTACCCAACCGAAGTACACGCCGAAGCCCGTGATCGCAAGGCCGAACCACGTCACGAGGAGCGTAAAGTGCATGAGCTGGCTCGGCAGGCTGTGCTTGAGGGCCACCTTTTGCGCCACGAACGTTCACCTCCCGAAAATTCTCGCGCATGCCGCACGGGCAGCTATTCCCTTACAGGTCGAGGCGGAACTTGGAGCGCGGCGCGTAGGACGTGTGGAGCAGGTGGTGCGTGACGTGGCTCACGGGGTGTTCGCCGAACTCCTCGTAAAAGGTCTTGATCATGGGCGTCTGGTGGCTCGCGGCGAGGCCGAGCTTTTCCCGTACGCGCTTGTCGTCCTTGTACAGGCCGGCCTGGCGCATCTGGATGTACTTGTTCCGCTTCGCGATGATGTCCGTGAGCTTGTATCCGCCGAGGGCGAGAAGGGCGACGCCCACACCCGCAAGGGTGAGGAAGGAACGCCGCGTGATCCCGCGGTCGAGCGGAGGCTCCACGTACACCTCGGGTTCTTGCACTTCGACTTCCGCCGCCGGACGAACTTCCCTTTCTACGGCCATCGCAGGAGTCCTCCTTTCCCCGGATTTTTCTGCCCAACCTCACACACGCACGAGCGGAAGCAGCGGGTCGATCCACGACGTACCCATCGGGTTTACCGGCTGACCTCCACCGTTGATGCACCCGCCGGGGCACGTCATGACCTCGATGAAGTGGAACTCGCTCTTTCCTTCCGCAACTTCGCGGAGGATGGGCTTTAGGTGGGAGGCGTGCGTTCCGATCCCGTTCACCGTCGCCACCTTGAGGTCGAAGTGGTCCGCTCCGAGGGCCTTTTGGAACTCCGGCGCCAAGGGCACGCGGATCGTCGCCGCCGCCACAGCGTTCGTGTAGCCGCGGACCGCTTCGAAGTCCCACGTCTTGTCAACGGCCGAAGGTTCCTGACCAGAGAGCACGGCAAAGGCGAAGCGCACCGCCGCCTCCATGACCCCGCCGCTCACGCCGAAGATCGTCGCACCGCCGGAGTACTGTTCGAATTCCTGCGGTTTGTCTTCGGAATCCTTGGGCATGGAGAGGAGGTCGATGCCGAAGTCGCGGAAGAGCTGGGCGAGTTCGCGCGTCGTGATCACGGCGTCTACGTCGCGCATCTCCGTCCCGTGCGGGATGATCCCCTTTTCCTCGAGGTAGTGCTGGGCCGCCGTAAACTCCGGCCGCGACGCCTCGAAGATCTTGGCCGTGCAGGGCATGATCCCTACGGTAAAGACGTCGCGCGGGTCGACCTTCCAAACCTTGAGGGCGCCGTACGTCTTGGCCGTAGGCCCGGCCATGAGGAGCGGGCTACGGGCGCTCGAGAGGTGCGGCAAGATGTCCGGGTAGTAGAGTTCGGCAAAGCGCACCCACGCCGGGCAGCAGCTCGTAAACTGCGGCAAGGGCCCGGGCTTGAGCTCTTCGAGGTTGAGGGTGAACTCCTTCCCCCAGAGCTTGAGGGTGACCTTTTTGAGGCCGAAGATGTTGTACAGGATGCGCCCGACGAGCTCCGTCCCCTCTTCGAGGATCGTCTGGTCCGCCGCGTAGTTGTTGTCGTAGATCTTAAATCCGGCCTTCTTGAGCGCCGCGTGGAGCTGTCCGACGGTGAGCGTGCCCGGAGGCTGACCGAACTCCTCGGCGATCGCCACGCGCACAGCCGGCGCGGGGATTCCGACGACCGTCGTCTTGCCGTCCTTGAGCTTCTTTTCCACGAGCTCGAGTTGGCTCATCTGCTCGATGGCTCCGAACGGGCAGTTCGTGAGGCACTGACCGCAGTTGATGCACCGGTCGACGTCGATCTTGTGCGTGACGCCGATTTCTCCGGAAATCGCGTCTGCGGGGCACACCTTGCGGCACGTATCGCAGCCTACGCACCGGTCCGGATTGATGTGGATGATGCCCCGGAGTTCGCCCTTCCGGTAGGTGCCGGTGGCCTGCTTGAGCGGTTCCGAAGCGGGAAAGGTCCGCACCTTCATCGTAGACATCCCATTCCCTCCCTTTCTCCCGAAAGCGTGTTTCCCCCGTGCCTGCGCCCTTCTCCTCCAATCGATCCGACTCACTCGCAAACGTCCTTCCCGTAGTTCCTCCGTCGGGGCGAAGTCCCGCGCACCCCACGCGCCTTCTGCGAGAAACCCTTTTCGCAAGCGCTTCCAACTCTCACGTCGACCCTCTGCCGTCTGCATACCCCGTACCCTACTTCTACGTGCGCGGATCGCCCCTTTCCGAAGCACCTCCTTCCCTTTCCTTTCCTTTCCTTGCGTCCCCTGCTCCCGGTCAGTCGTCCCGAGCGAGCCGGGTACGCGGCCGGGATTTTGCATCCCCCGACTCTGCGCGACGCGTCGTACGTGCTGGGATGCGTGCCGGGTTTTCTACATGGACACAGTGGAAAACTATTTTAGCTATTCTTGCTACTTTCTCCGCTTCCAATGTAACAGGTCATAGCACAAAAAGTCAAGTACGTGATACGAGGCTTTGCGGGGGGTTCACACTTTTTTCGTTTTCTCAACGATTCTCGTTATCGCGGACTCGGCCCAAGTCCGAGGAAGGCCGTGGAGTAGGGGCGGTCCCCACGGGCCGCCCCTTCTCCTCGTGCGCTTCTTCCCCTCGCTCCGCCGTTCGGCACCTTCGGATCGCAGGTACGTCCGGAGGTATGCGCCCTTCGCGCGGCAACGGCCCGCACGTTCGCCTCTCTCCTCACAGGTAGAGGTCGCGCTCGCCCTCCTCTTCGATTCGGCGCATGTAGTCCTTCACGAGGGCGGCCATCTTGGGCTTCTTCGCCTCCGCTTCGCGGAAGTACTCCTGGATGTGCTGCTCTCCGAGCTGGCGCGTCTTTTCCGAAGCGTAGTCCAAGAGATACTCCTTGAGCGTGAGGTATCCGTTGGGCGTGCAGAAGTTTTGGATGAGCCCCGTCTTGGCAAAGGGCATGAAGTTGTCCCCCGTGCGTCCGGCGCGGTAGCAGGCGGTGCAGAAGGAGGGGATGAATCCGTCTTGCATTGCGGAGTAGATGAAGTCGTCGAGCGTCCGTTCGTCGTTGATGAGGAACTGCTGCATCTCCAGACCGCGCTCGCGCCGCGAGTACCCCCCGAGGGAAATGTTGGATCCGGCATCGGTCTGGGAGACGCCAACCTTGAAGAGCTCCTGCCGGAGGGCCGCCGGTTCGCGCGCCGTGAGGATGAGCCCCGTGTACGGGATGGCGAGGCGGTAGATGGCGATGATCTTTTTGAGCGTCGCGTCGTCGATGCGGTAGGGGGACTTGTACGTGAAAGGCGTGTTGATCGCCGGCTCGAGGCGCGGGAAGGAAACGGTGTGCGGACCTACGCCGAACTCGCGTTCCATGTCCAGCGCGTGGTAGATCGTCGCCATGACCTCGAAGCGCCAATCGTAGAGGCCGAAGAGGACGCCGATCGCCACGTCGTCGATCCCCGCCTCCTGCGCACGGTGCAGGGCGAAAAGGCGCCACTTGTACGAGTGCTTGAGGTCACCCTTGGGGTGGACCTTGCGGTAGGTCTCCGGGTGGTACGTTTCCTGGAAGACCTGGTACGTTCCGATGCCTACGGCGTGCACTTCCTTGTACTCTTCCACGGTGAGGGGGGCGGCGTTCACGTTCACCCGGCGAATCTCCCCCGGCCCCTCCTTGATGCTGTACACGCGGGCGATGGAACGGACCATGTAGTCCACGTCGCTGTTCGGGTGTTCGCCGTATACGAGGAGGAGCCGCTTGTGCCCCATGCGGATGAGGGCGCGAACCTCTTCTTCGATCTCTTGGTCGTTCAGCGTCTTGCGCACCATCGCCTTGTTTGCCGCACGGAAGCCGCAGTAGATGCAGTTGTTCACGCACTCGCTCGAGAGGTAGAGGGGCGCGAAGAGGACGAGGCGGTTGCCGTAGACCTTGCGCCGCACCTTCCAGGCCATGTCGTACATCTCTTCGAGGAGATCGGGGTCGGTGGTGTTGATGAGCACCGCCGTTTCCCGCGGGCCGAGACCTGCCAGCGTGTACGCCTTGGCGAGGATCTCCCGCACTTCCTGGGGATCGGGATTCTTCGTCTCTTCGAGGTAGCGCCAGATCTCCTCCTCTTTGACGAAGATCTCGCGTGTCTCCGTCTCCTCGTAGCGCTCGATCATCTCGAGGCGCTTCGCCTTCCACGTCTTTTCCGAAAGCGTGAGGACCATACGCCTTCCCTCCTCCAGAAGTCTTCTCCTCCAAACCTTCCCTGTCCCCCGATCCTCTCTTGCCCTGTGAACCGCCCCTACCCGAAGCTCTACCGCCGCCGCACCCGCCTACGTGCGGACACCCTACTTGCGCCGCCGAAGTACCCCCTCCCGCAATCCGAAAGCGCTTTCTCTCTTGCCTTCTATCTTAGCATACTTTGGAGAAAACGTAGCACCAAATCTCTCCTTGGAGCGATTTTGTTGGCATTCGTTCACAATTCGCCTCCCCGGGATGCAGGCGCCACGCCTTGCCACATAACCGACACAGATGTCGTCGCCTCCTTCGGCAGAGGTGGAAGCGGTAACCGCCCGAGACGACGGAGGGGCGTTCAATCTTCCGTAAAAAAGATGTCCACCTCGATGAAGTCCCGGAGCATACGGTCCACATCGGCGTGGCGGAATTCATCTCGGGCTACGAAGATGAGGCGGCGCACATGCTTTACGGCCACGGATACGTCCATCGCCGCACGGGCAAACGTCGCCACGGAGGCGTCGAACGGGCAACGACATCCGCCCGCACCGAGTGCGGGAATGGCGAGCGAGGTGAGCCCTTCGTCTTCTGCAACGCGCAGGACGGCCATGTATCCCTTGTAAAGCTTTTCGCCGAGCTTGGAATCCCAAGCCCCGTCGCAGGCGGGAGGAAACATGCCGATCACACCGCGAAGTTCCTCGGGAAGTGCGGTTCCCCCTCCCGCACCGGGATCCCGCGCGAGAAAGAAGGCCTGGTGTGCGCGGGGTAGGTCGTCGGAGAGGGCGCGTGCCGCGGCGGATGTGGCCTCGCGAAAGCGCTCCGTTCCGCCCCACGCCTCGGCCACCGCCGCCGCCACACCGGAAAGGTCGCGCGTGAGGTCTTCCGGAAGGGGAACTGCCCACGCATCTGCGGGCACTTCGACGATGGTACCGTGACGGACTTCCAGGGTGAGCTTCCCAAGGGTGTACATCGCCTTCGCTCCTTTTCCGAGATAGTGGTCGACTTTCCCGCCTCGGGACGAGGCATCGACCGACCAATCGGGCCAACCGGGGGCGATTCCCCTCGCCGTCTCCTCCTCTGTAGGTGGTTCGCCAGACGTACCCCAGAAACCCGGAGCCAGCGGGAGGAAGCGCGCTGGTCGCGCCGCCCTCAGTCGACCACGAGCCCGACTTCCGCAGCCTGCCGTTCCCAGTAGGCGTAGACGTTTTCCCCGTCGTCGACGAGGTCGGCCTTGGTCTTCCCTGGGTAGAGGTCGTAGTGCACCTTCCACCGGGGTGGGGTGACGTCGGGCATCACGACGTTGGGGCCGCAGAGGAGGGGGAGGTGGGGGTTGTCGCGGAAGGCCACGCGAAGCGCGGTCGTCGCCGGCAAGTGCGTCTCCGGGAGGTTGAGGCGCGTGAGCGCCACCATCTTGAGCGTGAGTATAGGGGAACCCGGCGCCGCATCGCGAAGCGGCGTCTCGGGATGCGGGATGAAGGGACCAACTCCGGCCATCTCCGCCCGAAGTTCGCGCATGAAGATCACGTCGTCTACGAGGCTCTCGAGTGTTTGACCGGGCAGGCCGACCATCATCCCCGGCCCCGTGGCGTACCCGAGGGATTTGAGCGTGTAGAGATGCTCCCGGCGTACGCCAAAGCTCGTCCCGGGGTGCAGCCGGGCGTAGAGTTCGGGGTCGCTCGTCTCGTGTCGCATGAGGTAGCGGTACGCTCCGGCGTCCATGAGCCGACGATAGGCCTCAAAGGGGAGCTCCCCCACGGAAAGGGTGAGGACTACGCCGTAGCGCGTGACGATTTCGCGCACCAAACGCACGAGGCGGTCGGGGTGCCACGCCCCGTCTTCTCCGGATTGGAGGACGATGCGGCGGAACCCCATGCGAATGGCGCGCTCCACCGCGGCAAAGATCTCTTCCTCGTCCATCCGGTAGCGGACGAGGTTGCGGTTGGAGCGGCGGAGCCCGCAGTACAGGCAGTCGTTTCGGCAGATGTTGGAAAACTCGATGATGCCCCGGAGCACGAGCACGTTTCCGAAGACCTTGAGGCGCACGAGGTGGGCCGCCCGGCAGAGGATGTGGAGGACTTCTGGGTCCTCGGGGTCCCGAAGGAGGGCGAGCATTTCCTCCTTGGTGAAGGGCGGGCCCGCTAGGGCGCGGTGCGCGAGGGCTTTGGGATCAAAGAGCTCGTTGGGCACGGCGGCAGAAGAAGGCTTTGCCGAAGGGAAGACCGTCACGGGGATCCCCTCCCCGAAGCCGGCTTTGCCGAACGCGGGTCCTTCGCCTCCTCCCCTTCCGACGGAACTTCGTCGAGAAGGGCTTGAAGTTCTGAAAAGGGAGAAAGGCCGCGCCGAAGGACGCCCTGCATGTAGGCGAGGGCGACGCCGTAGTTCACGAGGGGGACGCCAGCCTCCCGCGCCTGGACGATGCGGGAAAGCATCTCGCGCCGGTTTAACATGCACGCCCCGCAGTGGATGATGAGCCGGTACCCCGCGAGCGGTTCGGGAAGCGGGCCCGCGCCTTGGTGGTAGTCGATGTGCACCTGGTCCCCCGTGCGGCGCCGAAGCCACCCGCCGATCTTCACGCGGGCGATGTCGTCTTCCGTGGTGGGGTGCGTGCACGCTTCGGCAATGAGGACGCGGTCCCCCGGGGCAACCCGCGGAAGCTCCCGCACCCCGCGAACGAGCGTCTCCAGATCCCCCTTGTAGCGGGCGAAGAGGACGGAAAAGGACGTAAGGGGGATCTCTTCCGGCACGATCTGGGCGACGGGACCGAAGACGGACGAGTCCGTAATCACAAGCCGCGGCCGAATCCCCCGGGCAAAGACGAGGGGAAGGTCACGGTCCTCCACGACGAGGGCAAGACCCCCGTGGTCGATGATGTCCCGCAGGACCTCCTGCTCGGGGAGGATGAGGCGCGCCTTGGGAGCTCCGGCGTCATGGTGCGTCACCATGACGAGGAGATCGCCGGGATCGAAGAGGTCGCCGACGATCGTCGGGAGTGCCCAATCCCCCGGAAGGGTGTCCACGATCTGCCGGAGGAGTTCGTTCACCCCTTCGCCCCGCTCGGCACTCACGAAGGTCGGGGCGGAAGGCAGGCGGCGGGCGAGTTCCTCCCGTTCTGCGGGGGTGAGGATGTCCGCCTTGTTCACCACGAGCACATACGCCGTCCCTCGGCGGCGAAAGAGGTCGAGGAGGCGTTCCTCCGGTTCTCCCCACCCCTGCGCGGCGTCGACGACGAGCAAGGCGAGGTCAGTGCGCGCGAGCATGTCGAGCGACTTGCGCACCCGGAGGGCGCCCAATTCCCCACCGTCGTCGTCAATCCCCGCGGTGTCGATGAGGACTACCGGTCCCAGAGGATGGAGTTCCATCGCCTTGAGGACGGGATCGGTCGTCGTGCCGGCTACGGGCGAGACGATGGCAAGGTTTTGCCCCGTGATCGCGTTGAGGAGCTGGGATTTTCCCGCGTTGCGCCTCCCGAAGAGGGTGATGTGCGGCCGTTCTCCTCGGGGTGCCGCAGACGTCGAACTCCACGTCACGGTCGTCCCCCTCCTTCCCGAGGATGGAGTTCCATCGCCTTGAGGACGGGTTCGATCGTCGTGCCGGCTACGGGCGAAACGATGGCGAGGTTTTGCCCCGTGATCGCGTTGAGGAGCTGGGATTTTCCTGCGTTGCGCCTCCCGAAGAGGGTGATGTGCGGCCGTTCTCCTAGGGGTGCCGCAGATGTCGAACTCCACGTCACGACCGTCCCCCTCCTTCCCGAGGAGGAAGGCCCTCCGCTTCCCCCGCGGCACTTCCCTCCTCCGCGTCAGCGGCACCTTCTCTCTCCGCCGCCCGCACGCGCGCCCGCAGCTCTTCGAGGATTGTCCGAAGCGGAGGATCCACGGGCCGCCGCGCGCCCTCGGGGTAGTCCTCCCACCCCACGCGTTCGACGAACACGTACCAGTCCCGCCCCAGGGAAAAGCGCTCCGGCGGGAAAAAGGTCTCCTCGCCGTACCCGCCCACGTGGTGAAAGCGTCGCCCGCCGACGAGCCGGGCGAAGTACATCCGGCGCACGACGCCCGTCTCCACGGCGCGACGGGCCACGGACAAAAGGCCGTCGAGGAGTTCTCCTTCCTCAGCGATGAGCTTCCCCGGCCCGGATGTTCCCTCCCGCAAGGCACCCTCCCCCCTCAAACCGAACTTCGCCCTCCGACATGCTGGTAGCAAGTTTCTATTTCGGTCATGTTACAGGATAGCATGTTTTCCAAGAGAGGAGCAACGAAGGAATTGTGAACGTTTTCATATGTGAAATATTTCACAAATAGGAATGCGAGGCGGCTCCCCGCCCCGCAAAAGGTCGAACCCGGACCCGGAGCGAACCCCGTCCCTCAGGCCAGGGCGAGCGCCTCGTTGGCGAGGCGGACGGTGAGTTCCGTCTCCGCCTTGAGGCGGCGGAGTTGCATGGGAGTAAGCACGTGCGCCGCCCAATCCCAGTGCACGGCCACCGTATCTCCCGGCTTCACCTCAAGGGGAACACCGCTTACGTCCCCTTCCGCGAGGTCCACGAGGACCACCTCGGGATCGCCGAGCTGAAGGCGGTCGCCGCGGAGGACGAGGGGTTGGCGCCGCACCGCCACTTGTCCGCCGAAAACCGCCTCCACCGTCCCCCAACTGATCCGACACTTGTCCATGTGCTCCAAGGCGATGTCCGGCCGGGCGCTTTTGAGCGCTCCCGTGCGCGTGTAGACATCGAAGACGTGGAAGTTGTGGTGCGGGTGCGCCCCGTGCTCGAGCTTGCCGACGAGCCAGGCAAAGGCCCGATCGGGCATGCGCTTTTTGAACTTTTCCGTGAGGGCGTCGTAAAACTTGCGCGGCGTCACGCGATCCAAAAGTTCGTTGCCGATCCAGTACGCCTCGACCACCTTGGGGTGGAACGGGTTTCTGTATCCGTTGGAGTAGGCGATGAGGCTCAGGTAAAAGTAGGCGGCCTGAAAGTCCCGGGCGAGGCGGAAAAAGCCTTCGTCCACCCGACGCTCGGCGACGTACGCGTAGACGCTTCGGCTCTCCGCCGGCCCGCAGTACCCCAGACGATTGGGCGGGTAGGCAAAGCGCCCAAAGAGGAGCGCCCCTTCCACCACTTCCGGATCGTATATGAGCATATCGGACAAGGGAAATCCCTCCCATCCTCGTCTCTTGGATCGCAGGAAAGCGCTTTCTCCTTCATTTTACCCCACGATCCCGATGAGCGCCTTGGCGGAAGGTCGAAGGAAAAACCGGCACGGGAACGAAAGGAACGCCGTCTTTTCCCGACGGCGGGAGTTCGAGGCGGACGAACGGCACGCCGTAGAGGCGCTCCAAACGCCCTTCGGTGAGCCCCGCGGGAAGGGACACGGCTTCCGTTGTCCCGTCGGAAAAGAAGAGCACGGCGCGGTCGGCAAATCCCAGGGCCGCTTCGGGGGCGTGGGTGGTGAAGAGCACGGCGAGCCGCTCGCGGTCGGCGAGCTCCCGGAGGAGGGCGAGGACTTCCAGGCGTTGGCGGACGTCGAGGTGCGCCTCCGGCTCGTCGAGGACGAGGAGTTCGGGAACGCGGGCGAGCGCCCGGGCCACGAGGACGCGGCGGAATTCGCCGCCGGAAAGCGACGATACGCCGCGCGCGGCGAGGTGCTCCACCCCCACACGCCGCAGGGCGGCGCGGGCGAGTTCGACGTCGCGCGCCCCGGGGGCGGAAAAAAGGCCGAGGTGCGGCGTCCGCCCCATGAGGACGTAGTCGAGCGCGGTGTACCCGAAGGCGACTTCTGCCTGCTGGGGAACGTAGCCGGCAACTCGGAGGGGCGGTAGGGTATCCCCGTCCTTCCCCACCCAGTAGGCCTTTCCCCCGAGCGGGCGGAGAAAGCCGAGGATCGTCTTGAGGACCGTGGACTTCCCCACCCCGTTGGGCCCGAGGATCGCCACGACTTCCCCCGGTCGAACGGAGAACTCTACGCCCGCGAGAAGGGGAGTCCCGCGGTAGCCCACGCGGAGGCCGTCGACGCGGAGGCCTGCGGATTTCCCGTCCATCTCCCTCATCCCCATCTCCCTCCCGTCCGCCTAAGGAGCACGTAGAATCCTGGAGCACCGACGAGGGCCGTGAGGATCCCCAACGGGATTTCCGCCGCCGTGAGCGTGCGGGCGAGGACGTCTACGACGAGGAGAAAGCTCGCCCCTACGGACGCCGCCGCGGGCAGGAGCCTCCGGTGCTCGGGACCGACGAGCATCCGGGCGAGGTGCGGGACGAGGAGCCCTACCCACCCGATCACCCCGGCCGCCGCCACCTCCGTCGTCACGAGGAGGGCGACGGCGGCGACGACGACCGCGCGCAGGCGCTGCGGGTGCACCCCGAGGGAGAGGGCTTCCTCGTCGCTCAGAGAGAGGACGTTGAGGCGGTAGGCGAGGGCGAGGAGAATCCCCCCACCGAGGAAGAGGGATACCCCCGCCGCCCGCAGGGAAAAGGGCGAAGCGTGGGCGAGGCTTCCCATGAGCCAGTAAGTGATCGCGGGGAGCTTGTCCTGGGGATCGGCGACGTACTTCACGAAGGACACGAGGGCGGAAAAAAATGCCCCCGTGACGATCCCCGAAAGGAGGAGGACGAGGCGGGGATCGCCGACGCGCACGCGGCTCATACCGAGGACGAGGACCTGGCTCACAAGCCCGGTGAGAAACCCCAAGGCGTAGGAGGGGAGGGAAAATCCCCAAAAGAGGATGCCCGTCGCCACGCCGAAGGCCGCCGCGGGAGTCGCCCCCAGGATGTCGGGGCTCACGAGCGGGTTGCGAAAGATCGCCTGAAAGGACGCCCCGGCAATCCCCATCCCCGCCCCGAGAAAGAGGGCGAGAAGCCCGCGCGGAAGGCGCTGGGTGAAGAGCACGGCCTCGAGGAGGGGCTGCTCCGCGGGCGCGGGCGGAGAGCCGACGAAACCTGCGGTGAGGAGCCACAGGGCGTTGTCCCAACTTACGGGATAACGGCCGACGAAGAGGGAGAGGAAAAAGACAAAAAGCGGTGAGGCGAGGAGGACGGCGTACCCCCACCTGCCCCCCGCCCCACCGCCCTGTCGTTCTGGAGATACCCGATACGCCGACATTCCGTGCACCCCTTGACGGGCCGCCGCCCCGTCCGAAACCCACCGCGGGTACGTCAGTACACGTTGTGGAGGCGGCGGACGACTTCCTCGCGGGAGATCGTGTAGCCGTAAAAGTCGCGGTAGAACTCCTGCACCTTGGCCACGACGTCCACGTCGGCAAAGGCGTTCGGATGGGCGAGCTTGCCGAGCCACCACATCATGAGCGGCGACTCCGGGTTGGGCGGCTCCCAGCGGTAGCCGACGAGGGGCACCTTATACACGCGCCCTTCGCGCACCGCCCGCAGTTGGCTCCAGTCCTGACCTTCGATGCGGTTGTTGAGGAAGTCCTCCGGCGTGCGGTCCGTGAAGTTGCTGATGAGAAGGATGTCGGGGTCCATGCGGTAGATCTGCTCCATGCTCACGTTTTGCCAGCCTTTGAGGTCTTCGGCGGCGTTGCGCACACCGGCGGCGTCCATCCACACGTCAAAGTAGATCCCCTTCCCGGCGACGCGCGGCGTCTCGTTGTAGACGAGGAGGACCTTGGGACGCCGTTCCTGCGGAATGTCCCGGGTACGGGCGCGTATGGCCTGGAGGTTTTCCTCGTGGTAGCGGACGAGGGCTTCCGCCCGCTCCTCCTTTCCGAGGAGCTTCCCGACCATGCGGAACCACCCTTCGAGATCCTCCTGCGTCCCGTGGTGGATGGCGAGGACGGGAAGTCCGGCTCGCTCCATCTTTTCGATTTCCGGCTTCTGGTCATCCCACTGGATCACGACGTCTGGACGGAGCTTTAAGAGTTCCTCGAGATTCACCGTAAAGCCTTCCTGCACGAAGTTCGTAGGCACCTGGGCGAGCGCGGGATCGATGTCTTTGAGGGTGCTCTCCCGGTAGGCCTTCATCGCCGTAGGGTGCATGCCCACGATGCGCCCGCCGCCCCCGTCGATGGCGAAGATCACGGAGGGCATGGGCATGGGGAGGAGGACGATCCGCCGGACGTCCGCAGGAACGCTCACCTCACGCCCGAGCTGGTCGACGATTGTGCGCGTAGCGGGCGCGGTTGGAGAAGGCGGCGTTTCCGCCTGCGGTTGGGATTTCCCCCCGCACCCGACGAGCGCAAAGAGGGCGATCCACGCCGCGGCAAAGCCCGAAACGAACTTGCTCCAGTGTCCGCGGCCGCGCCGCGGCGGAAAACCGAAACGAGCATCCATGGAAGCGAGACCCCCTACTGCGAGACGAAATGTGCCGCTCCGTCGATACTCATTCTCACTCGTCTCGTACGAGCGTAGCACATTTCGCCTCTCCCGTGCAACACGCGGGCTGCATCTTGCGCCTGCAAGCAAAGGGCGGGAGGTGCGCGCCTCCCGCCCTTGCCGTATCCGACCTTTGTCGGCGGTACGTCCCCCTCCGAGGACAATGCGAAAAGGGTGCCCACGCCGCCACCGTTGCGTTACCGCGGGGCCTCGCACGGCCCTCTACCCTGCCTGACGGTCTCCTTCGGCGCTCAAGCGGCGCTCTGGTTCGATCCGTTTTCTTCGGAAGGGGGGCGCCGGCGCACCAGCACCGCAACCCCCGCACCGACGGCGGCGAGACCCGCGAGCGCGAGAAGGCCTGCGGTGAGCCACTCTCCCGTGCGCGGGATGCTCCCCTTCGAAGGGGCCTTGGGAGCAGCTCCTACTCCCGTAGTAGCGGAAGGAGCACCCGCTTCGGCGGCGCCGGAGGCGGGCTTCTCCTCAGGTTTTCCTTCCGAAGATTTTCCTTCCGTAGGCGCGGCGGCGAGCTGAAGGCCTGCCACCGCGACGGGCTTTGCGGTGGAATTCCCTGCCTTGGGGTCACCCAACTGGCCGAAGGTATTTGCCCCCCACGCCCGGACGCTTCCGTCCCGCAACACGGCGAAGGCGAAGTTGTCGCCAGCGGCGACGGCCTGGGCCGGCGTGCGGCACTGTACGCGAACGGGAAGCGCGCGATTTTCCGTCGTCCCATCCCCCAACTGGCCGTACGCGTTGTAGCCCCAAGCCCATACGGCGCCATCCTCCGTGAGGGCGTAGGAGGTGCCGTACCCGGCGGCTACGGCGACGACGCGGGAGAGGTTCTTGACCTGCACCGGGGTTGGCCGCGCTTCGCGCGTCCCGTCTCCAAGTTGGCCGAAGGCGTTGTCGCCCCACGCCCACACCGTGCCGTCGCGCTTGAGCGCGAGGGAGTGCACGTCCCCCGCCGCCACCTGCACGACGTCCGTGAGGTCCTTGACCGCCACGGGAGACGTGCGGTTTTCCTTCGTCCCGTCCCCCAGCTGGCCGAAGCGGTTCCACCCCCACGCCCACACCGTGCCGTCGCGCTTGAGCGCGAGGGAGTGCACGCCGTTTCCGTGGGAAATCCCCGCCGCCACCTGTACGACGTCCGTGAGGTCCTTGACCTGAACGGGCTTAAAGAGGAAGGCGTTTCCCGCAGGCAGCCCGGCACCCAGCTGGCCGAACTCGTTGCTCCCCCACGCCCAGGCCGTACCATCCTCGCGCACGGCGAGCGAATAGCCGTACCCGGCGGCTACGGAGACCACGCGGTCGAGCCCTTCGAGGCGGAGCGGGACGGGGCTCGACGTCTTCGCGTCCGTGCCGAGTTCTCCGAAGCGGTTGTCTCCCCAAACCCAGACCGTGCCGTCCTTCTTGAGGGCGACGGAATGCATGTCCCCCGCCGCCACCTGCACGACGTCCGCGAGGTCCTTGACCGCCACGGGAGACGTGCGGTTTTCCGTCGTGCCGTCCCCCAGCTGGCCGTACGCGTTATACCCCCAGGCCCGGACCGTTCCGTCCGGAAGGAGGGCGAGGGCGTGCGCATAGCCGCCGGAAATCGGGGCAGAGGGTACAACCGCCGCGCCCCAAACCGCCGTCGGAAGCAACCCGTACGCGGCCAAAATCGCAAATGCCGCAAGTAAGGGAAAGAATGCGCGAACTCTACCCTTCCTCACCGACCGTTCCTCCCTTCGATCCTCGAACACGTTAGTAGCGGTATCCGGAACGCTCCGGATACGGTGCGTCGCCCTTTACGGAGAACCAAATCATGCGGTTGAGAAGGTCGTCGTACTCGGGGTTGTCGATCACGGCGTTCATCCGCTCCCCGAGGAGGGCGTACTCCTTCGCGCGAGGGTTCGGCGCTTCGTCGGGGGTAGGGTTCATGCGGTCGAGCGGGATCCGGTTCGGCCGATGCAGGTACGGACGGAGGTCGAGGCTGTCCGTAAAGAGCTTGTCCATCGGCTTCGCCGCGAGGTCCATGAGGTTCATCGGCGGGATTCCGAGGATCTGCTCCATCGTCCGAATCGCATCGATCTGGGTGTAGAACGTACTTACCGTCTTGCCGAGACGCGAATAGGGGCTCAAGACGAAGGCGGGGGATCGGAAGGGAGAAACGTGGTCCCAACCGTCCTGGGCGTCGTCCTCCACGACGAAGACCGCCGTCTCCGGCCAGAAGCGGCTACGGGAGAGGGCTTCCACGATTCGCCCGAGGGCGATGTCGTTGTCGGCGACCATGGACTGGGGCGTGGGGAAGCCGGGCTTCGTCCCGCCCGTGTGGTCGTTGGGCAGGGCGATGAGGATGAAGTTCGGCATCTCGCCATCGGCTTCGAATTTCCGGAGGTCTTCGATGAACATCTCCGCGCGGAGGACGTCGGAAAACCGGTAGTCCTCACCCGGAAACTCGGGGTGGGTGTGCTTCAGGATGTTGGGGATCGTGCCGACGACGTGCAGCCCTTGCGGGCGCTTGCCGGCGAGGTAGAGGTCGAAAAGCGCCTTCCAGCCGAGAGAGTTGTCGTCCATCCGCGGAAGCGTGCCTTCGCCGTACACGCGGAAAGTCTTCCCGTGCTTGAGGACGTTGTCCCAGATGTAGCCCGTCTTGGGCGGCACGAGGGCGTCGAGGAGCGTGTGCGGGTAGCCGCGGAACCAGGCGCGGACGTTTTTCTCCACGTAGTCCGAAAGGTAAGCCGTCGTCGCCCACGGGTGTCCTTCTGCGGAACTCTTGGCCGGGAGGTAGAAATTGTCCAGAAGAGCGAACTCGCGGGCGAGGGCGTGGTGGTTGGGCGTCACGGGTTCGTCGAAGACGACGAGGTTCTTGTCGCCATTGCCCTCCGGCATGTCTCCGAATACCTGGTCGTACGTGCGGTTTTCCTTGATGATGTAGACGACGTGCTTGATCGTCGATGGTTCGCCGAGCCGCTCAGGAATGGGGCGCGGCTTTGCGTCCGGACGGGCGGGGGCTTCGAGGGATTCCTTAGAAGCGACCGCTCGGTTGTACTGGATGGAGAGCCACACGGTGTCCGTGTAGCGGGCGAGTTCTTCTTCTGTCTTCGGCAGGGGGATCGCCGAAACCATGGCGAGCTGCCGGTGGGCGTTGTACGATCCGGCCGTCGGGAACTTCTCCCCCGTCGCCGGCGAGGGGTACGGGCTTTGGAAGGCCTTGTCCGTGGGGTCGTCGGTCGTGGCGTAGGGACCCACGCCTTCGAGGTCGGCCACCCACAAGGTCTCTCCGTCCGACGTCACGGCAAGGCCGCTCGGGTATTGGGCCGTCGGGAGAAAGCCGAGTACGCGGCTGTCTTCCTCGGTGCCGGTGCCGCCCGACCTCTTTCCGAGTTCGATCACGGCGACGGCGTTGAGCATTCCGTCCGCGACGTAGAGGCGAGAACCGTCCGGGGACAGAGCGAGGGCGTTGGGGGAAGCCCCGTAGGGCAAACCGTCGACGCTCGCCCAAATCGTCTCCACGACCTCGTCCGTGTCCGTGCGGATCACGCTCACCGTGTCGCTTCCGGCGTTGGCCACGTAGACGTACTTCCCGTCGGGGGAGGCGAGGACGGCTCCAGGAAGGAGGCCGACGTCGAGCGTCTTGACGGGGGCATAGGTGCCGTCTGCGTTTCGGCGAAGCACCTCAACGGTCCCCGACGCGGCGGTGTCCGTGGTGGGGTCCACGAGGACCTTCTGCTGGAGCTTGAGGTTGTAGTCGTTCCAGCCGCCAAGACCCGTGGGGTCTTTTGCCTGCGGCTTGCGACCACCCCACATCGTGACGTAGAGCTTGTCCCCCACGGCGGCCACGCCGTACGGGTAGTAGGAAGTCGGGATGTCGATGCGCGTGACCGACCCGTCGGCGAGGTGCACGGCGGCGACAGCGCTCGTTCCGTTCAGGGCGACGAAGAGCGTAGACCCGTCGGAGGAGAGCGTAAGACCGTTGGGCAGGGCGGGGCGGCCGTCTTCCGGCGGGAAGGTCGCAAGCACGGTCGCCTCGCCGAAGGTTCCGTCGGCGTACACCGTGATCTTCAAGACCTTCCCGTCTTTGGGCGACTTGAGCTTGGAGTCCGCTCCGGAGACGGGGACGTACACGGCGCTTCCGGTCGGGTCCCAGACGACACCCGCGTAGACACCCACCCCTTCGTTGGCGGTGTCGAACTTGCGTGTCGCGAGGATTTCCTTCGTGTGGGCGTCGATGAGGGCCATGTCGAAGCGCCCGAGGACGGCGACGAAGCGGCCGTCGGGCGAAAGGGCGAGGTCGAGGGCGTGGTTTTCCAGGGACTTATCCCCCCAGGTGATGAGCTCTCCTGCGGGGTAGAGGACTTGTCCAGTGGGAAGAAGGATCGCTCCAGAATCGTCGGTTGGCGGACCGGCGGTGTTCTGAGCATTTTGGGCAAAGCTCACGCCGAAAAAGGGCAAAACCGACGTAAAGAGCACGAAGGCGGCGAGCCAAGCAATGCCGCGGTGGCGACGGGAGAATTTCATTTTCCTCCTCCTTTCCTCCGCATCCCGAAAAGGCCGCATCCTCGACCTACGGGATCCGCCTATAACTCTACGGCCAAACTAGGAGGAAAGGGGTTAAAGCTCCGTAGAGTTTCCGTAAAGGTTGTGTAAAACACAAAAACGCGAGGCGGGGACTTCCGCCTCGCGGGGACTCGAACGGTTTAAGGTTTAGTCCCGATGGATCCACCGACCACGCCAACCTTTCGCTCGGTGAGCGATGTAGGTGAGAGGCATTGATTCAACAGGACCAAAGCAGCGTTCAAGAACTTACGCAGCAAATCTCCGGGAGTTTTGTGGAGCAAATGGCCCCTGGAAATAGCGTAGGTTTGACCCCAATGGAGGTATAGACGGTGAAAGCATATACGCCCGACAAAAGTTCCAGGGCAAAGGGGAAAGAGAGCAACATTTATACCATCCCATACTCCCAGTGGAAACCGTTGGTCGTTTCGTGCTTAATCGAAAGATCCAGACGACATAGCTCCTGAGCCAACTCCTCAATACACCCGTAAAAAATTGAGAGGCGGAGCCGCAATCTCTTCATCTCTTGTCTTGGAGTGACTGTTTCTCTGCGGCTCTTGCCTGTTCCGCCCCTATATTATGGGTCGCTACCGCCAAGGACAAGGATGTCGATCGCCGCCTCTATTCCTTGAGTGAGTCGTACAGACAGTACCCACCCGTTCTTGATGAACCCCAAAAGTAGCGACCAACCGGTACTGTCTGACTTGATTTGGCGCGCGACATTCCGAAACGGGAAGATGATGTCTACGTCTTTTTGAATTTCTTATTGATGGATCCAAGAACTAACCATTTGCCGTAGAATATATACACTTATGCTTTTATTGCGAAAAATTAAATTCACCAAATGATTGAGTAAATAAAAATTAAAAAAACTTATAACTTTCACCAAAAATACAAACTATTTTTTAATATTACTTGTTCACCTATTAATTAAATTCTACTTTTTGTTTGTTTTTAAAAAAATAATCGTAAAAATCAAATAGCAATAGATTATTTATATTTACCTATAACGCGTTTAACGCGTCTGTGCGACAAAGAGCAAAAATTAAAAAGATATACTGAAGAAGTATTACATAAAATAAACGTAGGAAGTGCTGTAAAAGTACTACATGATAAAGTTCGTATGTCCACCGAAACGCTCCACTATAAGCAAAATAATGTTATTGTTTAAAAAAATGGATAGGATAGCCTCCCATACAATGCGGACAGATTCTGGACAAATTCTAAAACCCTCCTTGGGAGGCGATCCGCATGACATAGAGTACTAGAGTACTAGTGTTATTGTCCCCCTGCACCTGTGCCATCTAAGCTCTTGGCTTTGTTCGCAACAGAACCAAACAATGCGGATAGGGCATCCTTTACAGAAGTCGCTAAACCATTTTTAATTTCTCCATTATTACTAAATGCCGAAGCGATTGCGAACAAAACCGCCAGCACGAGAAAGCCGAGCGCTACCCACTCGAGCGATACGCCACCACGATCGTTGCGGAGCATCGACCCAACGCGCGCTTTGACCCACTTCGGAAAAAGATGGGCGTCCACGTAAAGGCGGATTGTCGCTTCGTTCAGATAGGTCCAAACTCCCCTCTGCATCCGCTCCACCCCCTTCCCTGGGTAAGTAAACCTGCGACTTCGTCGGCAGACGATAGCTAGCCTCTCGCAAGAATCGAAAACCCCGATCCTCGCTTCCCGCCTCCGCCCAAAATTATGGACAAAAGATATTCGGTTGTCAAGATCGGAAAAACGGTTCCCTCATCTCTTGAGGCAAACGCGCCAAGAAATCTGTCGACAAATCTGGCCCGCGGCCCCATCCCTACCGCTCCGACTCGTTTTTCTGACTATCGGTAAACGAGGGCCAGACCGCACGCCGGGATCAGTACGGCAAAGGCTACCTGTAGCTTGTTTCTCCAACGATCAATCGCCTCCTCCCCAAAAATCCCTAACCCGTTCGGCTGTTTGCGGTGCCTCGAAGGTCGGAGGCCCTTGCACCACTCCGGAAGAAGGCCAAGTTCAAGGTCTTCTACTGCCCGTACTGCTCGGTTCAAAAGGCCTTTGACCTGGACAATGCCGATTCTGATCCCACGCCCCACTAGTAGAGCCAGACTCCTGCGGTAGTAGATCCGATCTAACCACTTCACGGTGCTTGCCCTAGACCACACCAACGGTCCGCCGATTGCAATGCTAAGTGCTACGGGTTCCCCGACTGTGGAAACGCCAAGTACTATAAGAGACTAACATAACGCCAATCCCTATTAGCGCCATGCCCATGTGACGAAAGAAATCAAACGCCGCTTCGCCCGGTCCTGATCGCTTTCGTCGTTGCCGGGCGCGTTCCACATCGTCCAGATGTCCATGCTCATGTCCCATGCCTCAAACCTGAGGGTTGTAAACCCAGTGACCGCACCATACCTCATAACCCAACGGCCAACAAGCATTCTTGCAAGTTTGATAGCCTCCCTTGCACGGCCAGATAGACTTCACCTCCAAGGCCAGACCCCACGCCTTCGTACGCTTCCGAAAACGCACGTTGTACGATATGCGCTTCTGTCATCACCCTTTAGTCGGTTAGAAGAGCTCAGCAGGGCGACGAATCCCCCGCACCTAACTGCTTCTCCACCAATCCGGCGCATGCTTTCTCCCCACCCGCCAACCCACCGTCCGGCACCCGCTTTGGATTCCGCAGCACCTTTTGAATCATCATCTCTGTTTCCGCAAAAGCAGTCCCCCATTGATACTTACAGAATGCTTTAATAACTTCATATTTTTAGCATATGTATTGCATTCGAACTTTAATAACTTCATATTTTTAGCATATGTATTGCATTCGAACAATGGATTTATTATCAAATATAGATATTAAATATGGTATAATTTTTTAATAGTCCGCATCATTGTTTTTATACGTATATTAATCAGCGTGAATTACTTTATATTGTGCATCAAACTATAAGAATACTTGTTAATATATCAATCACAAAATACACGTATATTACACAAATAAAAAAGGCGCCTGTGAAAAACGAAGGCGCCTGGAAAATTCGAGGAGTTTCTCGAGTGGCTTACGGTTTGGACCCGATGGAGCCACTAAGCTCGTTATCCCTTACCTCGGTGAGCAGTGTGGGTGAGCGGGGTTGATCCAACTGAGAGGAAAAGCGCCCAAGAAGCCAAGAACTTACGCGGCAAAGCCCCGAGAGTCGTCCTCAGCCGAGCGGTCCTGCCGGCGCACCAGCACTGCGGCTCCCGCACCCGCGGCGGCGAGACCTGCAAGCGCGAGAAGACCTGCGGTGAGCCACTCTCCCGTGCGCGGAAGTACCGCGGCAGGCTGCGCCGCCGGCTCCACAGGCCTAAGGGTTTGCCCGCCCGACGACGCCTCCGCCCCCGAAGTCTGCTCGCCCGCGGTCGGCGACTGCACCTCCACGGCAAAGGCCTTGGGGTCGAGAAGCAAGCGGACGATCATGGCGTTCTTGAGTGCCTGCGCGCGCGCCTTTTCTGCGGGCGTCGCCTCGCCCGCCTTGACCTTGGCCCGCAGGGCGAAAAATTCCGGCTCGAGGACGCCGTCCTGCGGCCGCACCCGAACCATGGTCCCGTCCTTCGCCGTCAAGGTGAGGACAAAGCTTTCCGGACGTACGGGAGGATCCTCGAGCATCGTGAAGTTCCCGTCCCCGGCGACGGCCGCGAGGAACTTCTCTATCCTGTCGTTCTTCAGCTTCGTCTCGAGGGTGAAGTTCCCCTGTACCAAGGCGAACTCGGGGCGCGTCTGCCGAAGGGTGGCTACGGCTTCCTGCACGGCGCGGTAGAGGAACGTCCCGCCGAGGCAGATCCCCTGCTCCCCAAACATGGTATCGGCGTATCCTACCGACCGTTCCTCGCCGCCCGTCCCCCGGACGACGATCGGATCGACGAGCCGCGCCGTGAACATGCTCGGCTTAGGGGCGAGGAGGTTGACGAGGACTTCCCGCTGCATTTCCTGGAAGCGCGCGGCTTCTTCGGGAGAGGCACGACCAGAAACCACGCGGTTGCGCAGGGCGAAGAACTCCTCCCCTCCAAAGAGTTCCGGCATGGCGCGCACGACCGCGACGCGCTTGTCGCCCTCCCGGACGAAGAAGAACGTCGGCGCTTCCGGAAGGAGGGGCATGGGTATGCCGAGGTAGCGGACGTCCTTTGCTGCGGCCTCCATGACCGGACGCGAACCTGCATTAGGAGGCAGGAAGGAGCGAACGGCGAGACCGTCGCGTTCCAGGGGGCCACCGAGACCCTCCTCGCCACTCGCCAAGACGCGCCAGGCGAGGGCCGTCCCGGCGACGATGCATGGGTAGCCGAGGCCAGCGTCTCGACCGATGCGCATCGCCCGGTCCAGCGTAAGCGGTTGGCCGTCGACGAGGGGGTTCGGTCCGAGCACCTCGGCGACGCGCCAGAGGGCGATCGTCGCCGCCGCCTGGCGGTCAGCGGTCACGAGCGCACGCTTCCCCTCTGGCGGATAGCGCCAGGAGCCTTCGGGGAGGGTTTGCAGGAGGGAAGGGATCTTTCGGCCCGTGAAAAAGCCCTCGCTCATCATCACCGGAAGCACGACGGCCGTCTTGCCTTCCGCGACGACCGCCGCGGCCACGTCGGCAAGCGCGGGCCTCGCCTCGCCCGAGACGTAGCCCGTCCGCACGTCGCGAACCCTTCCGTCGGAAAAGCGCTTTACGAGCTCGCCGAGGGAGTTCAGGTTTTCCTCCCACTTCGCCTGTCCCTCGGGGGTATCCGATCCGTGGGCGGCGAGGATCACGACGTCTTTCTCCGGATCTTGGAGGAAGGGGGCCGCGACGGCCGTGAGGACAGCCGCAAGCATCGGATGGTCGTCCACGGCAGGGGTGAAAAAGACCCGGCCGGGAACTTGGGCCCGCGGCAGATCTTCTGAAGGATCGGGCGGCGTTTCATGAAGTCCGAGGATGTAGCGGATCTCTTCGATGTGGTTGGAGTAGCTGCTCACGAAGAACGGGACGGCGACGATGTCCCGAACGCCCCGATCGGCCAGCGCCTTTACCGCCTGGGGAATCGTGGGTTCTACGGCTTCCAAATACCCGAGGACCACGGGCACGTCGAGGTGCTTTTGGAGTTCGTCGCGCACGGCCTCGACGGCCGCCGTCCAGGAATCTTCCTTTGTACCGTGGGCGACGAGGAGTACGCCTATCCCTTCCCGCCCGGGCACCGGAGCGCCCGCGCTCGCGTGGGCGAGAGAAGCGAACACACCCCAGAGAAGGGTCAAAGCGACGAACAGAGAAACGAGCCGAAACCAAGGCGCGGGTCTACGCCCCGCGCGAAGGAATCCCGCCATGGCGCGAAACCACTCCTTTCGTCGGAAAAGATTTGCCTCTGCGGCAAACGCACGAGGGGGATCGCCGGAAGGGCGCATTCGCCGACAGGTACAACAGACGCCCTACGCCGTGCGCCTGCGTGGACGCAAGAAGAGGAGGAAAGCTCCCGCAAGGGCGGAACCGCCGCCTAGAAAAGGAAGGAACGCAAACGCGGCATCTGCACCCGTACGGGGGAGAACACCCGCGGAGATTTGCTTGGATCCGGGAGCGGGAGCAAGATCGGCATCGCTCTCCGAGGAAAGACGCCCGGCACTGGCAGACGGCATTCCTGCATTCGTGGGCGTCTCCCCGCCTACCGCCGGTGTTCCTTCCCCGGCCGGCGGCGCCACTCCGTCAGTAGGCGGCGCACCTGGATCGGGCGGAGGAGGGGGAGTCTGCCCATTGGCGGGCGGCGCACCCGGATCGGAAGGAGAAGGGGGAGTCTGTCCGTTGGCGGGCGGTGCACCCGGATCGGGCGGGGGCGGCGAAGTCCCCTCCCCCGGAGACTGACGCTTCTCGGGAGCGAAGAGGGCGAGGAAGGCGTGGTGCTTGTTGTCTTCGTGAAAGCTCGTCCCGCGTCCCGCGACGGCGATCGCACCGGCAGCGTTTATCGCCACGCCGTACGTGTGGTCTACGCGCACGCCTCCCAGCTGGGCGAGCCATTGCAAATTCCCCGCCTCGTCCACGCGTACGACGGTGTGCGCGTAGTTCCCCGACCCGAGCATGGCCGGTCCGACGAAGACGTACCCGCTCCCGTCGGGAAAGGCGGCAACGTCGAAGCCCCAAAACGCGCGTCCCGCGCCGGCGCCAAAGACGCGTACCCACTCCTCCTTCCCCGTCGCGTCGAACTTGCGCAGGAAGGCGGCGGCGTTGTGCGGCGGGTACGACGTCGTCGTCCCCACGACGAGGGCACCGCCGTCCCCCGTGGCTACGACGTCGTACGGGAAGTCGTTCTTCTCCCCGCCGAAGGTCGCGTTCCAGAGGACGGAACCATCCTCAGGACGAACGCGTAGGAGAAAACCGTCCCACACGTTCGATCCGGGCGCTTTGAGGGCTTTCCCGGCGACAAAGATGTCGCCGTTCGCGGCAAGGGCAAGCCCCTTCCGGTCGATCAGCGTCCGCGTCTCCCCGCGGTAGTCCTTTTCCCAACGCACGTTCCCCAAGGCGTCGAGACGCCAGAGGTGGACGGAACTCTCCGCCGCATCCGTGTAGCGGCTCGCGGCGACGACAAATCCCCCGTCGGCGAGAGGGAGTACGCCGCGGCCGTAGTCGACCACCTCTCCGCCCCCCAGCCGCCGCTCTCCCAGGACGGCCCCGTCTTCCGCCCGCAAGGCGAGCACCCAGGTAAAGGGATTTTCGCTCTTGGGGTCGGCGTAGCCGACGACGTACACCCTGCCGTCGGGGCCAATCGCCGCGTGCGTCGGATACGTCGCCGCATCTGCTACGCGTTCGTCGCGCTTCCAGAGGATTTCCCCGCCTTCGGAGAAACGGAGGATTTCCGCATGGACCTTGCCCTCGAGGACGACGGTCCCTATGGCGAGAAAGCTCCCGTCGGGAAAGGCGGCGACGTGAAGGAATTCCGACGGCGCCACCTCAAACGCCTTTTGCCAACGCACCTCCGGCGGCGGATCGCTCACGTATACGAAGAGCACCGCCTCGCGACCCGCGTAGCGCGCGGTGAGCTTTGTATACCCTGCGGAGAGCCCCGCAAGCCGTGCGTTCCCTTCGGAGACCTCCACCCGGGCCACGCCTGGATCGGCCACTTCGTACTCCGCCTCCGCGGTCACCGTGCGCGTATCCCCGGAAGCGTACTTCGCCACGAGGTCGGGCAAGGGCGCCTGCTCTCCCGTACGGACGACGAGCGAGGGGTTGAGAAAGACGAGGGAAGTCACTTCCGATCCTTCGGCCCGTACGGCTGACGGAACTACTGCCCACAGGAAGGCAAAAAGCGCAAGAAGTACACGCCAAAAACGGGACGCCGCATCCCGCCGGCGAAACCCCGGTGGCGGTTGCGCCACGTTCAACCTCCTCCTCTCATGCCGAAACTGGATTCCGCGCGGGCGCACACCCTCGACTGCCGAGTAGGGGCTCGTCAGGAGCACGCCCTCTTCCCACAGAACCGAAGAACCGAAACTCTGCGGCCGAAGACGCGGAGCAAACGATAAGGAGAATCTTTCTCGATCGAGAGGTAGTATACCCTTCCTATTCTCTCATGTCAATAAAAACCGTGCTTCCAGATATAATTTAAAACTTTTATCGAGTTGGAACACGTATCACGAAGTTCTCCCTACAAACACGGCGTTCGCCCGTTCTCTGCGAAGACGGGGCAAACGCGCGTTGCGAAGACCCGACTTGCCCTCACCTGGCGTTTCCTTCTTCAATTCGTGTCTTCCGGGCGCGCCCAGTAAGAACGGTGATGCCTAGGCGTCTATACGCGCAGACAAAACAAACACCGGATGCGGGACCGCACCCGGTGTTTCATCTGGCGGATTTCCTTTTATTACCTGAGAGGCGTACGCCCATCCCCAACGCGCCCGTGCGCAAAGGCCTCTTTTCCCGAAAGCCCGGGAAACTTTACGCTCCCTCGCGGAGGACGGCCCGAAGGTGGGCTTCGGATTCCTCGGAGGCCAGCTCGCGAAATTCTGTCTTCCCCAAATCCGTGAGAAACACGAAGCGGATCTTTTTCCGCACGTTCTTCTTGTCCCGAAGCATCACCCGGACGACGGAGGCGGGGTCGTACGCTTCCCCTTCCGGCCAGCGGAGGTCGAAGCCGAAGCGCGCGAGGAGCGCTTCGAGGCGCATGCGCACGCCATGGGCCAAAATCCCCAGGCGTTCCGCGATGCGCGACTCCACGGCGAGCCCAAGGGCCACAGCCTCCCCGTGAAGTAAAGACCGGTAGCCCCCGAGCGTTTCCAAGGCGTGGCCTACGGTGTGGCCGAGGTTGAGGACCTCGCGGATGCCCAGCGTCTCGTAGGGGTCGCGGGATACGACGTCCGCCTTTACCGCAATTCCCCGAAGGAGGGCTTCGGCGAGCGCGCCGGGATCTAAGGCCATGATCTTTTCTGCTTCCGCCTCGAGGAAGGACACGTACTCCTCCCCTTCGAGAAAGGCGTGTTTCACGACTTCCGCAAGCCCCGAACGCACCTCGCGCGGAGGAAGCGTGCGGAGGAGCGCCGTGTCGTAGAGGACGGCCCGGGGAAAGGCGAAGACGCCAAGGGCGTTTTTCGCAAGGGGGTGGTCGATCCCCACTTTCCCGCCGACGGCGGAGTCGTGGGCGAGGATCGTCGTGGGAAGCTGGACGAAGGCGATCCCCCGCATGTACGTGGCGGCGACAAATCCGCCGAGGTCTCCGACGACGCCGCCGCCGAGGGCGAAGAGGACGCTTTTTCGTCCGGCGCCTCCCTGGAGCATCTCCCCCACCGCCCATTCGTACGTGGCGAGGCTCTTGGAAGCCTCGCCGGCGGGGACGACGACGCGGAAAACCTCGAGCCCACAGGCGCGAAGGAGGGCTTCGACGCGGTCGCCGTAGAGGGCGTTTACCGTAGTGTCCGTAAAGAGCACGTGCGGAACTTCCGGCGCGGGAACGAGCCCCGCCCCCCGGGGTGGCGCGGATGCGAGGTACGAGCAGAGCTCGTCCAAAACTCCTTCGCCTACGACGACGGGGTACTCCACCCGGTCTTGCCGGATCCAACGCGTGTGCGCGGTTGCGGTCATAGGTCCCCTCTCCGCCCTTTCTCCGCGAGTTTCGCCGGGGCACGCAAGCCTCCTGACGCTCTCGCTCTCCGAAGTACGCGTCTCGCCTTCTCTGTACGCCCTCAGCCGCGCATGCGCTCCCGCGCCCGCGCCACGGCGTCCCGCAGGTCGTCGAAGCGGTCGGCGGGAAAGGTCTCCACGAGGGCGGCAGCGATCTCCCAGGCGATCACGTTTTCCAGGACCACGAGGGCGGCGGGCACCGCCGTCACGTCGGAGCGCTCGACCGCCGCCCGAACGGGTTCCTTTGTCCGAAGGTCCACGCTCGGCAGGGGATTCTTCATGAGGGTGGGAATGGGCTTTTTTGCCGCCCGGAGGAGGATGGGCATGCCGTTGGACATCCCGCCTTCGATCCCGCCCGCCCGGTTCGTCGGGCGTACGAAGCCCCGCTCGGCGTCGTAGGTGATCGCGTCGTGCGCCTCGGAGCCGCGGCGGTCTGCGAGGGAAAATCCGTCCCCGATCTCCACGCCCTTGATCGCCTGAACGCTCATCGCCGCCCGGGCGAGGCGGGCGTCGAGCTTCCGGTCCCAGTGCACGTAGGAGCCGACCCCGGGAGGAAGCCCCCAAACGGCCACTTCCAGAACCCCGCCGAGGGTATCTCCTTCCCGCCGCGCCTCGTCGATGCGGCGGATCATCTCCCCTTCCGCTTCGGGATCTAAAGTATACACGGCGGAGGCCTCCGTGCGCTGCCGGACTTCCTCGGGGGGGAGGGACAAGAGGTCGACGCGCGACACCACCCCGCCTAGGGCCTTTACCTGCCCCACCACGACGATCCCGAGTTCGGCGAGGAGGCGGCGGGCGAGGGCACCGATGGCCACGCGCATGGCCGTCTCGCGGGCGCTCGCGCGCTCGAGCACGTCGCGAACGTCCGTGTGGCCGTACTTGAGAACTCCGGCGAGGTCGGCGTGGCCCGGACGAGGGGCCCACACGCGCCGGAGGCGGCGGTCCCGCTCTTCCGGCGAGAGGTCATCGGGAAGCGAGGGGGGCTCGGGGGAGAGGGCCTCGCGCCAGTTTTCGTGGTCGCGGTTTTCCAGGTAGAGCGCGATGGGCGCTCCCGTAGTCCTTCCGTGGCGGACGCCCGCGAGAATCCGCACGCGGTCGCGTTCGATGGTCTGCCGCCCTCCGCGGCCGTACCCTCCTTGCCGGCGCGCCAACTCGCGGTCGATGTCTGCCGCCGCAACCGCAAGTCCCGCCGGAAAGCCTTCGACAATGCCCACGAGCGCCGGCCCGTGGGATTCCCCTGCCGTGAGGTAGCGCACCGTTCTCACGCTTCCTTTCTCGTGGCAAACCGCCTCCGCCACCGTACACACCGCCCCGTTTCAACCGGGGCGACGCACCCTCTTTGCGGAAGGGGCGGAAAAGGCGGACGTCTGCGAATCCCCACCGACCTTCCGCAGGGCAGATGTCCGGACGGACCCACCCGCGGAGCCTCGGGTGCGATCGGAGGAGGCGCTACGTCGGATCTCCGACCTTGCGGTAGATGAACGGGTACACCTGCCTAAGTCCGTAGCGTTCGGAGGAAAAGATCTGCTCCGTGCTCCCGACGAAGAGGTAGCCCCCAGGGCGCAGGGAACGGGAGAGCTCCCGGTAGAGGTGCTCCTTTCCCGCATCCGTGAAGTAGATGGCGACGTTGCGGTTCACGATGAGGTCGAACCCCCGCTCGTACGGGTCGCGCAGGAGGTCGTGGCGGCGAAAGTAGACCGCGCGCCTTAGTTCCGGCACGACCTCGTATTCGTCCCCGACGCGGATGAGGTAGCGGGCAGCGAACTCCGGAGGGACGAGGCGTACGGCGGATTCCGGGTAGCGGCCGCGCCGCGCGCGGGCGAGGGCGTCTTCGTCGATGTCCGTGGCCAATAGCGTAACTCCGACGAAGCTCCTCCTGCGGGCGTGCACGAGCATCGCCAAGGTGTACGGTTCTTCGCCGCCGGCGCACGCCGCGCTCCACAGGCGCGCCGTGGTCTTCGCAAGGATTTCCGCGAGGACGTACCGGTCGAGATCTTCCCAGCGGTCGGGGTTGCGGAAAAACTCGGAGACGTTGATCGTGATCCGGTCGAGGAATTCTCGACGCAGCTCTTCGTCGCGCTCTACGGCGGCGAAGTACTCCGCGTATCCGGAAAAGCCGCGCCGGCGGATGAGGCTCGTGATCCGCCGGCGCATTTGTGCCTCCTTGTACTGCCCGAGGTCGATCCCGAAGCGGCGGCGGACTCCCTCTACGAAGACGCGGTAGGAAGCGTCGTCGAAGCGCTCCTCCATCGTCAAATCCACGCGTCTACGGCGCGTCGGTAGTCCACGATCTCCTCGGGACGAAACCAGAGGGCGATCTCCCGCTCCGCGCTCTCCCGCGAATCGGAGCCGTGAACCAGGTTCTTTTCGATAGACAAGGCGTAATCGCCGCGGATCGTCCCCGGTGCGGCGTCGCGCGGGTTTGTGCGTCCCATCATCTCCCGCACGACGCGAATCGCGTCTTCGCCCTCGAGGACGAAGGCGAAGACGGGACCGGAGGTGATGAAGGATACGAGGTCTTCGAAAAACGGCTTTTCCCGGTGCTCGGCGTAGTGGCGCTCGGCGAGTTCCCGCGAGACGCGGAGGAACTTTCCGGCGACGATGCGAAGGCCCCGCCGCTCGAAGCGGGTGAGGATTTCGCCAACGAGACCGCGTTCTACGCCGTCCGGCTTCACCATGACAAACGTTCGCTCGACCACGAGACAAGCCCCCTCCTTACACTGTGTGCGCAGGACCTCCCCGTCAATTCGGGGGCGCCCTCTCTCAGTATTTCCGACGAGCGATGAAATGCAGAATCCCCTCGAGATACGCCACGCCGTCGCGATCGCGAAGGGGAACGAGTGTTTCCTCCCCCTTCGCCACGTAGCGGGCGACGAACGCGCGGCTTTCCTCGAAGATCCCGCGTTCGTGCATGCGGGCGACGAGGTCCGGGAGGAGTTCCGCCGTCCTCCGGGTGCGGAGTGCCGCGAGCGCCTCCGGTCCGAGCACGGGATCGCGCAGGGCGAGGAGCGTCGGCAAGGTGACGTGGCCCTGGGCGAGGTCGTGCCCCCGGGGCTTCCCGAGCTCTTCTTCGGTGCCTACGAAGTCGAGGAGGTCGTCCGTAAGCTGAAAGGCCATCCCCGCGTAGTATCCAAAGCGGCCGATGCGGCGTTCGACGTCCGGCGGCGCACCCCCAAGGCGGGCGCCGAGGCGGGCACTTGCGGCGATGAGGAGCGCCGTCTTCCGCCGAATGCGGCGCAGGTATTCGCGGCACGTCACCGGGCGGTAGAGGTCCCCGAGCTGCACGATCTCGCCAACGGACATCTCGTACACCGCCCTCGCCAGGACCTCCGCCGCGAGGCGGTCGCCGATGCTCGAGATTTCCTCGAGCGCCTTGGCAAACAACATGTCCCCCAGGAGGACCGCCGCCCCTTCCCCCCAGCGCGCCCGCACCGTGGCGCGCCCGCGCCGAAGGTCGGCGGCGTCGACGACGTCGTCGTGCACGAGGCTCGCCATGTGGACGAGCTCCAACGAAACGCCCAAGTGGACGAGACGCCGCTCCCGCTCCTCCGGCGCTTCTCCGGAGTACGCGCCTCCGCCCCGCTCCCGTGCGAAAGACTCGCCCACACGGGCGGCGATCAAGGCCAAAAGCGGGCGCAGGCGCTTCCCCCCCGCCCGAAGGAGGTGGACCGTCCCTTCGAAGAAGAGCGGATGGTCGCCCTCCAGAAGGGATTCGAGGCGGTCCTCGACGAGGTTGAGGGTTTCGGCAAACATCGCGTAGAGCTCGGGAAACGATACCGTCCTCACCGATACGTCACCTTTCTCGTGCATCCGCGACCCACACCCGCGCCGCCTCCGATCGAAACTTCGGTTCCGGATGCGTTCCCGATTCCGCGGACTATACGGACGCGAGGCTCGCGTAGCGGAGTCGAACGTCCTCCTGCAAAAAGCCGAGGCGGCGCGCCCAGGAGAAGTAAAGCGCGAGGCCGGCCTCCTCTTCTGGCCCAAGGTCGAAGGAGAGGCCGGAGAAGTAGGCGTGCCAAAACTCCGCGTCGCCTCCGACCTCGCCCTGTACGGCTTCCACGAGAGGGCGGAAGTCCCGCTCCGAAAGCCGACGGCTTTGGAGGAGTTCCCGGTATACGACCTCGACGGAAGCCGTGCGGCGCTTCCACGTATCTTCGCGCACGGCGAAGACGGCGTACGTCATGGGAAGGCCCGTTTCCGCAAACCAGAGTTCCCCTACATCATACACGAAAAGCCCCCGTGCCCGAAATGCCTCGCGAATCGCCTCGTCGCCGATGAGGAGCGCGCCATCGTGCTCGGCGAGCATCGCCCGAAGTTCGGGTTCATGGGAACGGCCCTCTACTTCTAGGCCGTAAAACCCGCGAAAGAGGATTTGGACGAGGTGCGCGCTCGTCGCCGAACGGTTTGTGAGCGCGAGGCGCACGCGCCCCTGGCGACGGATTTCGGGAAGGGGGCGGCGGAGGAAGAGGAGGATGGAGCGCACCTTGCCGCGCGCGCTCACGGACAGATGGGGCAGGAGGAGGTACTCCCGGGAATGCTGCCCGTAGGCAAACGAAGATATGGGGCCCATGTCCACCTCGCCGGCGGCCATCTTGCGGTTGAGCTCGGCGGGATACGTGGAGACGAATTCTGCCACCCCGGCGAGGGAGCGGGCGTCGAGGTAGAAGTACATGGGGAGTGTGTTTGCGTAGTCGATCCGTCCCACGCGGAGCATGTCTACTCTCCTTTGGAACCTTCTCCCCAGCGGGCGTAGACGTCCGGTGCGGAGAGGTCGAGGCGGTCGAGGATCTTGCCCACGACGAAGTTCACGAGGTCGTCGACGGTGCGCGGCCGGTGGTAGAAGGCGGGCATGGCGGGGAGGATCGCCGCACCAGCGCGGGCCAGACGCAGCATGTTTTCCAGGTGGATCGCGGTGAGCGGCGTCTCGCGCGGCACGAGGACCAGCGGGCGCCCTTCCTTGAGCGCCACGTCGGCGGCGCGTTCCAGGAGCTTTTCGCCGGACCCGGTGGCCAGGCGGCCAAGGGTTCCCATGGAGCAGGGGACGACAACCATCCCGCGCGTGCGAAAGGAACCGCTCGCCACGGGGGCGCCTACGTCCTCGTTGTCGTAGAGGAAGACGTCTGCAGGTGCCGCACCCTTTCTTACTCCCGGGCGACTCCCCTCCGCCGCTGCAGGCCCCCCGCCCCCGCCTTCCGGCGGCCACACCCATGTGCGCCTCACCCAATCCGCGAGGTGTTCCCCGTCCCAACCAAGCTCCTCTCGAAACACGCGGCGCGCGGCATCGGTGACGACGAGGTGGACCTCCACTCCCGCCGCCCGGAGCACACCGACGAGGCGGCGCGCGTAGACGGCGCCGCTCGCCCCCGTCACCCCTACGACGAGGCGGTGCGGCCCCTTCTGCGTCAGACCGGACATCCCCCCACCTCCCGCCTCGTCTCTCGTAAGGGACCCTTTGCCGTACGTCCGGTCAGAATTCGAATTCAGACGAGGTAGTTCAAGAGAACGAAGGCGAAGAGGACGACGCTCATCACGCCGTTCATCGTGAAAAAGGCGGCGTCCAGACGGCTCAGATCTCCGGGGCGCACGAGAGAGTGTTCGTAGACGAGGATCGCCGCGGCAGCGCCCACACCGGCAAGGTACCAGGCGCCGAGCCCAGCAGTCCCCACGAGGGCGAGAAGGAAGAGAACGGTGAGGACGTGAAACACACGGGCGATGCGGATCGCCGTTTCCGCCCCGTAGCGCGCCGGGAGGGAGTGCAGGCCGTGGGCGCGGTCGAACTCCTCGTCCTGCAAGGCGTAGAGGACATCGAAGCCCGCCACCCAAAAGGTCACTGCGAGAAAGAGCCATACAGACGGACCGTGAAGCGAGGCCGTGGCCGCCACCCAACCGCCCAAGGGGGCAAGGGCGTCCGCCGCTCCAAGGACGAGGTGACTCCAGGCCGTAAAGCGCTTCGTAAACGAATAGAGGAAGAGGATCCCCGCCGCAAGCGGGAGGAGGAGGAGGGCGGTGGTGTTGAGCATGGCCGCGGCCAAGACGAACACGCCAAAGGAGGCGATCGCGTACGCCCACGCCTCCCGGACACCGATAAGGCCGCGGGGGAGCGCACGGGCGCGCGTGCGCGGGTTGGCGGCGTCGATTTCGCGGTCGATGATCCGGTTGAGCGTCATCGCCAGCGTGCGCGCCGCCACCATGGCCACGGTCGTCCACGCCCACATCCAGAGGGTAGGCCACGTCCCCCGGACGTAGAAGCTTCCGAGGACGAGGCCGACGTACGCAAAGGGAAGGGCAAAGACCGTGTGTTCAAATTTGATCATCTCGAGAAAGACGAGGAAGCGCTCCCACGCCGAACGCGGGACTTGTCCCTCGAGTTCGCGCGCATCCCCCGCCACGTCAGGTCTCTCCTTCCGTACGTGCCTGCCCGAGCGCAGAGCTCGGGACCGCCTTTCGGCCACAGGCGGCCGACGGCCGCCGCGGCAAGCGGCGAACGCGAATCCCGCATCCTATTCTCCCGGTTCCTCGGGTCGGTAGCCGATGTGAATCGCCGCGACGCCAAAGGTGAGCGGGATGACCCGCACGCGCTCGAGCCCCGCCTCCTCGAAGAGGCGCCGGAGCGTCTCGGCATCGATGAAGCGCTTGAGGGATTCTGGAAGCCAGGCGTATTCCTCGTAGCGACCGGCGATGCGGTCGGCGATCCACGGGAGAACGCGTTCGAAGTATACGCCGTACACCTGGCGGAACCCCCAGAGGTACGGGTGCGACAGCTCGAGTGAGGCGACGAAGCCGCCCGGACGGACGACGCGCCGCATCTCGCGCAGGACGTGCGGCACGTCCGTCACGTTTCTCAGGGCAAAGCCGATCGTCGCGCCGTCGAACGCGGCGTCGGGAAAGGGGAGCCTCTCCGCTTCCCCCTCGCGAAACTCGACGCGCGCCAAAGGTGCCCGACCCGATTCGCGCAGACGGGCGACCTTTTCCCGTGCGATGGAGAGCATCTCCGGAGACAGATCCACGCCCACGACTTCCCCTTCGGGGCCGAGCCGCCGGGCTACGGCGAGGGCGAGATCCCCCGTCCCCGTCGCAAGATCGAGCACCCGCATCCCCGGAGTGAGGCGGAGCTCCCGCAAAAATCGGCGGCGCCAGAGCTTGTGCGTCCCGAAGGAGAGGAGGGTGTTGAAAAAGTCGTACCAAGGGGCGATCGAGCCGAATACGCGCCGGACGTAGGCCTTCTTTTCTTCGGGCGTGCGGAACGTCGGGGCCCCCATCGATCTACTCCTTCTCTGCCGCGAGGAGGCGTTCGTCGAAAGCCCGCGGGAGCGAGGCGGCAAACGCGGCCACATCGCTCCCCGCCGCATCGCGCTCCACCTCGTGGGCTACGCGGCGAAGGAGGGCGAGTGCCTCCCGGTAGAGGTCGCCGTCCCGCCCCGAGCGCATGCGCGCGTGCTCCACCTGCAGGTAGAGCTCCACGAGGCGGCGGAGCCGCGGTTCTTCCGGGGACAAGGCCAAGTAGAGGGTGGCCTCTGCCCGCGAGCGAAATTCGAGTTCGAGTTCCGGAGAAAACTCCGGCTTGCGCCGCCATTCGAGCAGGCGGACGATTTCCCGGTTGTACGCGGCGATCGCCGCGGCAAACGGGACGAGCCATTCCCCCCTCCCCTCTTCGAGGAGGTAGAGGAAAAAGAGGCTGGACAGCGCATCCCCCTCGAGCACGCGGAGGCCGACCGGCACCCCCATCTCTCCCTGCGGCTCGCCATCCCACACGCGCGCGTGACGCGCCAGCGCCGAGACGATGAGGTGCACGGCCACCTGTCCGCTTTCCCGCGCCCGCGCGTCCAAATCGAGGAGGGCGAAGATCCGCTCGGCGAGAAACACGCGTTCCGGCGAGAGTTCGGGCAACCTGTCGGCCAAGAAGGGAAGATCTCGGGCGGCGCGCACCAGCCGCCGTTCGAACACCTCCAAGCTCCTCCGCCACGTCAACCGCGTCGACCCCGCTTCCCGCTCCTGTCGGACGGCCTCGTGCCACGCCTCCGCCGTAGGCGGCCGGCGCGGCGGTCGGCATCGTAAGGATTATACCACAAAGGAGGGCAAAAACCGGGCCGCGCCGAGCGTCGCCCTCAGGCGGCGAAGAACCGCGCGCCCCTCAACCCCCGGAACCCGGCCAACGCGGTCCGAAGGTGATTTCGACCTCGGGACCGAAGAGGGACTTGAGGTTCGCGGGGGACAAAGGTTCACGAATGTGCCGGTCTTCGGGTAAAAAGGCGGGCCGCCGCGCGCGCAGGGCGAGGTAGAGCTCTTCGGTGTCCCCGACGAACACGCGAAGGTAGAGGGTCTCCGCGGGAAGTTCCGTAAACACGGCTCCGTAGAGGGCGAGGGCGTCCCCCAGGGCGGTACGCGGATCCGGGGGCGAGCCGACGCCGACGAAGAGGGTCGTCCCCTCTTCGCGTACGTGCCGCACGCGCCCCGAGAGGGGGAGCGAGGTAAAGAGGCGGACGATGCGCTCCTCCCGAACCTCCCCGGGGGCAGATGCGGACCTCGAAACGCCGGAGAGCGCGTCCCACGGCCCTCGGGGGGGCGAGGGCAAAAGGGCGAGAGCCGCGAGAAGGACCGTGAAGAGCACGGCGGACGCCGCAAGCACGGGGCGTCCGCCGATCTCTCGGACCCTTTTCGAAGAAGGGGCGGCAAGGTCGCGCGCGCCGCACCGCGCATGCCCCGCACGCCGGAACATTCCCCTCACCCGCCCCCTTCCGCGGCGGCCGGGAACCCACCTACGCGTCCCTGGCGGTTTCCGACTTTCCGGACTCCACGGTACCGAAGCGGGTGTACACCTCGGCGTGGCCGCGGATCTTGATCGCCGCCGTGTGTTCCGTGAACTGAGCCACCATAACCTCGCCGGCGTCGAGCTTTTCGATGTGGTGGAAGCGCGTCGTCTCCCCGCGCGTGAGGCCGATCACCGTGACGCCGTTTTCCAAGGCCCGGATCACGACGTAGTCGTTGTACATTCCTTCGGACACGCGACCCTCACCTCCGGTGGTTGCCCAAGAGAAGTCGGAGCGCCTCTTCCCGAAGGGTCGGATCCTCGCGAAACACGCCGCGCGTCGTGATCGTCACCATTTGGGAGCCGGGCTTCTTCACCCCGCGCATGACCATGCAGAGGTGTTCCGCCTCGAGGACGACGATTACGCCGCGGGGCGCGAGGACGTCGACAATCGCGTCGGCGATTTCCTCCCCCATGCGCTCCTGAATCTGCGGGCGTCGGGCGACCACCTCGAGGACGCGGGCCAGCTTGCTCACGCCGACGACGCGGCCGTCGGCCGGGAGGTACCCGATGTGCCCCCTTCCGAAAAACGGGAGGAGGTGGTGTTCGCACATGGAGTAGAACGGGATGTCGCGAAGGGCGACGAGCTCTTCGTGGCGCTCGGTGAAAAAGGTGTTGAGCTCTTTGCGCGGGTCCTTCCCCACGCCAGAAAAAATTTCTTCAAACATCTCGGCAATGCGCCGCGGCGTATCCGCCAAACCCTCGCGATCGGGATCTTCGCCGATCGCCTCGAAAATGAGGCGGACGGCGTGCTTCACCTTATCGTGGTCGATGGCCAACCTGCGGTACCCCCTTCGGCGTGGACCGTAGCCGCGATGCCAACCGGTATTGGCGGAATTCTCTAGGCGGTCGAGTGCATCCCGGCACGCGGGCGATCGCCCACGGACATCC
Organism: Brockia lithotrophica; assembly: GCF_003633725.1. Lineage (NCBI taxonomy): Bacteria > Bacillati > Bacillota > Bacilli > Thermicanales > Thermicanaceae > Brockia > Brockia lithotrophica. The sequence continues at coordinate 57,407 of NZ_RBIJ01000001.1, read as the reverse complement.
TACCACGCCGAGGGGAAAAAGGGAACGCGTCAAAAGCGAGGACACCCGCAAAGGTCCCGTAAGGTCCCGCGAGAAACCCGCCGTTTATTTAGACGGACCCTACACGCAATGCAAGAATCACAAGAGGATGGCGATGAGGCCGCCGGAGCCCTCGTTCACGATCTTTTCGAGCGTCTCGCGGAGCTTGTAGCGCGCCTCGTCGGGCATGAGGTGGAGCTTCGCGCGAATGCCGTCCTGGACGACCTGGTAGAGAGAACGTCCGAAGATCTCCGTCTTCCAGAGGGCCTCGGGATTCGCCTCGAAGTCGCGCATGAGGCTTTCGGCAAGCTCTTCGCTCTGGCGCTCGCTCCCGATGAGCGGGGAAAACTCGGACGCCACGTCCACGCGGATGAGGTGGATGGACGGCGCTTTGGCGCGCAGGAGGACGCCGAAGCGCGACCCCTGGCGGTAGACCTGCGGCTTCTCGAGCTCTAGGTCTTCCGGACGCGGCGTGGCGATCCCGTAGCCCGTCGCCCGGACCATCTCGATCGCCTCTGCAAAGTGGTCGTACTCCCGCTTGGCGCGCGCGAACTGGATGAGGAGTTCGAGGAAGTGGTCGCGCCCGCGCACTTCCGTCCCCAACACCTCGCTCACGATCTCTTCGTAAAGTTCGTCCGGGGCGTCCAACTCGATTTCGGCGACACCCTGGCCCAAGTCGAGCGAGGAGATCTCGGCGCTCGAGATGAAGTCGTAGTCCTCGAACTTCCCCAAGACCCGCTGCACGTCGCGCACGCGGGTGACCTCTTTTACGGTTTCCTCCACGGCTTCCTCGTACTTCTTGCGCAGCCAATGCCCCTCGTCGAGCACGAGGACCCAGTCGGGGAGGTGAACTTTGAGTTCGTAGAGGGAGAATTCGTAGAGCGCCTCCCGCAGCACGGTGAGGGCGGTCTCCTCGTCCATCGTCGCCGCGGAAAGGGCGAGGACGGGGACGTCGTACGCCTCCTCCAGGCGCGCGCGCAGACCTTCCGTCTCAGGATCCGTCGGGTGGACGCTGTTCAACACGACGACGAAGGGCTTCCCGACGGCCTTGAGCTCTTCGATGACCGTCCGCTCCGCCTCTTCGTAGTTCGCGCGCGGGATTTCCCCGATGGAGCCGTCCGTCGTCACGACGATCCCCAGCGTGGAGTGGTCCTGGATCACCTTGCGCGTGCCGATCTCCGCCGCCTCGTGAAACGGAATCGGCTCTTCAAACCACGGCGTGTGCACCATCCGCGGCCCGGATTCGTCCTCGTACCCGCGCGCCCCAGGGATCGCGTAGCCCACAGAATCCACGAGACGCACGTAGACCGAAAGCCCCTCCCCCACCTCTACGCGCACCGCCTGCTTGGGGATGAACTTCGGCTCGGTGGTCATCACCGTACGCCCCTGGGCGCTCTGAGGGAGCTCGTCGATCGTCCGCCGACGCTCTTCCTCGTCTTCGATGTACGGAACCACGAGGAGCTCGAGGAAGCGCTTGATGAACGTGGATTTTCCCGTGCGCACGGGACCAACGACTCCGACGTACACCTCACCGCCGGTGCGCTCGGCGATGTCGCGAAAGACCTCTTCCCGCTTCATCCTCTGCTCCACGGCCTTCCCTCCCTTGACCTCGACTCCCACCGGAGCACCCGGTTTCTTTCCTGCTCATCGGGATAGACGGTACGTCCCCACGCGGAACGGTACATGTATACGCCGCACGTCCCGCTCTATACCGAAGGCTCTCTCGCGTGCCCCTCGGCCGCACCCCTCCGGGCCTGCAAACCCTGTAGATCAAGACGACGGCGCCCGGGCGAACGCGAGGGTTCGGGCATAGAGATGGGGAGAAGCGAATCGCTCCGTGCGGAGGTGAAAAGGCCTTTCGCCGAGGAAAGGCCGCTTCCCGTGAACAAAGCCAAAGGTACCGGAGGGAAGAAGGGAACCGGACGCGAAGAACCGAAACCCGAAGAGGCCAACGCTGCGACGCGCGAAGGCGGTTCTTGGGTACACGAGCTTAAGCCCCTGCACGAAAGCATCCGCAGCCTCGCACAGTCCGTGCAGGAAATCGAAAAGCTCACCGCCGGACTCCTCGTCGCCCTCGAAGTCCTCGACCAGGTCCGGCGGTCGGACCTCCTCCGTCGCGCCGGCGAGGCGCTCCTCGCAAGTGACGTTCCCCCCGCAGAACGCCTGAAGCGCTTTGCCGCCATGCTCGAACGCGTGGACGCGAAAAAAATCCAGGCCGTCCTCGAATCGCCGCACCTCCAAGCCCTGCTCGACCTCATGGGGCCGAAAAGGCCGGGCGGAAGCGGAAAGTGAAGCGCCCGCCGCTCGAGCGGCGGGCGCAAGCACGTCATCGGAGCTTTTGGCGGAGAGTTTCGCCTCCCGCCCGCGCCGTCCGCGGCGGGAAAGCGAACAACGACGCGGACCTACGCCTCGGGATCCGACCCGCCCGGGGCGGGAGGGACGCCCTTTTCTCGGAGCAAGCGCTGGATGGACTCCATCCCGCGGAAGGGGTGATTGCGCAGGTAGGCGACGATCTCCTCTTCCTTTTCCGGGGGGAGGGGCCGCCCGAGGGCCGCCGTGAGGGTACGGACGAGGTTTCGGAGCTTTTCTTCGTTCGTCTCGTCGCCCGCCTTGAGGTCGGCGGCGAGCGCCTTGAGTTGGCCGGGATCGACCTTGGTCTGCCCGAGGCGGCTGAGGACTTGAAGGAGGTCGGCGAGGTTCACGGCGATACCTCCCTGCCGCGGCCGTGCCCGCAGCCGGATCTTCTACCGGCAGAGTATGCGCCGCTTTTGCGGGCGTGACGGCGCCACCGCCGGACGCACGACCCCTCGGGCGAACGGACGACCCTCTCCCTCGCTCCCGAGCGGTTCGCCTACCCAAACGTTCAAAAGGGCAAAATTTCGACCTCGGGCTTCGGCTCCCTCCCCATGAGCCGATCCGCCGCCGTGCGGGGGTCCAACCCTTCGAAGAGGACCGCGTAGAGCGCTTCCGTAATAGGCATGGACACCCCGAGCCGAAGGGCGAGCTCGCGGGCGGCGCGGGCCGTGGATATTCCTTCGATGGCCTGACCGATCGTGCGCCGGACTTCCTCTAAGGAAAGGCCCTGGCCGAGGAGGTACCCGGCACGCCAGTTGCGGCTCAAAGGGCTCGAGGTCGTGACGATGAGGTCGCCGAGGCCAGAGAGCCCGGAAAAGGTCAGAGGATGGGCACCCAACCTCTGCCCGAGGCGCGTCATCTCCACGAGGCCCCGTGTCACCAAGGCGGCCCGGGCGTTGTGCCCGTAGCCGAGCCCGTCGGACATTCCGGCGGCGATGGCGATGATGTTCTTGAGCGCGCCGCCGAGTTCTACGCCGACGACGTCGGCGTTCGTGTAGACGCGAAAGGCGGGCGTGAGGAAGAGTTCCTGGGCGCGGCGCGCCACGTCCTCCACGTAGGCGGCGGCGACTACCGATGTGGGCTTACCCACCGCAACCTCTTCCGCGTGGGAAGGCCCCGAGAGGACGGCGAGGCGCCTTGCGGCGCCCGGAATCACCTCCTCGATGACCTGGGAGAGGCGCAGGTTCGACCCGACCTCCAACCCTTTCGCCACGTTGACGAGGAGCGCATCTCCGGGAAGGTAAGCGCGGGCGGCGGTGAGCACCTCGCGCAGCGCCTGAGAAGGTACGGCGAAGAGCACGACGTCCGCCCCGGACAGGGCGGCGGAAAGCTCGGAAGTGACGGCAACCGCAGGTGGGAGAACGACGTCCGGGAGGTACCGGCGGTGCCTGCGCTCGCGGGCAAGGTGCTCCATCTCCTCCGGGTTGCGGCCCCAGAGGCGTACGGGGAACCCCTTTTCGGCGAGGAGGCGAGACAGCGCGATTCCAAAGCTCCCCGCCCCGAGTACGGCGATCGTCTCCTTCACGGCTCTCTCTCCACGACTCGTTCCGGACCGACGGCGGACGGCCCGGAATGTTTTCTCCCGAGGTTTTCGGCGGCTCAGACGGATCCCGACGGGGTACGGCGTCGCGCGACGTAGCGCTCGGCCTCGATGCGGATTGGAACCCCCGGCAAGGGATGAACTTCGCGCAGGCGGTTTTCCAAATAGCCGAGGTACCCGGAAGTGACCAAGGAAGGGTCGTCGACTTCGACGACGAACTTCGGCGGCCCCGTGAGGACTTGGCGCATCCGGTAGAGGCGGGGCCTTTTCCCCCCTACGGAAGGCGGGGGCGTAAGAAGTACGGCGTCGCGGAAGATCGCGTCGAGCTCTTCCGGATCGATCCGAAAGCGGAAGCGCTCCGCCGCGGCGCGTACCTCCTCGAGGAGGCGGGATACCTTGCGTCCCGTGAGGGCGGATATGTAGAGGACCGGTGGGTTGGCGAGGAAGTACAGGTCGCGGCGGACCTCCCGTTCGTAGCGCACGGAAAGCTGGGGATCGCGCTCCACGGCATCCCACTTGTTGAAGGCAACGACCACCGCCCGTCCCCGCTCCCAGGCGTAGCCGGCGATGCGCCGGTCCTGCTCGACGATTCCTTCCGTCGCGTCGAGGACGAGGACGGCGACGTGGGCGCGTTCGAGGGCGCGGAGCGTGCGCAAAGTGCTGTAGTACTCCGTTCCCCGCCCGACGCGCCCCGGGCGCCGGAGCCCGGCGGTGTCCACGAGCACAAACTCCGCCTCGGGCGTCCGAAAGGGAATGTCCACGGCATCCCGCGTCGTACCCGGAACGTCCGTGACGACGACGCGCTCTTCGCCGAGGATCGCGTTTACGAGGGAGGACTTCCCGACGTTCGGGCGGCCAACGATCGCCACGCGGATCGCGTCGTCCCCGACCACTTCTCCCTCGTCTTCCTGCGGCAGGCGGGCGAGGACGGCCTCCACGAGCTCGGCGATTCCCTTCCCGTGGGCGGCGGAGACGGCAATGGGGTCGGAAAGGCCGAGGCGGTAGAACTCGGGGACGTAAAGCTCGTGTACCGGTGCGTCCACCTTGTTCACCACGAGGAGGACGGGTTTCCCGGATTTTCGCAGAAGCTGGGCGATCGATTCGTCGGCCGGCGTGATCCCCTCTTGGGCGGAGACGACAAAGAGGACGAGGTCGGCCTCGTCGACGGCGGCGAGCACCTGACGGCGGATCGCCGCGGGGATCTCTTCTTGCGCCTCGAGGTCGAGTCCTCCCGTATCCACCACCCAAAACCGGCGCGAAAACCACTCCGCCTCGCCGTAGAGGCGATCCCGCGTCACCCCGGGGACGTCCTCGACGATCGCCCGACGCTCGCCGATCAGGCGGTTGAAGAGGGTGGACTTCCCGACGTTTGGCCTCCCTACGATGGCAACGATGCCGCCCACGCAATCACCTCCCGCCCTGCGTCCCGCCGTTCCCAAAGAGGACTTCCCAGAAAGAGTCCGCGGAAATGCGAAAGAAAAAGTCGGGGGCGCCCCCGACTTTTCCCTCGCCGTACCCGACGCCGTGCCGCACCCCGGCGAACCGCTCGACATCGGGCGGTCCTTCCGGCGCGCACGCGTCGTACCCGCCGAGTCGCCGCATGTCCGATTCGAAGTCCGTCAAAAGAGCTTGTCGCGCAGATCCTCCTGGATGAGGTCGCGAATGGAGACCTCCAGGCTCTCGTCCTTCTCCTGCGCGGCGTGAGCCTCCCGCTCGCCGCGGCCGCGGCGGCCGCCCCCGGAGACGGGTTCGCCTTCCGCCTCGCGGATGCTCAGGCTGATCCGCCGCTCTTCGGGAGAGATGGAGAGGATCTTGACCCGCACGCGATCTCCCTCGTGCAGCACTTCGTGCGGCGTGGACACGCGCCGGCGCGCCACCTGGGAGACGTGGACGAGCCCTTCGACCCCCGGAACGATCTCGACGAACGCCCCGAAGGGGGCGAGGCGCTTCACCACGCCTTCCACGACGTCGCCCTCGTGGAAGTGTTCCGCAATCGTGTCCCAAGGACCGGGCTGCGTCTCGCGCAGGCTCAGGCTGATGCGGCCGGTCTCGCGGTCCACCTTGAGCACCTTTACGCGGACGCGGTCGCCCTCCTTTACCACCTGCCGCGGGTCGTCCACGGGATCCCAGGAGAGCTCCGAGATGTGGACGAGTCCGTCGACGCCGCCCAGGTCGACGAAGGCCCCGAAGTCCACGATGCGGACCACCGTACCTTCGAGGACCTCGCCTTCCACCAGGCGCGCGAGCGCCTCCTCCCGGCGCCGCTCCTTCTCTTCTTCCACGACGATGCGGTGCGAGAGGATCACGCGGTTTTGCTCCGGATCGAGCTCGAGCACCTTGACGGGGAGACGCTTCCCCTTGTAGACGCTCAAGTCTTCTACGTAGCGTTCGCCCACCTGCGAAGCGGGAATAAAGCCCCGAAGGCCGACGTCCGCCACGAGGCCTCCTTTCACCGCGTCGAAGATCGTCACCTCGAACGTTTCGTCGCGGTCGAAGAGGTCGGCCAGCCTCTGCCACGCTTCCCGCGCGTCCACCGCGCGCTTGGAAACCACGATTTCCTGCTTGACGGGGTCGACCTTGACCACCTCGACGCGCACGCGGTCGCCCACGCGAAGGACGTCCGAAACGCTCTCGATGTGGAGCGCGCTCACCTCGCGGATGGGAAGGATTGCCTCCCGCCCGTCGCCCAAGTCCACCATGGCGTGCTTCGCCTCGACCCGGGTCACCACGCCTTCCACGACTTCGCCCACGTGGAGGTTTCCGCCGAAACCTTCCTGCCCAAAGCTCATCGAAACTCCTCCTTGCGGCCCTGAACCGAATTGAATAGGCGCTCCTCGACCAGACGGACGATCGCCTCCACGACTTCGTCCACCGACTTCCCCGTCGTGTCGATCTCCACGGCATCTTCTGCTTTGCGGAGAGGAGCGACCTCGCGTTCGGCATCCTTCCGGTCGCGTTCCCTGAGACGTTCCAGGGTTTCCCCGTAGGTCGGGCGCTCCCCCCGCCGCGCGAGTTCTTCGTGGCGCCGGCGAGCCCGTTCGTCGAGAGAAGCCGTGAGAAACACCTTTACCCTCGCTTCCGGCAGCACCACCGTGCCGATGTCGCGCCCGTCCATGACGACCATCCGCCCAGCGGACAGGTAGTGCAGCGCCAGCTGACGCTGGCGGCGCACGAGCTCGGCGCGCACACCGGGGTGGCGGGCGACCGCGGAGACGGAACCGGAAACGCGAGGCGAGCGGATCTCCTGCGTGACGTCGCGTTCATCCAAAAGCACGGTGGGCACGCCCTCGGCGTTCGGCCCTCCGAAGGCGACCACGGTCTCCCCGAGAAGGGCGACGAGGGCCGCCTCGTCGTCTACGGGTACGCCGCGCTCCAACGCCTTAAGGGTGAGAGCCCGATACATCGCACCCGTATCCACGTAGTAGGCGCCCAAACGCTCCGCGAGACGACGCGCCACCGTGCTCTTTCCAGCACCAGCCGGTCCATCTATGGCGATGGCGTTCAAGCGTCGTTTCACCTCGACTTTGGCCTCGTGCCCCTCCGGCTAAGCTCCGCCCGGCCCCGAAGCGCACGCGGCTCTCCGGGACCGCGGCGACCCGTTCCGCCCTGCGCCTCTGGGAATTTTTCCGGGGTGCCGAACTTCCTGGCCCATTATAGCACACCGTAGAGGGGGCGGCAAAAGCGAGGAAAAAACTTTTCCACCTCGCCGGTTTGACGAAAGAGAGCCGTCCTTCCCGGAGGACGGCCCTCGCAGGCGACGCCTCACCCCTTTTCCGGCGGACGGCCGAGGAGTTCCACGTGCTCCTCTGTGCCGTCGAAGGCGTTGAGGAAGACCCGGTACGGCGTCCCGCCATCCTCCACGACAAAGGTGTAGGCAAGTACTTCCCGCCCGGCTTGGTCTTGGGTGATCGCGAGGCGCGGAGGGTCGACGAGCTTGCCGCGGTTCTCCGCCGCGCGGCGCGCCTCTTCGGCGGTGAGCTTGGGCGCGGGGATGTCGCGGGGGCGGTGAAAGGCGAGGTAGGAAGAGCGGTCCAGGCCTACGACGGCCCCGTCGTCGAGAGCCACCCAGACGCGGATGGCGTCGGGGAAGAGGAGGACGTCCCCCTGCACGGGAACGAAGCGGTACACGGCAAAGCCGTCACCCATCCTCCCGTCCGCGAGGACAAACCCGCGCATCCCGCGGGCGTAAAGGTCCCGTTCGGCCTTTACCGCACCTTGTTCGTAGGTGAGACGGGGGGCGCCGAGCGGCCGCACGTGCCGAAGCCAGACGATTTCGCCGCCGCGCTCGAGAACTTCGCCCGTGTAGGCCTCGCCGTCGCGCGGATTTTGCGGCTCGATCGTGACGTCGAAGAGGGCGACGTCGTCCTCCACCCGATGAACTTCGGCGTGCCGCACGTCCGAAGGGGTGAGGCCGAAGGCCTTTGCCACAATTTCCCGAGCCTGAGATTCGGACACGGGATTTCCGCGGGCCGCCTCCTTAAGGCCCATGCGCAAGCGTTCGCCGTCCAAAGGAGGAAGCGACCCATCGGGAAAAGGAGGATCGCCCTTTAGTCCGTCGGAAATCTTGCGCAGTCCGTCCACGACGGGATTTCCCCGGGCCTCCGAAAGGGCGAGGGCCATCTCCACGTCCATCCAGCGGATCTTGTGTTCGGCAATGTTCGTCCCGAGGGTTTCGAGCTCTTCCCGAAGCGCCCTGGCCTCGCAGGCAAGCGCCTCGACGCGCTGAGCGCGGCCGTCGTCCCTCGACTTTCCCTCTGTGGCGGCGAGAAAGGCAAAGCGAGAGACGTTCCCCAAAAACCCCTCGAGTTCTGAGGCCGGAAGGAGCGTGAGGGGGAGTCGAGAGAGATTCGCTCGGGCCGCATCGGCGTGTTCCTTGAGCTCGAAGAGCTTGGCCGTGGAGTACCCGTCGTCGCGGGAGGTGCGAAGCACGGTCAACGACCGCTCGATCCCCTCCAAATGGGCGAGCAAATCGTAAAAGGCGCGCTGGTACTGGTTTTCCGCTTTAAGGAGTACGGCGTTCTTTTCCTGCGTCTCCCGATACCCCCAATAAAGGGAGACCACGAGGAGTCCGCCCAAGACGACAAGCGCGATGCGCGATCCCAAGGTCCCCACTTCCTTTCCCGAGGACGATCGCATTCCCGCGCGGTGACCCCGCGGGACGACGGCTGTCCGTAGCGTGCGCCGATCCGCGCGCTTTATGCCGCAGATCCCGCCCGCGCCCGCGAGTTCGTGTCGTCCTTTCGCGACCTCCCCACCCGTGCGGCGCACACGAAATCGGCCGCCGTGGGGCCTTCGTTCGGCGCCCGTACGGCGGCCTAGGTAACCGGTTATGGCAAGGGCGAGACGGGGAACTCCCCCGAACCTCACCCCTCACGCTTTTTTTCCGGATTGTCTCCTGCGAACTGCGCCGTCGTGCGGTCGAGAATGGGAGTGATCGTGAAGTCGTCCGTGTTGCCGCAGACGCACTGTACGAATCCCGTTTCGTAGGTGCCGTCTTTCGTCTTCCGTCCGCGGAGGATGTACACCTCACCGCAGCGGTTGCAGCGGATCATCACCTTTACGCGACGCATGGGAACACCCGTCTCTCCCTGGGTATGGTCTACGGACGTAGGATGCCCCATCGGATCGAGTGCCATGGCCCCAGCCCCCCTTCGATCGACTGCGCGACCCGCCGATGGTCCCTAAGACAAGCCCCGAATGTAACCATACTTCAAGCCCCACCGGCAGGGCAAGAAGCAAAGCGTCGCCGCGTCCCCACGGAAACCCCGCCGAAGTCGAGACCGAAGGACGCGCGCCTTCTTCGGTCCGCGACCTCCGCGGGCGGAGGCCAAACGCTTCCCGCTGGCGAAAAGCCGAGAAGTCCGCGAATTTGCCGAAGGGGCCTAAGTTCTGGTAAGATTGCACCCGGCGCGTCGGCAGCCCCTTTCCCCGGCTTTCGCACCCGTTTTGGTTTCGTTTTTCCTTTGAAACTACTTGAACCTCTCCGTGAAATCTTTCCACGCGAATGCGGGGAAATCCTTCTTCACGCAAAACTTTCGAAGCTCGTTGCTGCCGGCAAAAGGAGGAAACCGAAGCAATGCCGCTCCTTGCGGAAACGGGAGGGTTCGGCGGGTTCGCGGATCCCGCGTTTTGGGCCGCTGCCCTGGGCATCGTCCTTCTCGACCTCGTGCTCGCCGGCGACAACGCCGTCGTCATCGCCCTGGCGGCGCGGGAAGTCCCCGTCCATGGGAGGAAACGGGTGATCTACGTCGGAACGCTTCTCGCCGTGATCCTCCGCATCCTCTTTGCCTTCCTAGCGGTGGCCCTCCTCCGCCTTCCCGCCCTCCGGGCCGTAGGCGGCGTCCTCCTCGTGTGGATTGCCTACCGCTTCCTCCGCCACGAAGTGGAGCGGCGGGCGAAGCGCGCCGGCGGAAAGCATGCGAAGGCCGCAGGGGAAGTCGCACCGGCGGACGGCCGAAGCGAGCGGGCGGCGATCGGAACCGCCGCCGCGGCGATTGCCGCGCGCACGATGGCGCAGGCCGTTCGGCGCATCGCCTTTGCCGACACGATCATGAGCCTGGACAACGTCCTCGCCGTCGCCGCCGTGGCGCGAAGCGAGCCAATCCTCCTCGTGGTCGGTCTGGCTTTGAGCGTCCCCCTCATGATCTGGGGGAGCACGTTCATCGCCGGGCTCATGGACCGCTTCCCCGTCCTCGTGGACGCGGGAGGAGCGGTCCTCCTCTGGAGCGCCGCCCACATGATCCTCGAAGATCCCCTGACCGGCCCGTGGTTCACCGCCTCATGGGTGCGCGGAGGGTTCGTCCTCCTCGTCCTCGCCGGGACCTTCTTCTTCGCCTACCTCCCCCGGATCCGGAAGAAAGGGTAGGTCTTCGGGGAGGGAGGGAAAGTACTCTTCCAGCACGCGAAGCACCACGGACGCGGAAAACCCCCGCCCGAGGAGGAAACGCGCGAGGCGCATGCGGCGTTCCTCCTCCTCGCCCTTGAGGCGCGTCAGACGCCGTTCGGCCAGAGAACGGGCGAGGCGGTACTCCTCCTCCGGATCCAAGTGGCGCAAGGCGTCGTCCGCGATCTCGCGGTCGACGCCTTTTTTGCGCAGTTCGGCAAAGAGCGCCCATCGGCCCCGAGGGCTCGAAGCGGTGCGCAGTTCCACATACGTCTCCGCATAGCGGCGGTCGTCGAGGTAGCCCTGCCGCCTGAGCTCCCGTACCACCGTGCGCACGACCTCGGAGGAATACCCTTTTGCGCGCAGCGCCCTGCGCACCTCCGCCTCCGTCCGCATGCGTCGCGCGAGAAGGGAGATCGCCTGTTCTTTGGCACGCGCCACCTCCGCTTCCTCTCGAAGGGCTTCCCGGTCGGCCAACGAGAGTTCCTGCCCCGGGACGAGAGAACGGCGGACGACGACCTCTTCCGGAAGTTCCGTGCGCATCCCGTCGTCCCAGAAGACTTCCACGCCTCCGCGCCTCCCCGCCTCTACGGCGACGACGCGCACGGTGCGGTCTCGTCCGACCTCGCCCGTACGGGCGTCGTCTAGCGTTCCTCCGTCCACACGAGTTCGCCCTCCTTTCGCCGCCGCGCCCAGGGCGCCCAAAGGGCTTCGAGCACGTCGAGGATCACGTACAGAACCAGTCCCAAAAGGCCGAGTAGGGCGACGACGGCAAAGATCTCGCCGTAGGCGTAACGCGACTGCGCCCGCTGGATCAAGTAGCCGAGCCCTTCCTCCGTGGCGTACGTCTCGACGAGGAAGAGCACGGAAAGGGCGATCCCCGTATTTACGCGGAGGGCCGTAAGCAGCGCGGGAAACGCCGCGGGGAGGTACACGTGGCGGTAGAGGTCCCACGGTCGCGCGCCCAGAGCGCGCACGGAGAGGACGTAGGCGGGATCCACGGCGCGCACCGCATCGCGAACGGCGATGAAAAGCTGGTAAAAGAGGATGAGAAAGAGGATCGCCTCCCGCGAGAGGTCGCCGAGGCCCAAGAGGAGAAAAAATACGGGCATGAGCGCCGTCTTGGGGACGGGGTACGTGAGGTAGACGTAGGGGGCAATTCGCCCGTCCCACTTCGGGTGCGTGCCGAGGAAGACACCCAAGGGCAAGGCCAAAAGGACGGCCCAAGCAGTCGCCACCCCCACACGCTTGAGGCTCGCCCCTACGTGGTGCACGAGCCCGTCCCCCAAAAGCCGCAAAAACCCCTCGAAGGCAACCGAAGGCGGGGGGAACACGGGATTGCGGAGGACGAGGGCAATCCCCCACCAGAGGGCGAGGAGTACGCCGAAGGCGGCGAGCAGCCGAACCGGCGACCGAAGGCTCAACCCGCCATCACCTCCCGCAGACGGGCGCGGATCTCCGCGGCGAGGGACGCCCCCTCCCCCTTGCCGCGCCCCGGGTTCTCCCACACGTGGGCCACCTTCCCCGGTTGCGGCGTAAAGAGAAAGATCCGGTCGCCGAGGCGTACCGCCTCTTCGATGTCGTGGGTGACGAGGAGGGCCGTAAACCCGTACTCTGCGTGCAGGCGGAGGAGGAAGTCCTGCATCGCCTCACGGGTGAGCGCGTCGAGGGCGGAAAAGGGCTCGTCCAAGAGGAGGAGGCGCGGCAAGGTGACGAGGGCGCGGGCGAGGGCCACGCGGGCGCGCTGCCCGCCGGAAAGTTCGTAGGGCCTGCGGCGGCCGAGGCCTTGAAGCCCCACCTCCGCGAGGACCGCGTGGACGCGGGTGCGGATTTCCTCCCGAGGCACCCGGCGAAAGAGAAGCCCCAAAGCGACGTTGTCTTCCACGGTCTTCCACGGGAGGAGGGCGTCGCTCTGGAGGACGAGCGCGACGTCGCGGCGCGGATCGAAGTCGGGGATGCGGTAGACGATGCTCCCCGTGTACTCGCCGCCGAGGCCGGCGAGGAGGTGAAGCAGCGTGCTCTTTCCCGACCCCGACGGGCCGAGGAGGACGGCGATTTCTCCTCGGCGCACGTCGAGGTCTACGCCGTCCAAGGCGAGGACGCTTCCCCCGGGTCCGCGGTACGCGGCGCGGAGCCCGCGCACCTCGAGGAGGACTTCGGCGCTCATCGGCCATTAAACCCCGGGGCGAGGAGCTCGTCCGGCGTGACCTCGGTCGAAAGGAGGTCCTTCCCCCGAAGCCACGCGAGCACGTCCTCGATTTCCCGCCGCGGCGGCGGTGCGGGGAGGGGGAAGCGCGGCACGGCGTAGGTGGCCTCGAGCTCCTGCGGGATCCGAGCACTCTCCACGAAGTCCCGGCGGTAGCGTTCGGGGGAAGCGTTGAGCGTCTCTACCGCCTCCCGCAAGGCGGCGAAGAACCCTTCCATGGCACGGCTGTTTTCCGCGAGGAAGGGGCCGGAAAAGACGAGGACCACGTGCGTGAGGTTGTTGCCCCGATCGTCGACGAGCACGCGCGCACCCCTCTTCTCCGCGAGGCTGGCGAGCGGTTCAGGAAGCACGGCGGCGTCTACGCTTCCCTCCGTGAGCATCGTCATGCGGTCGGAGATCTTGGGTACCCAGGTCTTGTGTACCTCCCGTGGGGCGACGCCGAGGCGTTCGAGGAAGCGGTCGCCGACGTACTCGACCACCGAATTTTGCGACATTGCCACCTTGCGCCCGCGCAGCGCCTCGGGCGTGAGCGGATTCGGCCAATCCACGCGCGGAGAGCCAAGCAAGGCGAAGGTGCGCGTCTCCGCCGTGGCCTCCATGAGGGATACGGTCACGCGTACGTCCTTACCGCTCGCGCGGAGGAGGGAGGCGGCGACGAGGTCCGACACCATGCCGTCGATTTGGCCCGCCAAAAAGGCGCTGTCCCGCTCAGAAGCGCTCTGGAAGGGGACGAGCGTCACCTCGACCCCCTTCTGGGCAAAGGCGCCCGATTGCTTTGCCACGACGAGGGGAAAGGCGTCGATCGTCGGAAGGATTCCCACGCGCACAGAAATGCGCTGCCCTTCCGCAGGCGGAGGTACGTTTGCTGGTGCGGGAGCCGCGGGAGCCGTTCCCCCCTCATTTGCCGAAGGCGCTTGAGGCGCCTTGCGGGCGCACGCGGTGCCCCAAAACCCAACCGCCAAAAGCAAGGCGACGATTGCCGCCGCCTTCCCTACCCATCCGAAGCGATCGCCTCCCATGTGCCAACCGCCCCCTTGGTTCCTTTTTGTATGTCTGTGTGCCGATGCGGACATCCCGATAGATTCGCCTCCGTCTCGGACCTTCCGAAGGGAACCGCTTCCGTAAGGCATCCCCTGCGGCACAGACGTCCGTCATCCGCCGCCGCGCAAATCTCCGCTGTGGTATGCTTGAGGTACGCACGGGTTCCGCCGTAAAGCATACCGCAGCGCCGGCCCTTGCGACAAATCGCGGCGAAGGGAGCGCAGTTCGTGCCGTTTCTCTGGCCGATCCTCCTCATCCTTCTTTTGCCCCTTCTCCTCCTCAACCTCTTCTTCCAACTCGTGACCTTTTCCTTCGCGAAACTCGGGCTCACCCCTACCGGGGCGACGTTTCTCCTCCTCTTTTCCCTCTTCGGAAGCCTCATCAATATCCCGATTTCCGAGACGCGCACGTACGTACCCCCGGAACCCGTCGGATACTTCCGCGGACCGGTTTGGGTCTACTACCGCCCGCCCCGGGTTCAGGAGACGATTCTCGCCGTAAACGTCGGCGGGGCGATCGTTCCTACGGTGTTCGGTTTCTACCTCCTCACGCGCACGCCCCTCGTGCCCGCCCTCCTCGCCACAGCCATCGTCACGGTCTTCGTCCACCTTTTGGCCCGCCCCGTACCCGGCGTCGGAATACAGGTTCCCGCCCTCCTCCCTCCCCTCGTCTCCGCCCTCGTGGCGATCCTCCTCGGCGGCGAACACGCGCCGGCCATAGCCTATATCTCCGGCGCGTTCGGGACGCTCATCGGCGCCGACCTCCTCAACCTCCCCAAAATTCGCTCCCTCGGCGCCCAAGTGGTGAGCATCGGCGGTGCGGGCGTCTTCGACGGGATCTTCCTCGTGTCCGTCTTCGCCGCCCTCCTCGCGTAGCGCCCACCCCGCCCTTCCTGCACAACCCTTCCCACTCTCCGGCGTCCGGCGGGAAAGCGTCAAGGAAGGACTTCCTCCTCGTCCGCCTCCGCGATTTCCCGCCAGGCGAGGTAAAAGCCGATGAACGCGCCTGCGAGGTACAGGAGCGTGCCCAAAAAGGCGAGGAAGCGCCCTTCGCGCCGGTTGCGGAACGACTTCTTGGGGCAGCGGGGCAGAGGTCGGGGCGCGGTAGGGGAATCCCTTTGCGGTCCCTGCCTGCGCGGCGTCCCCGCACGCGGATAAGGGCGGGACGGCTTTGTCGCCCGCGCGGGGGAAGGACGCCACACCCGCCCGCGGTCCATGTTCCCACCTCCCAGGCAGCCTTCCCCCCAGCGTATGCACGAAGAGTGCCAAAGCGAGGGCGGGAAAAGACGACTCCCCCGGAGACGGGGGTCCGCCTCCGGGGGAGTCGCAACACGTACGACGCAAAACCGTCTCGGGCCTACGACCGGGCGAAGTACGTTCGGAGGGTGCCCAAGGCGTCCTCCGCAATGAGCTTTTTGCCGTATTCCTCGAGGATCGCCTCGCTTACGCTCACCGCCTCCCCGTACTCCGTGAGCACGGCGAGCGCTTGTGCGGCCTTCCCCGCCTCGCGAACGAGCGTTTCAGGGAAGTAGAGGACGTACAGCTTGCGGAAGGCGTACAGCCGACCGCCGTGCGGGAGGATCCCCGCAAGCTTCTGCGCCGCCGCAATCACGTGCTCTATGTCGCGAAAGGCCACGACGACGTCCTCCCTCTCCGCGAGGAGGACTTCCATCTGCAGGCTCTCTTCTCCGTCCTCCTCGTAGAGGGCTTCGTCTTCTGCCGTACGGCTGATCACGACGACCATCCCGTGCGCCGGAAGGGTGAAGATCTCCACCGCCACGGGCCCCCGAGCTTCGAAGCCCACCTCGTAGTACGCCTGCTCGAGCATGTCGTGGAAGAGCTCGTGGACCTTGGGTAGGTCCTTCCACAGGTCTTCCCGATCGAGCTGGCGTTCCGCGAGGTCGTCGGGCGTAAGGAAAAAGCGCACCTTATCGGGTGAAATCCGTTCGATCCGCACATCCGTTCCCCCCCTCGCAAAGACGAAGAGGAAACCCTTCGCCTTTGGGTGGTCATCTCATTCTAGCGGAATCTCCCGAACCCCGCAAGAGTACAAAGACCGAACCACCCGCAGGTATTTACAGGCGACCGCCGTGCCGACGAACGAGCTCTTGGGCGTGGGCCAGGTGTATTTCGGGGACCACGGCCGCGAGGACGACGCTCCACCCTTCTACGCGACCCTCCCCGTCGGCCATCCCGGAAACCGCCGGGTCGGCTCCAAGGAGTACGGCGGTGCCGCGGGACGGAACGTCCACGTCGAGAACGGAACCCGCAAGGGAGGGCATCCTTCCGCTCATCGGGTCCGGGCGCGCGGCGTCGTCGTACGGTTGGGCGTAGAGAGGTTCTACGCGCACGTCGTCGATTCCGAGCTGCCACAGCGCCTCCTTGACGCGGTCGGCGTCTTCGGCAGTTCGGAAGTAGGCGATGAGGTTGCGTTCGGCCTTGGTTTCGGACACACGCGTTCCCTCCTTTGCGCGCGCAAAAAGGCGCATGCGTACGTGCACGGATACACGCGAAACGGGCGGACAGACGTAGCCTGCCCGCCCGAAGGAGAGTGCATTCTCCGAATCCATGGCGTTCGAAACCCCGCAGTCCCCACCGTACGGCGCTTCGCTTTGCCGGAAGCGAACACTCGACAAACCGTCACGAAGACGCGTTTTCGCTGGGCGCCGCCTCCGGGTGCTCCTCCCGCGCGCGTTCCGTAAACGCCGCCTGATAGTTCACGGGTCGGGCCGGAGCAAAGGTGGAGATCGCGTGCTTGTACACGAGCTGCGGCTTCCCCTCGCTTTCGATCACCACGGTAAAGTTGTCGAACGCGCGGACGAACCCCCGAAGCTGAAAGCCGTTTATGAGGTAAACGGTCACGGGGATGTTGTCCTTCCGAAGCTGGTTCAAAAAGGTGTCCTGGATGTTCACCTGCGCCTTGGCCACCGGACCCTTGCCTCCTCTTTCTCTTGCGAGTTTCGCACGGCTGTACGGCGTCTTGCCGAACGTCCGCTTCGGAAGGCTGCGGCATTCGCTCCGAAGCTGCCGACGTCGCCTTCCTCCTATGTTGAATTCGCCTCGGTGCGGGAGAATCCTGCCACGAGGGCGAAAATTTCTTTCCGGCTGTCCTCGCGAACTTCCTCGTCCCAAGGAAACCAGCGCACGTCGGGAAGCGCGCGAAACCAGCTCAGCTGGCGCTTGGCGTACTGCTTCGTTCGGCGCTTGATGCGCCGCACGGCTTCCTCCAGCGTCGCCTCGCCGCGCACTACGGGGACGAGTTCCTTGTACCCAAGGGCCTGAAGGGCCGTCGCCTCCTCGTCGACGCCGGCTTCGAGGAGGGCGCGCACCTCTTCGAGGAGCCCGCGGGCGATCTGCTCGTCGACACGCGCCTCGATCCGGCGGTAGAGCCGCGACCGTTCCATGGTAAGGCCGAGGAACAGGAGGCGAAACGGACTTCGGCGCCGCCTTGGGGATCGTGCGTCTTCCCCGCATTTTTCGGCGCCTTCCTCGGACTGTCGGTCGGCCTCTTCGGCGGGAAGGGGCTTCGCCTCCGCAGAGGCTCCGCCACCGAGCTTTGCCGCCGCGGCGAAAGCGCCGAAATCCGTACCCCAGGCCTCCGGAGGGATTTCGGCCCGTTCCAGGGCGCGGACGATGCGCCGGACGTCGTGGGGGTGGATGGACGCCACGTCCGGGACGAGCGCCCGCGCCCACTCCCAGAGGCGTTCGGAACCCACTTCCTGCGCGAGGGCGTACCACCGTTCGCGGCGGGCGGGGTCCCGCCCGGGAGACGAAAAGTCGTACTCGGGGTAGTAGACGACCGCATTTACGTACAGACCCGTCCCCCCTACGAGGAGGGGAATTCGCCCACGGGCGAGGATGTCGCGAATCGCCCGCAGGGCGAGCTTTTGGTACTCGGCCACGGAAAACGATTCCCGCGGGTCGCGAATGTCCAGGAGGTGGTGGGGGATTCGCCGGCGGATTTCCGGCGCCACCTTGTCTGTCCCGACGTCCATCCCGCGGTAGACCTGCATGGCGTCCGCGTTCACGATTTCCAGGGGGAAGCGCTCGGCGAGCTCGAGGCTCAGGGCGGTCTTCCCTACGGCCGTGGGACCCACGAGGGCGATCAGCGGGGCGCCGGCGAGGCCGTTCGCTTCGTCCCCGCTTCGAAGCTCTTCCCCGTGCCCGTGCGGGTCGCCGGAGGGTTCCCGCACCCTTGCGCCGCGCAAACGGACCTCGGCCCCGCCACCCTCGCTGCCGGCGGGATTGCCGCCGGATTCGCGCGCTTCTTCGCCGCGAAGGTCTCCGCGCGGTCCCGATCCGCACTCCCGCAGGCCATAGGTGAAGGAAGCGCCTTGGCGTCGGGGTACGGGAACGAGGCCGAGCGCGGAAAAGTCGGTCCCGCGAACGGAGGTCTTTACGAGGACGAGGCGCCGAGCGAGCCGGCAGGCGGCGTCCACGTCTTCGCGGCGCAGAGGCGAATCCAAAGCGACGCGCCGGATCGCGGCCATCGTGGAAGAACCCGGGACGCTGCCTCCGGGAAACATGGGGTCGAAAAATACGACGTCCACAGAACCGGGAGGAAGTCCAGGTAAGACGTCCCGAAAGTCGCCCAGGCGCGCGTCGATGCGCAGGTAGGCCCGGCGGACGTCTTCGTCGGGAAACGGGTACGACGTCCGCCCTTCGCGAAAGAGGATGTAGACGGGGAGCGAGCCTTCGACGCCCATCACCGCCCCCTTCTCCCCCACGACGAACGACCAGACGGCCGCATCCCCGCCCAACCCAAGCGTCGCGTCGAAGACCACGTCCCCCGGCCCCACAGAGGAAACTTGTACCATTAGATCACTTTTGCCTTCCCGGATGGCCTTTATGCGCCTAAGGGCCATCCCGGGGTGAAAAAAGAGGGGGTACGGCACATCGGGAAGGACGAGGATGAGGTCGCGCGGCGGAGGAGATTCCGTTACGGCGAGAAACCACCCAGCCCCCGTCTCGGCGAAGAGGCGCGACCACGGGCGCCCGCGCCGCGGAACCACCGGCAGGCCGTAGGTATCCGCAAGGCGCGAAAGGCGCTCCCGAACCTCCGGAGACGGAGGTTCGCGTAAACTCGTCGTGAGCACGGACATCGCCTCCAAGACGCAAGGCCCGCGATCAGGGAACCGTGCGGCGAAAGAGCCGCTCGAAGTCCTCGCGCCCGATGCGGACGATCGTCGGCCGGCCGTGGGGACAGGTGTACGGCTCAGAGCAGCGGAAGAGCTCGGCGAGAAGGCCGGCCATCTCTTCCTGGGTGAGGCGACGGTTGCCCTTGATCGCCGCCTTGCACGCGCGGTCTTTGAGGAATTCGTCCAAAAACTCGAGGCGCCCGAGGCGCCCGCCCTCTCCGAGAAAGCGCTCGAGAAAGGCGAGAAAGGTCTCCTCGTCGGCAAGCCAATCCGGGACAGCGCGCACGCGAAAGCGCCGTGGGCCGAAGGGGGCGATGTCGATCCCCATCTCCCGAAGCGCTTCGAGGTGCTCCGCGAGCGCCTCCGCTTCAGATGCCGACCGCTCAAACACCCAAGGGACGGCAAGAAACTGGACGGCGGGGGTCCCGTCGGCCGCGGCGCGGCGGAGCCTTTCGTACCAAATCCGCTCCTGGGCCGCGTGCTGATCGACGAGGTAGTACTCCCCCTCCCCTTGGGCGAGGATGTACGTGTCGAAGAGCTGAAGCAGGGGAACGGGAGACGCGGCGAGCGAAAGTCCTGCGCCGTATCCCCCTTGGGGTTCCCGCACGTGCGCCGGACCCCCTCCCTCCCTCGAGGTGCCCACCACTTCGGGGGTATCCGCCTCGCCGCCGTGCGGGGGCGACCCGGTCCCCGCCTCGAGGCGCCGCCCTTGGAGCAAAAAGGCAAAGGGACCGCGCAGGCGAGAACGCGTCCTTTCCGCCACATCGGACGCCCTCACCCCGCCCGACCCGGAAACCTTTCCGCGAAAGGAAGAAAGGGCGCTTCGGCGCTCCGAGGGGGGAATGCCCTCGGAAGATCTCGCGGGGGGAGCTTCTGAAACCGGCGCAGGAGAGCCTTGGGACCCTTCCGGAGGAATGCTTTCGGTAGGCGTCGGAAGCGCTCCGGCGTCCTCCCCTCGCATCGGCCCTTCGGCGTCGGTCGGAGCAGAGCGACCCCGCACGAGTTCGCCGAAGAAAAACGTCCGGTCCGCGCGGGCCAGGGCGCGGGACACCGCGTCGCGCACGAGCCCGTAGAGGAGGTGTTCGTCTTCTTCGGAGAGGCGTACCTCCCACTTGGCAGGGTGCACGTTGGGATCGATGCGCTCGGGCGGTCCTTCGACAAAGAGGACGAAGGGAGGGCGGTGTTCGCGCAAAAGTCGCGTCCCGTACCCGTCGAGGACGGCCCTTTGCCAGGCGAAGGACCGGACGGGACGGCCGTTCACGTTGAAGTACATGCGCCGCACGCGCTTGCGCGCCGCCGAAGGAGCGCCCACAAGTCCCCACACCCGCCAAGGGCCGCGCTCCCCCTCTACGGGGATCATCTCCCGCGCCGCCTCCGCACCGGCGACGGAGGAGTAGGCGTGGAGGAGGACGCCGTCGCCGGGCGTGGCAAAGGCGAGGCGGTCGCCCCCGTACACCGCAAAGGCGACGTCCGGACGGCTCAAGGCGAGGCGCTCGAGGATTTCGAGCAAGTGCGCCCCTTCGGCGACGAGGGAGCGGACGAACTTGCGCCGCGCCGGGGTGTTGAAGAAGAGGTCGCGGACGACGACCTCCGTCCCCGGGGCGCGGGCTTCTTCGCCCCGGCCTACGACGACCCCCCCCTCCACCTCGATCCACGAGGCTACGGGGGCGTCGGGCGTTCGGCTCACGAGGCGCACGCGCGCCACGGCCGCGATGCTCGGGAGCGCCTCCCCACGAAAGCCGAGGGTGGTCACGCGGGCGAGGTCCTCTGCACGGGCGATCTTGCTCGTCGCGTGGCGCACGAACACGTGGGGGAGGTCTTCGGCGGAAATTCCCTCGCCGTCGTCGCGCACGCGGACGAGGGCGATCCCGCCCCCTTCGTACGCCACCACGACCCGCCGCGCCCCGGCGTCGAGGGAGTTTTCTACGAGCTCCTTGGCTACGGAAGCTGGCCGTTCGACAACCTCTCCCGCGGCGATGTGTCCGACGACCTCCGGCGGAAGCACGCGAATCTTAGCCAAAGTGCTCTCCTTCTTTCTCCAAACCCTCGCCAACTCCCCCGAGTCCCGCAAGCGCGTCGAAGTGCTCGCGCAGGCGGCGACGCAGGGCGGCCAGGGTGTTTAAGGCTTGAATGGGAGTCATCCGGTCCACGTCGAGCTCCTCGATTTCTCGAAGGAACGCGAGAATTGCCCGTACGGCGTCGCGCTCGGGAAGGTCCGCGGGATCCTGACAGGGGGCGAGGCCCCCCTCCGGTCCCTCGGCTTCTCCTCCCTCCCCGCCGGATGTTTCGTCGGCGAAGGCGAGGGGGAGGGTGAGCGTCTCCACCGCCGCGCCCTTGCCGCCGTAGAGGCGGGCGAGGCGCTCCGCACGCCGAATGACCTCTTCGGGAATGCCCGCGAGCCGGGCGACGTAGATCCCGTAGGAGCGAGATGCGGCGCCGGGGCGAAGCCGGCGCGTAAAGACGACGCCGTCCGCCCGCTCCTTGACCTCCAAGTGCACGTTCCTTAGGCGTGGCAGGCGCCCTTCGAGTTCGGCGAGTTCGTGAAAGTGCGTGGAGATGAGGGCCTTGGCTCCGATCTTGTCGTGGATGTACTCGATGGTCGCCTGGGCGATCGCCAGGCCGTCTTCCGTGGAGGTGCCGCGCCCGAGCTCGTCCACGAGGAGGAGGCTCTTGGGCGTGGCCTCGCGGAGCATCGTCCGCACTTCCTTCATCTCCACCATGAACGTACTATCGCCCGCCGCGAGGTCGTCGCCGGCGCCGATGCGCGTAAAGATGCGGTCGACCACGGGAAGCCGCGCCGCCTCGGCGGGAACGAAAGACCCCATCTGAAAGAGGAGCTGGATGAGGGCTACCTGACGCATGTAGGTGCTCTTACCGGCCATGTTCGGGCCGGTGATGAGGAGGATGCGCACCTCGTCGTCGAGGGCGGCGTCGTTGGGGACGAAGGCGCCCGGCGGCATGAGCGCCTCGAGGACCGGGTGCCTCCCGGCGCGAATGTAGAGCGAACCGTCGGGCGAGAACTCCGGTTCGACGTATCCGCGGCGGTCGGCGACGGTGGCGAGCGCCTGAAAGACGTCGAGCTCCGCGAGAAGCCCCGCGAGTTCGCGCAGGCGCGGCGCCGCTTCGAGAATCCGATTCCGGACGTCCTCGAGAAGGACCGCCTCGCGGGCGCGGGCGCGCTCTTCGGCGGTGAGGATTTCCTCCTCCCAACGCTTGAGCTCCTCCGTGTCGAACCTCTCGGCGCCGGCGAGCGTCTGTCGCCTGCGGTAGTGCGGGGGCACGAGGTGGAGGTTGGGGCGCGTGACCTCGATGTAGTATCCGAAGACGCGGTTGTAGCCTATCTTGAGAGAGCGAATCCCCGTCCGCCGACGCTCTTCTTCCTCCAGGCGGGCGATGCGGGCCGTCCCCTCCTCCTGCAGGGCGCGCAGGCGGTCGAGCTCCGCATCGTACCCCGGCCGGATCACCCCGCCCTCGGAGAGAGAAAAGGGCGGATCGTCCACAAGGGCGCGTTCCAAGAGGTCGCGCAAGGCGTCCAGAAGGTCGAGGCGGCGCCACGGGAGGAAGCGTTCGGGCAACTCTTCCCCCGCAAGGGATTCGAGGAGAAGGGCGCGCACGTGGGGAAGGGCGCGGAGGGTGTCGCGCAGCCGGGCGAGGTCTTTGCCCGAAGCCCCTCCGGCGTAGAGGCGCGACAGAGGACGTTCGATGTCGTACGTGCGGGCGAGAAGCTCGCGCAGGCCCTCGCGCAAGAGGGGGAGGCGCTTTATGGTGCGAACGGCCGCAAGCCGGGCCCTGATCTCCCCGGGATCGACGAGAGGGCGCTCGAGAAAGCGGCGCAGGAGGCGGCGCCCCATCGGCGTTCGCGTCTCATCCAAGAGCCAGAGGAGGCTCCCCTCGTAAGAACGCCGGCGCTCAGTTTCGAAGAGTTCGAGACTCCGCCGCGTCGCCGCGTCGAGCACCATCGCGTCCTTGCGGCGAAAGGCGACGAACGGTCGGAGGGGGAGGCGCGCCGCGCGGCTTACGCGCCGCACGTAGGCGACGAGACGGCGCGCCGCCTCATATCCGGGCGTATCCGGAACGAGAGAACGCAGGTAGTCTTCTTCCCCTTCTCCCGACCCCCCCGCCCCGGATGCCCCGAAGAACCCCGCTCCTGTAGCGTCCACAGGGCCGCCCGGGTCCTCCGCGCCCGCCTCTTCTTGCCAAAGGGTGGGGAAAGCGCCAAAGCGCCGGACCAAGGGCTCGAGGTCTTCCCAAACCTCCGGCGCGAGGAGGACCTCCCGGGGAGAAACCGCGGCGAGCTCGGCCTCGAGGCCGGACTCGCCGACCAGGGGATCGACCAAGGCATACCCTTCGCCCGTGGACACGTCGAGGAAGGCGAAGCCGTACGCCTTCGCCCCTTCCCCTTCGCCTCTTCCCCGGGTGCGCCTCCCCCTCTCCGGAGAACCCGCATCGCGGGATAGGTCCCAAGGAACGACCGCCGCGAGAAACCGGTTGTCCTCCGTGAGGTACGGCTCTTCGAGGAGCGTCCCCGGCGTGAGGATGCGCGTGATTTCCCGCCGCACGAGCCCCTTCGCCGTCTTGGGATCCTCCATCTGCTCGCAGATCGCCACGCGGTACCCCTTTTCGAGGAGCTGGCGGAGGTACTGATCCGCCGAATGGTACGGTACCCCGCACATGGGAACGCGCTCCGAACCGCCGTCGCGCCCCGTGAGCGTGAGGCCGAGTTCGCGCGAGACGACTTCCGCATCCTCGAAAAAGAGCTCGTAGAAATCCCCCAGGCGGAAGAAGAGGAGCATATCCGGAACCTGGCGCTTGATCTCCAAGTACTGACGGAACATGGGTGTGTACGCTTCGGGATCGGGGAGCTTGTCGGACGTGCGCGCTTCGCGCGGCCCGGCGGCCATCGGCGGACCCCCCTTCGCAACCCGCTTTTCGTCCCGCGCGCCTCCATATGCGCACCAACCGGCCTTGGCACAAGAAAGCGCTCCGAAGGTTCGGAGCGCGCGTTGCCGTTTTCTTGTAGTATACCGCTTCACCCTTCGCGGTGCCAGAGCTCGCGCAGATCCCGTCGCGCCTCCCGCGCGCCCCATACCGCGCGCCGAAAGAGGTCGTCTGCGGCGCGGATCCGCCCGACGGCGTGGGACGTGTCGACAAAGAGCCGGAGGTATATGGGGCGCAGTTCCCGCCAGGCGGCGAGGACCTCGGCCGCAAGCGCCCCCTTCCCTTCAGACGAAGGCCCGTCGCCGGACCGTGCCCGCCGGAACGAGGATCCCTCCCTCGAAAGCCCCTCCGCCGCCCCCAGCAGGAGGGCGCAGGCAAGGTGGGCGGTCTTGGCCCGAAGAGCGGGCAGGCGGTCGGTAGAGCGGGCGACGGCGTACGCGAGGACGAAGACGGCATACGCCGTGTCCGGGGAGGTGAGGAAGCTCGCCGGCGTACGGTACTCGAAGCCGCCGTGTTCCTTGGCGCGGAAATCGCCGGGGAAGCCGTAGCGCGGGCGCCGCGCGCCTCCCTCGGGCTCGAGGAGAGCGAGGGGGAGGGCAACGTAGCGGTCGAGCTGCCGGAGGAGGCGAAAGGTGAGGGGAACGCCGCTAAGGTGGATGTGTCCGCCCGTAGGCAGTCCCGGCCTTCCCGCGCCGGCGTAGACGCCAGCGTTTGGGACGCGGCGAAACACCTCGGCGAGCAGGCGGCGGATCTCGCCGTGAAGTTCCTCGGGCGAGGATCCGGGAGGAGGGCGGAGCTCGAGAACGGGGCGCTCTCGCCCGTCCCGGCGGCGCACGGTTACGCGGTCGCAGCCGATTTCCCCAGCGTCGGGAAATCGACGAGATGCCGGGACGATGCGTCCATCCGGACGTTCGAGGAGGAGTTCGAGGTCGGCACCCATAAGGAGGGGCGTTTCCGGAACGTCCCCCCGCCTACGCGGGTAGCGGCGGCGGAGGAAGCGCCCGAGAAGCCGCGCCTGTGAGAGGTTGAGCGCAGGAGGCGCCTCGACGGCGAGGAGGGAAAACCCCTCCTCCGTCTCCACAAGATCCACGAACCCGAGGTCGAGACCCAGAGCGTAGACGACGCGAAGGGCCGCTTCCGCGGCGCGAAAGAACCGCCGCCCGTACGGCTCGAGGAGCGGATGCTCAGGAGATAAAAAGAGCTCCCGCGAAGCGGGCGCTCCCCAGGCAGATTCCGGGGCCTTGGCCGTCTCCACAAACCCCGAGGGATCGTGCACCTCGCGCCACAGGAGGGCGCCGTCGACAAAGAACAGGCGAAAGGTACGACGCAAGACCGAGAGGCTCGCGGAAGCGCCGTCTCCCCCCGGATGAACCGCCCTGCGGGGGCGTTCCGCCACCGCAGCTTCTGCGACGCCTCCCCTCCTCAGCACAAACGAAGGAGCCACGGGTAGCCCCCAGGCGCGAAAGCAAGAGACGAGCCTTGCCACCTTTTCCCGCCCTGCCCGAATCCCCTGCCCCGCCCCTCCCTCGTCGCCGAAACCCGAAGCCGAAAGTTCAGCAAGCGGCGCGTAGGCTGCGTTCAGGATGCGCATCCCTGCCGCTTCCCCCAAACGGGGATCCGCACCGGACGCTCGAAAATCCCTGGAACGAATGTCCCCCGTTGCCGCATGCCCGAAGGGCAAATGTCCCCCTTCGTCAGGAGGCGGCGCGTCCGACCACCAGAGGGCAACCTCCGAACCGGGAAAGGTGAGAAGCCAACGTCCCCCCGGCGCGCGGGAGGAAAGAAAGCCGGCCTCCGCAAACGGCGTGAGACCGGCCCCTTCGCGAAGCAGGTTTTCCGTACGAATTCGGGCCGTTGCGCGCATGGTCGACCTCCGGAAGAAGCGGCGGTGCGAAAGGCAAACCCCTCCGAAGCGGAAAGAGATTTCCTTGCGGGGGAGGCACCTCCCGCGTGCGGATCAGTCCAACTCGTCGGCGAAGAGGTCGTCTTCCACGGGATCTTTTTTCTCCTTTTCTCCCGGAAAGGCACAGGCATCCGGAGCGACGACGACGCAGAGGCGCGTTTCCCCCACGAGTTCCGCCTCGAGTTCCATGGCCACGGTCATCGCGATCTCTCCGTCTACGACCCGCGCTTCCACGGCATGCGGCGCCTCGAGTTGCGATACCCGGACCATGAGGAGATCTTCGACACGATCCGGATCGAGGTAGCCGAGGGGGATACGCGCGCGGTACGTGAGGGTCGCCTTGGCAACGTCCGTCTTCGTGTTGTTGTCGTACGCGTACCACGCGTTCACTTCGTAGCTCCCTTCAACCTCTACGGCGTCATCCACGCGACGGCCGGAAAAGACGTGACCGATCACCCACAGACCGAGAACTCCCGTGGGCGTGTGCTCGGGCGTGATCCGGTGCGAGTTCTGCACGTACTTCCGCCCGCGGCCGACGACGGCCTTCGTGAGAATCTCGCGGAAGAGGATCCGCTTCCCTTCAAGGCTCTCCACCTTCGTCCCTCCTTCTCCCCGCGTTCCGCCCCCATGCTATGCGGAGAAAGGAGGGCTGGTGCCTCGAGAAAGCCGCACGCGCCGATGCACAGCTCCGGATTGGGTTGTCTCGAGCAACATGTTCACCTGAGTTATAAAAAAATAATCCGAAGCGGCATCCAACCTCGCACGCTGTTGATGGCGTAAAGGCGATCGGCAGCCCGAAGGTCTTCCCAAGAAATACGAGCTTCCTCTAGGGTACCGGCAGCAAGGAGGTAACCACGAAAAACACCGGGAAGAAGTCCTTCTTCGAGCGGCGGGGTGTATAACCTGCCAGCGCGCTCGACGACAAGGTTGGCCCGCGTTAGCTCCGTCGGTCGTCCCGCGCGATTCCAAAGAAGTACATCGAAACCTCCGATAGGAACGGGGATTTGCCGGACCGCTACCTCTTCCGAACCTTCCGCGAGACGCTCTTCGTAAAACGAACGGTCGATCCGTTTGTGCCACCAACGATCCTCCGTTTCGTCGATCGGCACACGAGCGGGAACGGAGAACACCTCTCCTTCTAAACCTGCTTTCGGCTTCGGGGCCAACCGTCCTTGGTCATTCCACGGAGAACCCAGGGGTTCCACATGCCAGTGAATCGAACCCGACCTGGGGACGACAAGACGCAGCCGAAAGAGGCCTACAGGATGTTCTGATTTTGCCTTCCAAAGGGCCCATTCAACCTCTTCCTGTCGATCCGGAAACCCATAGTACCGAAGGGAGGACGTCAGACGCGCGAGGTGATCCGCCTCAAGGAAAATTTCACCGTCATCGAGGCGCATCGTTTCAAAAAGTGCCGGGGGCATCTTGGGTTGGGGGCAAGAGAATTGCGGCCTTAAGGATTGCTTCCTGGTATTCCCGTTTTGCATCCGAGTGTAAAGTCACCCCGCTCCCCGTTCCAAAGATGAGTCGCGAATTCGGGTTGTCGACGACGGCCGTGCGAATGGCAACGCTAAACTGCGCTTTCCGCGAATCGATAATCCCGATAACACCCGTATAAAGGCCACGGGGGGTTCCTTCTAACCGTTCAATCCACCTAAGCGCTGCGCGTTTAGGCACACCGGCGATGCTCGTAGGGGGATACAAAGTTCGAAAAAGCTCCGGGAGATTGATACCGTTCCGTGTCTCTGCCTCAATGGGGAGGGTTAGTTGCCAGACAGTCGGATATGCCTCCAAAACGGGGGAACCGATTCGAACGCTACCGTCGACCACAGGACGTAGTTCTTCTACAATATTCGAGGCGGTTTGGAAAAGCTCCAACCGATCTTTTTCCGATGCCAAGAGCTCCGCTCCTCGTTTTGCATCTTCTTCAGCAAACCTTCCGCGAGGTGCTGTTCCTTTCATCGGCCGGAGATGGATCGTCCGACCGTCCCAGGTGAAAAAAAGTTCCGGTGAGGCCGAAAAAACAAATGCTGTACCAAAATCGAAAAAATGCTCCGTATCGAGCACCCTGCCGACGAACGAGATTCCTATAGAAATGCACCAACTCCTGGGTACGGAGTGCACGAGATAAAGGCAAGACCAAACGAAAAGTCAAGTTCAATACTTCAAGTTCTCCTGTGCGCAGAACACTCTGCAATTGAGAAAACACGGTAGCATAAGAGTACCACGACGCTTCTTTTAATATGCCGTCAGGAAAGTACCCTTTGCTCAATGCGAAAAGGAGTTGCTTCCATCTCTCGCTGTCCACCCAATACCATTTATCTTCACCATAACCAGGAGAATAAACAGATCTAGAATCATTTTCATTTGGTTTATATGCGCAATTATCTAAATTATATTCTTTATCAGAAAATAAACCGAACCATGCTAATGGTAGATCTAAATTAATATTATAATTAAGTTTTTCGTCTTTTTTGACACCTCTTCCTAAATCAATGTTTTTTAATTCTACACTATCGTTTAAAAAAGCCCTCCATGCTTCAAATGTTAAAAAACCAATTACAATAAACCCTCGCTTACGAGCACTATCAACGCAATCTAGGGCTTTAGGAATATCACTTAATTTATAAACAAAAAATTCAGTGTCAGCACGAGAAAAAATAAATGATTCGCCGTTAAAATCAAAAATTGCTTTTCTAAAGTTAAATATTTTGTCGTTCATAGACGAATAAACCTCCGAAAGAGATCATAATCACAAATTTTTCGCAAGAAGGACCTACACACCGTCCGAACCCGCCTCCCCCAGCGCGCGGTTCAACGCACCTTCGAGGACGGACAACACGAGGTCGCGTCGGGCGGCAAGCTCCTCCCACAGAACGAGGTACTCGGCGCCCACCGGATAGGCGGAAATCTCCGCTTCGAGACGTTCCACGGCGGCGGTATCCCCACGGCTGCGGGCGAGGTGCCAAGCGCGGACGAGGGGGGCGAGGCGGGGATGCCGGGCGCAGCGCGCGGCGGCAGCGCGAAAGCGTTGGCCAACCTCGCTCGCACGCAAAACCTCCACCACGGCGCGCGCCCGGGCGCGGACGAGTTCAGTTTCGGTCGGTTTCTCCGCGTTCATCCGCCGACCTCCACCTCCGCAGGAGTCGCCGCTCCGACGTAGGTGCCGTAGAGCGTGTAGGGCTGCACGCGCTCGATGCGCACGCGGACGAACTCTCCGGCGAGTTCCGGCGGACCTTCGAAGTGTACGAGCTTATTCGTGCGCGTGCGCGCGGCGAGGACGCGGCCGTCGCGCTTGCTCGGACCTTCCACGAGGACGGTTACGCTCCGGCCGAGGAGCGCTTCGTTGTGCCTTAAGGCGTGCGCCCGGACGACTTCGTTGAGGCGTTCGAGGCGCGCCCGCTTCACCTCATAAGGCGTGTCGTCGGGAAAGCGCGCCGCTGGCGTCCCCTCTCGCGGGGAATAAATAAAGGTAAAGGCGCCATCGAAGGAGACCTCCTCCACGAGGGAGACGGTCGCCTCGAAGTCCGCCTCCGTCTCTCCGGGAAAGCCCACGATGATGTCCGTCGTGAGGGCCACCTCGGGAATGTGCGCGCGGATTTCCCGCACGAGTTCGAGGTACCACTCCCGCGTGTAGCGGCGGTTCATCCGCCGAAGCACGGCGTCGGAGCCGGACTGAACGGGCAAGTGCACGTGCTCCACGAGGTTCCCGCCGCGGGCGAGGACCTCGATCGTCCGCCGGTCGAAGTCCCGCGGGTGGCTCGTCGTAAAGCGCACCCAAGGAATGGGGATCTTTTGGATGTCCGCGAGCAAGTCGGCAAAGGTGTACACGCGGTCGCGAAAGTCCTTGCCGTAGGCGTTTACGTTTTGCCCGAGAAGCGTGACCTCCCGGTATCCCGCCTCCGCGAGCTCGCGCACCTCTCGGAGGACGTCCTCCGGAAGCCGACTCCGCTCGCGCCCGCGCGTGTAGGGAACGATGCAGTACGTGCAGAACTCGTCGCAGCCGTAGGAGATATTTACGTACGCCTTAATCCGGTCGCTCCGGCGCACGGGGAGCGCCTCGACGAGTTCCTCTTCGCGATTCCACACGTCAAAGACACGGACTTGATCCAAAATCGCCTCCGCCAGGCGCGCGGGGAGGAGGTGCAGGTTGTGCGTGCCGAGGACGAGGTCCACCTCTGGGTGCTCTTCGAGCAGCTTGCGCGCCACGCCCTCTTCCTGCGGCATGCACCCCATCACGCCGACGACGAGTTCGGGGCGCGTGCGCTTAAGCCCCTTGAGCCGGCCGAGTTCGCCGAACACGCGTTCCTCGGCGTTTTCGCGGATCGCGCATGTGTTGAGGAGGACGACGTCCGCCTCCGCCGGATCTTTGGCAGGGGAAAAGCCCATGGCCTCGAGAAGTCCCGCCGCCGTCTCGGAATCGCGGACGTTCATGAGGCAGCCGTAGGTGTAGATGAAGTACTTCTTCCCCCGTCCCAAGCGGCGGAGCTCCTCAGAAAGAGGGGGATAGAGGACGACGGGGAGGTCGCGAAACACCCGCCGCCGCGTCTCCCGTGCCGTGGGCAGGCCGTACACGCGGGCAGGCGTAAGCCGCCGAGGTACGTAAGGAGTTCCCCGAAGGGCGGTTTCGCCCACACCTGCAGGGGAGTCCTCCGATGCGTCCGAAAGAAGCCGAAGATTGGATGCCGACTCCTGTATGGAAAACAGACGAGTGAGATCGCGTTCGGTCGTCTGCCGTTCGCTCATCCGTACATCCCTCCAGAGGGAGTATACCACGGAAACGCACGAAAGACCGAGGAAAACGCTGCGGCGATCGCTGCGCGCTGGGCGCTTGCGGTTGGGAGAAAAACCGAATACGATAGGCGTGCGGGACGAAAAATGTACGGAATGCGCCCCTCGCTCCCGCCCGTCGAACGCCAAGAAACCTACCCGCAGAGGGGGAACGGCCGTGGATTTGGACCGCATGTTCGAACTATCCGCACGGGGGACGAACCCCGGGCGCGAAGTCCTCGCCGGACTCACCACCTTCCTCACCATGGTCTACATCGTCGTCGTGAACCCGATCATCCTCGGGCAGGCCCAGGTGCCGTTCGACCGCGCCTTTTTCGCCACCGTCGTGGCGACGATCCTCGGAACCTTGTGGATGGGGCTTCGGGCGAACTACCCGATCGCCGTCGCCCCGGGGATGGGGCTCAACGCCTTCTTCGCCTTTTCCGTCGTCGGAAGCGCTGCGGGAATCGACTACCGCGTCGCCTTTGGGGCGGTCTTCGTCGCCGGCGTTCTCTTCGTGATCCTCTCCGTGACCCGCTTTCGCGAGGACCTCCTCAACGCCATCCCCGCAAGCCTCAAGCACGCGGTCACCGCGGGTATCGGCCTCTTCATCGCCTTTATCGGCCTCAGGCTTTCCGGCATCGTCACGGCGCATGGAACAAACCTCGTAGCCCTGGGAAACCTCAAGGCGCCCCAAACCCTCCTTGCGCTTTTCGGCCTCCTCGTCACCGTCGTGCTCTACGCCCGCCGTGTCCCCGGGGCGATCTTCCTCGGAATGCTCGTGACGGCGATCGTGGCCGCGGCTGTGGGCATGCTCACCTTTGATCAGGGGTTCTTCTCCCTGCCGAAGCTCCCCTCCGACGGCCTCTTCGTCGTCGATCCCTTCACGCCCTTCGTCGACCTCTTCCGCTACGACCTCTACACCGTCGTCCTCGCCTTCCTCATCATCACCTTGTTTGACACTACGGGGACGATGATCGGCATCGCCGAACAGGCGGGGCTCCTCGTAAACGGCCGCTTTCCTCGGGCGCGCGAAGCGCTCCTCGCCGACTCCGTGGCCACGAGCGTAGGCGCCCTCCTCGGCACGAGCCCCACGAGCGCCTACATCGAATCCGGCGCCGGCGTGGCCGCCGGGGGACGGACGGGTCTCACCGCCGTTGCCGTTGCGGGCTTTTTCCTCCTCACGCTCTTCTTTTTCCCCACGGTGCAGGCGGTCGCCGGGCTTTCCGCCATCACCGCCCCCGCCCTCATCCTCGTGGGAAGCCTCATGCTCCACGTCCTCCGGGAAATCCCCTGGGACGAATTCGACGAGGCCTTCCCCGCCTTTCTCGTGATCCTCTCCATGCCGCTTACCTCGAGCATCGCCACGGGCATCGCCCTCGGCTTCTCCGCCTATCCCATCCTCAAGCTCGTCCGCGGCCGCGGTCGCGAGGTACACCCGCTCCTCTACTTCTTTGCCGTGGTCTTTCTCATTCAGCTCTTCTTCCTGCCGCACGTGTGACCTCCCTATCGGGCTCCACCCGTGCACAAAGCCCCCCGACCATGGCGGTCGGGGGGGCTTTTCGTCGTGTGGACGGAAGTCCCGGGCCTACACATCCCGACTTTGCGGAAGCTCACGCGCCGTGGGGGGGCGGCCTTTCCCTTTGCCCTTGGCCGACAGAGGGATTTCTGCGGTCCTATCGGATTCCGTGCCTTCCGGAGCGGGGTAGGGCGAAAATCCCGGCATCCGGCGGTGGAAGTGCCCGATCGCCTGCCGCAGCTCCGGATCGGCGATCGGCCGAAAGTCCACGCGCATCCGTCCTTCTCCGACCTCGATCACGCGGTATCCCGGAGAGTCGAGCACGGCCGCCGTTTGCACAAAGGCGATCCCTTGGCGGTAGACGACGGAGTGGACGTGGTTGTGTCCGGTGAAGACGACCACGGGGGCCGGCGCCGAAGCCAAGAGATCGATCAGAGGCACGGCCGGATCGACGTGCATCTTGGCCTCGGTGGAGCGGGCCGTCGTACCGTACGGCGGGTGGTGGACGAAGACCAAAAACGGCCGATCGTCCCCCTCCTCACGCGAACCGAGCACGCCGGCTAGCCATCGGAGCTGCTCTCCGTCCATCGTCCCACTCCAGTCTCGCAGAGAACGGTCGCGGGTGCTGTCGAGGAAGATGAGGGTCGCCTCGTCGTGTTCGACCACGCGAAAACGCGCCTGTCCGATCTCCGCCTCGATCTCCTCTTTGGGCAAAAGGAGCGTGTCGTGGTTCCCCAGGACGTAGAGAAAGCGCTCGCCCGCGGGATCGAAGAGCTCCCGCACTCCGGCGAATTCTTCGGGGTAGCCGAAGTTCGTCACGTCGCCGACGCCCACGAGGTAGTCCGCCCGTTCGGCCAACAGGTGATCGGCGAGGGTTCGGTAAGCGCGGTCGCGCGCCGCGGCGGTGCTCCGATCCGCGCATTCGAGAAAGTACGGGTAGTGAAAGTCTCCGAAAAGGACGATCCGCAACCACTTCTCCTCCCCAAAGCGAAGGTGCCGCAGGCGGTGGAAGGTTCCGTTCGATCGCATCCAGCATAGCACGGTTCCGTAAAGGTTTCGTTGCGGTTCCCTAAAGGTTGGGTGAAGATCCGAAGGCCGCACATCGGCGAAGCGGGCGCTCTTCCGTCCGTCACACGGCCTCCCACACGAGGAGAAACGGCGCGGGATCCTTTGTCCCCAAGACTTCGCTCCGGACGACGCGGGCGCGGTGCGGAGTCGCACGGCGGGCGAAGGCGAGGAGGGCTTCGGCTTCTTCTTCGCCTCCGGGATGTCCGGGATAGGCGACGACGGTGAGGATCCCTCCGGGCACGAGGAGCCGAAGCGTCTCTTCCACGGCCCGAAGGGTCGAAGGGGGGTGTGTGACCAGCGTAGGGTCGCCCCCGGGCAGGTACCCGAGGTTCATCATCGCCGCGTGAAGCGGCTCCCGTACGTGACGGGCGAGCTCCGCGTGGTCTGCCCGAACGAGCGTCACGCGTCCGAGAAGCCCGGCTTCCCGCAGCCGGGCTTCCGTGCGGCGAATCGCTTCTCCTTGTAGGTCGAAGGCCCAGACGCGTCCTCCTTCGCCCACCGCCCGGGCGAGGAAGAGGGTGTCTCGGCCGTTTCCGGCGGTGAGGTCGGCGGCGACGAGTCCCCGCGCTGGCGAAGGTTCCGGCGCGCGACTGCCGTCGAAAGGAGACCGATCGTCCCGAAGCTTCCTCTCCGCCTCCGCCGCGCGAAAGCGCGAGAGCGCCGCGCACACGAAGAGCTGGGCGAGGTCGACCATCCGCGCAAACGAAGAGGGAAGGTAGCCGCACCCGAGGTCTGAACCTTTACCGTCCACGGAGGATCCCCTTCCTGAGCGTAGCGGCCCCAAAGACGGCAGCGCATCGTTCACCGCCCACGGGAGATTCCCCCTTCCCCGTCCCGAGAAGCCCCTTCTCCTCCGGCGAGCGCCGCCGAGACGATGCGCGAGAGGTTGCCCCACGTGATCCGTTCCACGGTTTCCTGCGGGTAGCGGCGGTGGAGCTCATCGAGAAGGTGGCCCCAGCACCCGGCATGTTCGAGCCCGCGCGGGGTGCGGTCGATTCCGTCGAAGTCGGAGCCGAAGAACACGTGTTCGTCGCCGAGCAGGGCGAGGGCGTACTCCACGTGGCGAAGGACGTCCGTGAGGTCGGCCTCGGGCGCGTCCGTGAGAAATGCCGGGACAAACGTGATCCCCACTCCGCCTCCGAGGCGCTTGAGGGCGAGAAGCTGTTCGTCGCGGAGGTTGCGCGGGTGCGGACGAAGCGCCCACACATTGGCATGCGTAGCCACGGGCGGCACGCGCGCGCCGCGTTCTTCGAAGAATCGGACGACGTCCCAAAACCCGCGCTCCGAGAGGTGGGCGACGTCGACGAGGGCGCCGAAGCGGACGATTTCTTCGAGGGCCGCAAGTCCGAAACGCGTAAGCCCGCCGCCCCGCGGTTCTCCCGCTCCGTCGGCGGCCAGGTTTGCCGGGTTGTGCGTAAGCCCCACGGAGCGAACGCCGAGCCGAAGCAAGGTCCGGAGGTAGGTGAGATTTCCCCCGACGGCGTCGAGCCCCTCGAGGGCCAAAAGCAGGGCCGCCCCGCCCTCGCGCTCTACGCGGGCGAGGTCCGACGGAGAGCGGAGGAACACGCGCGGCCAAACGCCTTCTCCGCCTTCGGGGTTCGACGTCCGGGCCGCCGAAGCAGGCGCATCTCCACGCCCGTCTCCGGGGGGATCGCCGAGGAGAGAGCAGTAAAAGAGGTCCACCTGCTCGAGGGCCGCGGCGAAACCGCCTTCGGATACGGCGAACGGCGGAAGGTAGATCGGCGCAAAGAGGAGGCGTACGTCCCCCTCGCGCAGGCGGGCGGGTGTCACGTGGAGCTCACCTTCCTCCCAGCGCACCTCCGCATCTTCCTCCCGAAGGAGGCGGTATCGGCGGAGCTGCCAGAGGCGGTACAAGACGTCGGCGTGGGCGTCGGC
The DNA here is from genome assembly GCF_003633725.1 of Brockia lithotrophica. NCBI lineage: Bacteria > Bacillati > Bacillota > Bacilli > Thermicanales > Thermicanaceae > Brockia > Brockia lithotrophica. The sequence goes on along the minus strand of NZ_RBIJ01000001.1, from coordinate 22,133 downwards.
GATCGGCATGTACGTCCCTCCCCCGCTCTACCGCGTGTGCATCTTGAAGCCGCGTCCCGCGGACGGGCGCACGTACCTCAGCGGGACGGCGCGGTGCCGCCCGGGGCACAAAAAACCGCAGGCGCGCCGCGAGCGCGCCCGCGGAGGGGCCTTTTCCAACGCGGACAACATCCTTACGGGAGGACCGGCGGACGGCGCAACAGGTTCACCGCGGCTCCACGATGAGCTTGATCGCCGTCCGCTCCTGTCCGTCGATCGTCACGTCCGTGAACGCGGGTATGCAGATGAGGTCGATCCCGCTCGGTGCCACGTACCCGCGGGCGATGGCCACCGCCTTGACCGCCTGATTCACCGCTCCTGCCCCGATGGCCTGAATCTCGGCGGCACCTTTTTCCCGAATTACGCCGGCCAAAGCTCCTGCTACGGCGTTGGGATTGGACTTGGCGGAAACCTTGAGGATCTCCATGAGGGAACCCTCCTCGGATGGGTGCTGTTCCGGAGCAAGAGTACCTGGGTGGTCTTCGCTGTATATCTTTCTCCGTCTCTTCGAAAAATCCTGCTTCCCTCCCTCGGAGAAACCTTCCCACAACGGGGGAAGCAGGGCTCTATCGGCGCGCGATTACTCTCCGCCCTCTCGCTCCGTACGCGCGGGGGCCTCGGCCGCGCTCCCGCCCGAGGGTACGAGCTCTGCGGCGGCCTCCGCTTCCTCGAGGGAATCCCAGGTGAACCGCGCCGACTCGATTTTCACGGAGCGTCCGGAAGCGTCGATCTCCACGGCGCACACGCCGATCTCGACGCCCCCGCGTTCTTCGACTTCGAAGCGTCCGGGAAGGTAGGTGAGCGTCCGCCGAAGGACACCCTCCCGCTCCATCCCGAGGATCCCGTCCCGTGGCCCCGTCATCCCCACATCCGTAAGGTATGCCGTACCTCCGGGTAAGATCCGGGCGTCGGCCGTAGGCACGTGGGTGTGTGTGCCCACGACGGCGGAGACGCGCCCATCGAGGTACCAGGCGAGGGCCTGCTTTTCCGCCGTAGCCTCGGCGTGCACGTCTACGAAGACGGCGTCGGCGCGTCCTTCGAGCTCCCGGAGGATCCCGTCGATCGTGCGGAACGGATCGCAGAGGGGCGGCATGAACGCCCGGCCCATGAGGTTGACGACAGCGAGGCGAAAGCCCCCGCGTTCGACGATCCAAAAGGCGGGACCGGGAGTCCCTGGCGGGTAGTTCGCTGGCCGCACGACGGGAAGCGCTCCTTCCGCAAAGAGTTCGAAGACGTCGCGGTTGTCCCACGTGTGGTTGCCGAGGGTGATCGCGTCGATCCCCGCCTCCACGAGCTGGCGGGCGACGTCCCGCGTGATCCCTTTGCCGTGGGCGGCGTTTTCGCCGTTCGCCAGCACGACGTCCGGGGCGTAGCGCGCCCGAAGGAGGGGGAGTACAGCAGCTACGAGTCGGCGGCCGGGTCGGCCTACGATGTCGCCCAAAAAGAGGACGCGCATTCCGTGCACCCTTTCTCTTGTGGGAAAAAGGCGCACGTGCTCGCCGCGCGTGCGCCTTCCGTAGTCCCGGGGTCAGCGGGCGTACTCGACGGCCCGCGTTTCGCGGATCACCGTGACCTTGATCTGCCCGGGGTAGGAAAGTTCGTTTTGGATCTTTTCCGTGATCTCCCGCGCGAGGCGGTACACGCCGAGGTCGTCCACGCGCGAAGGCTGGACGATGATCCGGAGTTCGCGCCCCGCCTGGATCGCGTACGACTTCTCCACGCCCTCAAAGCTGTTGGCAATCCCTTCGAGGCGTTCGAGGCGCTTGAGGTACGCCTCCAGCGTCTCCCGACGCGCTCCCGGACGGGCGGCCGACAGGGCGTCGGCCACGCCCACGAGTGCGGAGACGACGTGGGTGTATTCCGTATCCCCGTGGTGGGCGGCGATCGCGTTCACCACGGCGGGGTGCTCTCCGTACTTCACCGCGAGCTCGACGCCGATTTCCACGTGCGAGCCTTCCATCTCGTGGTCGAGCGCCTTCCCGATGTCGTGAAGGAGTCCCGCCCGCCGCGCGAGCTGGACGTCTTCGCCCAATTCCGCCGCGAGGAGCCCCGCGAGGTGGGCGACTTCTTTGGAGTGGGCGAGCACGTTTTGCCCGTAGCTCGTGCGAAAGTGGAGCTTTCCGAGGAGCACGATGAGGTCCGGGTGAAGCCCAAAGACGCCGACTTCCATCGCCGCCTGTTCGCCGTACTCGCGGATCCGCTCTTCCACCTCTGCCCGCGCCTTTTCCACCATTTCCTCGATTCGGGCGGGGTGGATGCGCCCGTCTGCGACGAGCTTCTCGAGTGCGACCTTGGCGATTTCGCGGCGAATGGGGTCAAAGCTGGAAAGGACGACCGCCTCGGGTGTGTCGTCGATGATCAGATCTACACCGGTGAGCGTTTCCAACGTGCGGATATTGCGCCCCTCCCGTCCGATGATCCGCCCCTTCATTTCATCGTTGGGAAGTTGCACAACGGAAACCGTAGCCTCCGTCACCACGTCTACGGCGAGGCGCTGGATCGCCGTGAGGAGGATTTCTCGTGCCTTGCGTTCCGCTTCCCGTCGGGCTTCCGCCTCCGCGTCGCGGAGGAGCTGCAGGACTTCCTGCTCTGCCTGCCGCTCCGCTTCCTCGAGCACCAGCCGACGGGCGGCCTCCGGGGTTAGGCCGGATATCTCGACGAGCTTCGCTTGCGCCTCCGCGTACTTCCGTTCCGCATCTGCGAGCAGGCGCTCGAGTTCCTCCTTCCGGGCAGCCAGGCGCTCCTCTTCTCCGCGCAGGCGCCCCTCGAGGTCGCGCAGGTTACGCTCCCAACGCTTGAGTTCTGCGGCGCGTCGGCCTAGAGAATCTCCCTGCGCACGGATCCGCTCTTCTTGTCGCCTGAGCTCTTCCCGCGCCTTTTCTAGGGCCTCTTCTTCGCGGCGAAGGCGCTCGCGTTCGTGCTTAAACTCGATCTCCGCGGCCTCGCGCATCCGGTGGATTTCTTCTTTCCCTTCGAGGATGCGCTCCTTCTTAAGGGCTTCCGCTTCGCGTTCCGCCTCTTCGAGAATTCGCGCGGCGCGCTTTTCCGCGCTCTCGAGGTCACGATCGGCGAGCGATTTCCGAAGGAAATATCCTCCAAGCCCGGCGAGGGCCGAAGACAACGCAACAGCCAAAACACAGAGTGCTCCGTTTACGGGCACGTTTTCACACCTCCGTTTGCGGACGGACCGAGTCGGATTGCCGTGAAGCGAGAACGGCCGTTGGTAGGGCGATCCGCAGTGACGGAGGGACACACATCCACGCTTGGAAAACCGGCTAAACCGGTGCACGCGAGACGATTCACCCGGACTCACTGCGATTGTACCTCGTTCAAAAAAAGGGAGTCAAGGGAAACTTCCGCTCCCCGACTCCCGACACCGTCTGGGTTTCCGTTGGGCTTTACACCTCTTCCGATCCTTCGGGGACGTCCCCCTCCGCCCGTGCCGGCGGCTGGTGCAAGGCGTAGTGCTCGCGGATTTTCGCCTCAATTTCCCGGGCAATGGAAGGGTTCTCCCGGAGGAACTGCTTGGCGTTTTCGCGTCCCTGCCCAAGACGGGTGTCGCCGTAGGCAAACCAGGACCCGCTCTTTACGACGACGCCGATTTCCGTCCCGAGGTCGAGAAGTTCGCCCTCCTTGGAAATCCCCTCACCGAAGAGGATATCCACGTCCGCCGTACGGAAGGGAGGGGCGACCTTGTTTTTGACCACGCGGACGCGCGTCTTCGCACCTACGACTTCCGTGCCCTGCTTGATCGCGTCTACGCGGCGCACGTCGAGGCGGATGCTCGCGTAAAACTTGAGCGCCCGACCGCCTGGGGTCGTCTCTGGGTTGCCGAACATCACCCCAACCTTTTCCCGCAGTTGGTTGATGAAGATGGCGATCGTCCGCGACTTGCTGATCGCCCCGGCGAGCTTGCGCAGCGCCTGAGACATGAGCCGGGCCTGAAGGCCTACGTGGGCGTCGCCCATTTCACCCTCGAGCTCCGCCTTGGGCACGAGGGCGGCTACGGAGTCCACGACGACGATGTCTACTTCGCCGCTCCGGACGAGCGCCTCACAGATCTCCAGCGCCTGCTCGCCCGTATCCGGCTGGGAGACGTAGAGCTCGTCGATGTTCACTCCGAGCTTCTCCGCGTACGTCGGATCGAGGGCATGCTCCGCATCGATGAAGGCGGCAATCCCGCCCTGCTTCTGTACCTCTGCGATGGCGTGCAGGGCAAACGTCGTCTTTCCCGACGATTCCGGTCCGAAGATCTCGATGATCCGACCTCGGGGGTACCCCCCTACCCCCAAGGCGATGTCCAAGGCGAGCGACCCGGAAGAAACCACGGGAATGGGACCGACCTGCGCCTCCCCCAGGCGCATGATCGCCCCTTTCCCAAACTGGCGTTCGATTTCCGCTATGGCGCGCTCCAACGCCGCTTTCCGTTCCGACACGGCAAACTCTCCCTCCGTGCGCCGCCCTCCCGCACCGACCGCGCCGGTCGGGGGTGCCGCCGGGCGCACACCCCCGTATTCGCTGCGGCTCCCCCGCCCAACCGTGTCGCCGAAAGGTCGGTGATGCGTGATCGCGGGAAGAAAACTCCAGCTTTCCTCGTTTCCCATCATACCGCTCTGGACGAAAGAGAACAAGTGTGCGAAGATCCCGCCCGGGTCCGCCGGATTTGTCCCCGAGGTGCGCGAGGTCTTCGGACGCCGTTGGGCAAAACCCCCCGGCCGCCGCCGGCGGCCGTCTGCCGAACCTTGCGGCGGCGGCCCTTACGAGCGCTGGCGGGGGCGTGCGGGTTCGACGTTGATGCGCAGGCCCATGAGGCGGCCGCCCTGAAGGGCTTCGTAAACGAACGGGGCCACGGCTTCCGGGACTTCGACGAAGGAAAAGCGGTCGAAGATGTCGATGCGTCCGATCTCCGATTCGGAAATCCCGACGAGTTTGGCCAGCTCTTCGGCGAGGCGCTTCGGCGTGAGCTGGACGTTTTTGCCCACGTTGAGGAAGAATCGGACCATGCCTTCCTGCGCACCGGTTTCGCCGAAGTCGTACCCATGCGCGACGTCTTCTTCCAAGCTCTCGCGAAGGGCGAGGTGCACGAGGGCGGGCACGAGGGCATCGGCGGAAAAGCGCTCCTGGAGGCGCGCGGCGAGGTCGCGGGCTACGGGATGAAACTCGCCGGACGCTATTGCCTCTTCGACTTCGCCGAGGAATGCGTCCGCACGGCGCAGGTTGATTTCCCCTGCAGAAGGGAGGTCGCGCGGCTCGATGTGGACGCGGGTGACCTCCTGAATCATGCGAAGCTGCTTCATCTCCCGCGGGGTGACGAGGGTGATCGCCACGCCGCTTCGCCCCGCGCGTCCGGTGCGGCCGATGCGGTGGACGTAGCTTTCGGGATCCTGAGGGATGTCGTAGTTGATCACGTGGCTCACGTTGGGGATGTCGAGTCCGCGGGCGGCCACGTCGGTAGCGATGAGGTGCTCGATTCTGCCGGCGCGGAAGTCGCGCATCACGCGTTCGCGCTGCGCCTGCGAGAGGTCGCCGTGGATCCCGTCCGCCAAATACCCGCGCGCCTGCAGGGCTTCCGTGAGCTCGTCTACGCCCTTTTTCGTCCGGCAAAAGATGATCGACTGCTCGATCTCCTCCGCGTCGAGAATGCGGGCGAGCGCCTCGAGCTTGTTGCGCTCCAGGACCTTGTAGTACACCTGCGTGATCGAGGGGGCGGTGAGTTTGTCGTCGCGGGTCACGCGGATCGTCACGGGATCGCGCATGTAGCGTCGCGTGAGGGCGAGGATCGGCGGTGGCATCGTCGCGGAAAAGAGGAGGTTTTGGCGCTCGCGGGGGAGCCGCTCGAGGATCCGCTCGATGTCTTCGATGAAGCCCATGTCCAACATCTCGTCCGCCTCGTCGAGCACGAGGATCTTTACGCGGCTCAAATCGAGCGTCCCCCGTTCGAGGTGGTCCAGAAGGCGGCCCGGAGTGCCGATGACCACGTGGACGCCCTGGCGCAGCGCCCGGACTTGGTGCACGATGGACTGACCGCCGTACACGGGCAAAACCTTGAGCGGCTTGTACTTCGCGATGCGCCGGATCTCCCCCGAAACCTGAACGGCGAGCTCGCGCGTGGGGACGAGGATGAGGGCCTGCACGTGGGGGACGCGGGGATCTACCGTCTCCACGATGGGAATGCCGAAGGCCGCCGTCTTTCCCGTGCCGGTCTGCGCCTGGCCGATGACGTCCTTGCCTTCTAAGATTACGGGGATCGCCTCGCGCTGGATCGGCGAAGGTTCCTCAAATCCCATATCCTGGAGCGCCCGAAGCGTCGCATCGGAAATGCCAAAGTCCTGAAACGTCGACATGCGCATCACCCTTGCCTGAGCGAATTCGAAAGAAGTTCTGGGTCGCCGTCTTCTCCCCGCACCGCCTTGAGGAGGAAAAAGAGGGCGAGCTTCGCCAGCCGGACGCGGATGTGGCCCCGGGAGCCGCAGAGCCGGAGGGCGTACGCCCGATCCCCCTCGGGGGCGCTCAGGCCTACGTAGGCCGTGCCTACGGGCTTCCCATCGGCAGGGGCGGGACCCGCGGCGCATGTGGTGGAGAGGCCGTAGGTGCTTCCGCCGAGGCGGCGCGCGGCGCGGGCGAGTTCTACGGCGCTCCAGGCGCTCACCGCGCCCTCTTCGGCGAGCTTCCGCGGCGAGAGGCCAAGCCACGCGGCCTTGCGGTCGGTGGCGTAGGGGATGAAGCCGCCGAGGTACACCTTGGAGGCCCCGGCCTCGGAGACGAAACGGGAGGCGAGTTCGCCGCCCGTACAGCTCTCGGCGGTGACGAGCGTCGCTCCACGGCTCACGAGCTCGTCCAAAAGCACCCGGGCGACGGTGGTTTCCTTGCCTTCCCCGTAGTAGTACGGCCCGAGGCGTTCGAGGACGGCGCGTTCGAGGGGGGCGAGTTTTTCCTGCGCCTCTTCCGGCGTCGCGGCGCGGGTGGCGAGGCGGAGGATCACCTCGCCTTCCTCCGTGTACGGCGCGATCGTAGGATCCCCCTGTTTCCGGACGAGGTCCTCAATGCGGGCGAAGAGCGCCCCTTCTTCCAGGCCGAGAAAGCGGAGGTAACGGCTTACGAGGGGGCGACCGCCGGGAAACGCCTCCCGCAGATAGGGGGCCACGTGGCGTTCGAACATCGGGACGAGCTCCCCGGGCGGTCCCGGCAAAAGGACGTACGTGCGCCCGCGCGCCCGCACGGCCATCCCCAAGGCGAGTCCCACCTCGTTGGGAAAGGGCGTGGCCCCTTCTAGGAGGAGGGCCTGGCGTCCTTCCCGCGGGAGGGGGGTCTGACCGCGGGATCCCTTTCGCGCTTCGATCTTGGCCAGCCACACCTCGTCTTCCTTGAGGCCGAGGCCGAGGTGCTCGGCAACGGCGTCGCGCGTGAGGTCGTCGTCCGTAGGGCCCAGACCGCCGGTGAGGACGATGAGCTCCGCCCTCTCCTCGAGGAAGGAGAGCGCCTCGCGGATCCGCATCCGGTTGTCCCCGACGACGAGGTGGAAGTAGACGTCAAACCCGAGTTCGTTGAGCGCCGCCGTGAGGTACGTGGCGTTCGTGTTTACGACATGGCCGACGAGGAGCTCCGTCCCGACGGTGAGGATTCCCGCCCTCACGCCTCTTTCTCTCCTTCCCTCCACCAGAGTTCCCGCGTGCGCCAAAAGTACCCTGCGCCCGAGAGGAGGGCCGCCCACACGGAAGCGTAGAGCATCCACCACGCGAACGCGCCGAGCCAAGGGAACGTCGCCCCCACGTCCGGTACGTCGGCGAGAAGGAGGGCGAAGAGCCCGACGAGCTGGAGGAGCGTCTTGAGCTTCCCCCCTACGTCTGCGGCGAGGACGACTGAGTTGGCCGCGGCGACGATGCGGAGCCCCGACACGGCGAACTCGCGGAAGAGGACGGCGAGAAACCACCACGCGGGCAAGGCCTGCTGGGCGATGTAGGCGAGGAAGACCGCGGAGACGAGCACCTTATCCGCGAGCGGGTCGAAGATCTTCCCGAAGGTCGTAATCGGACCGTAGCGGCGGGCGATGTAGCCGTCCAACACGTCCGTAGCCGCTGCGAGGGAAAAGAGGAGAAGCGAGCTCCAGCGCGCGGTCGGTCCCGGAGTGACGAGGGCCCACCACAACAGCGGGATGAGGCCGAGGCGGAGGAGGGTGAGGCGGTTCGGCCACGCGAGGTTCACCGGCGACTCCCCCTCCTTCTTTCGCCGCCCGCCGCGGATCCGACATCGGCCGAAAGCTCCCGAGTTTCCGCCCGTCCGTGCGGCGTTTCGTCCGCGACTTCCTCGGAAACAAAGGTCCCGAAAGTTTCCGTCTCCCACGCGTGTTCGAGGCGGACGAGGGCGAATTCCCCCGCCGGACCACCGTACCCGCGCACGACCGTGTGTCCGTCGATCTCCGGAGCGTCGTAGGGCGTTCGCCCTACGGCTTCGCCGTTCGGGAGGATGCGCTCGATGAGTACGGGAACCACCCGACCGAGCCGCCGTCCGTTCCGGCGCTCGGCGACCTTCCGCCCGACTTCCATGAGGAGTTCCGCCCGCCGCCGCCGCTCCCTGAGCGGCACCCGCCCTTCGCGCAAGGCGAAGGCACGCGTCCCTTCCTCGGGCGAGTACGGAAACGCCCCGACGTGCTCGATCTCCGTCCGTTGCACGAAGTCGAGGAGGGCGGCGAAGTCCTCCTCCGTCTCCCCGGGAAAGCCGACGATAAAGGACGACCGTAGGGCGGCGTCGGGGAAGAATTCCCGGATGCGCCGAACGATTCCTTCGGCGTCCCACGCCCGGGGATCGCGCCCCATCCGCCGCAAGAGCTCGGGGACGACGTGCTGCAGGGAAATGTCGAAGTAGGGGACGACACCGGAGGATTGGGCCATCGCCTCGAGGAGTTCCGTGGTGATCCCCGATGGGTAGAGGTAGAGAAGCCGAAGCCAGCGTCCCCGGAAGAGGGGGCCCAGCGCCCGAATGAGGTCGGGCAAGAGGGAACGGCCGGCGAGGTCGAGCCCGTAGGCGCTGAGATCCTGGGCGATGAGGACGACCTCGCGCACCCCTTCCTCGAGGAGGGTCTCCACCTCCGCCACCACGGAGCGAAGCGAGCGCGAGCGCAGGCCGCCGCGGACGAGGGGGATCGCACAAAAGCTGCAGCGCCGGTGGCACCCTTCCGCCACCTTGACATAGGCTACAGGACCGGGCAAGCGAAGGCGGCGGAGGTGTTCGTACGACGCATTTTCGGGAGCGCTTACAAAGAATGGGCGCTCCCCTGCGAGCGCCCGCCGCACCGCTTCAGAAATGTGCGCTAAGTCCCCCGTCCCGAGGAATCCGTCCACCTCCGGGAGTTCCTCCCGTAGGACTTCTCCGTACCTCTGCACGAGGCACCCCGCGGCGATCACCGCCCGCAGGCGCCCGCGCTCCTTTTCTCGCGCCGCCCGAAAGAGCGCCGCGAGGGACGTCTCCTTGGCCTCACGGATGAAGGCGCACGTATTTACAACGCGAACGTCCGCCTCTTCCTCGGGAGGGACGACGGTGTAGCCCGCCTCCTGCAAGACGTACGCGAGGATTTCCGTATCCACGGCGTTTTTGTCGCACCCGAGCGTGAGTAGGGAAACCTTGATCGACACGCACCCTCGCCCTCGATTCCGCGCGAAGTTCGTCCCCGGTACCCCCGCTGGCCGACCCGCGTCGAGAGCCTTTGCCACGCCAACGCGGTAAAGCACCGACCTCCAGGCTTGAAGAGGAGTGTACCACGGGGGCACCCAACTGTCAAAACCCTACGAAGAGGCCTTCGAACCCGAACTTCCGAGCTGGAGCCACACGTTGTACACGTTGGGCTTGTCTTTGAGGACGAGCTCCGCACCGCTCACCTCGATGCGGGCGTTCGCCGTGGCGCCGAGGCGGATCCACAAGCTCTTGGCCCCCTTGGTGTCCACCTCTACCTGCTCGCCCTTGCGCAGGGTGCGTTCGAAGAGGACCTCGCCCCCTTCGCCGTCCTTCTGCACGCGCACCCAAACGTCGCCTCCGGGCGCCGAGAGGCTCAACGTGAGGGCGTCGGTACCCCGGACTTCGTAGAGGGACGTCTTGCCCTCTTCGCGCACAAACAAGAGTTCCGCCTTTTCCGGACCCGGTGGCGGCTCTTCCTTTCCAGGGGCCGGCGCCGGAGCCGCATTTCCGGAATCCGGAGCGGGCTCGGTGATGGGGCCCGGCGGGAGGTTGTCGCGCACCTTAGGGGCGCTCGGCCAAGTCGAAGAAGTTGCGGAATGAGGCCACCACGAACCGCTTTCCAGCACGAAGTGGTAAAAGATGTACCCGAGGAGAGCGAGAAAGAGGAGGAGCACCCCCCTCGCCAACCACGGACCGAAGACGTCCCGCGACTTCCGCCGAGGCTGTGCCTTCTCCAGCTTGAGGACGTAGGCCTCCTCAGCGTAGGGATGCTTCGGCAGTTCCGATTCGTAGCGCGCCAAAAGTTCGTCGGCGTCGAGGCCGAGGACCTCCGCCACAGAACGCACGAACGCCCGCGCGTAAAACGGACCCGGCAGTCGGGTGTACTGGCCGTCCTCGAGGGCTTCCAGGTACCGCCGCTGGATCTTGGTGATCGCCGCAAGCTCGTCGAGACTGAGCCCTTTTTCTTCGCGCGCCCGACGAATAACCTCCCCGAGTTCCGGCATCGACGCGCACCTTCTTCCTCCCCGTTCTTCTCCGCGCACAACCCCCACGCGTGCGGTCCGCCCCCGTACCGCGTGTGCTAAGGAGCGTCGGACGTCTGTCTCGGGAGGCTCGCCCGCACTTCCCCGCCTTTCGGGGCAAAGCGAACCGGGGCGAGATCTCCGCCCCGTCGCCCCTAGTCGCCCTCTCCGGCATAGCGTTCTTCAAGGGCAGCGACGTCGTAACGGATCTCTTCGTGCGGCGCGTTCCTAAGTTCGAGGATGAGCTGGAAGTCCTCCCACGCCGCAAAACGTTCCTCGACGAGCACGTCGGGATGTTCGACGACTACGGTGTGGGAACCTTGGAGCACCTCGCGCACGAGCTCCCGGTGCGCCGACGAGCCGCGAAAGACGGTGAGGATCGCGTCTACGAGGTACACGACGTCCGGAGCGCGTTCCGCCGCGTCGAGCTCCGTCCGAAGGACATCACCGAAGAGAGAGGCCGAAAGGAGGACCCAGCGCTTCCCCGCGTACACCGCCGCAGCGACGGCTGCCTCCGTCTTGCCCGTCCGCGGCACCCCCCTGAGGCCAATGAGACGCCGCCCCTCGCCCTTCATGAGCTCTCCGAGAAAGTTGACGAGGATTCCGAGCTCTTCCCGCGTAAAGCGAAACACCCGGCGGTCGACGGCGTCCTGCTCGATGTAGCGTCCGTGGCGGATCGCCAAGATGTCGATCAGCGTCGGACGGCGCAGGGCCGTGACCCGGATCGTGGGCATACGGTCCAAGACGTGGGCGAGGAGTTCAACGCGCGCCTCGTCTCCGCCTTCGAGGACGAGGCCGCGCCGGCGCGTGTCCACCCCGCTGATCGTGAGGATGTTGAGCCCCAGAGCCCCCACGAGGGAGGCAATGTCCCCGAGGAGACCGGGACGGTCTACGGCGATGTGGTACTCCAAGTACCAACGGTTGTCCCCCGGCATGCCCCCACGCTCCGAAACCTCGAACTCACCTCGTGCGTACCTTTATTGTACCCCGAACGATTTCCCGAGAGCAAAAGAAAAACCCCGCCTCTGACACGGAGCAACAAAATCGTAAGGTGTGTTCCTGTACGAAACCGTGTGGGCAAACTTGCAGCCGGTTGCGACAAAAATTCCCCCGGGCGGCCAAAGTCCCACCCGGGGGAAACGCGGTGCGGCGCCGTATCCAAAACCCGTACCGCTAGACCGCCGCCGAACCCGTCTCCCGAAGGAGAGGATCGGGGGCGCCTCCGTTAGCGTTTCTGGACGAGCTTGACGACCACGTTCGCGATGGCCTGCTGCTCCTGCTCGTTGGCTACCTGCCACATTTCCTTGAGGAGCTTTTGCTCCGGCGTCCGCGGCTCCACTTCGGCGGCGAGGTAGTCGCCGATTTGGTGGGCGACCGCCTGGATCGTCTGCTGATCGAGGCCCGCGCCCTGCGCCTGCGCGACGCGGTCCTTGAGGAAGCCCATCCAGTCGCCGAAGTTGTTCAAGATGCCCATCTTCTCGGCCCCCTTACGCGGTCGTTTGCCCGAACGTCCGCACGCCCTGCGAGGCCCCGGAAACCCGCGGCTCCGCGACGGTGGCAAAACGCCATCGGCCGAATGCCAGGACACATCCCGACCCGCCGACGGCGGTGGAGCGCCTTCGGCCCCACCTGCACGTTAGGCTGTGCGGTTTTTCGACCTACATCCCCGGGAAAAGCGGGTAAGGGAGGCCGCCGCGCGGACGGAACCGGGTGCCGCGCCTACCTCCATCCGCCGTGGACCGTGAGGATGTGTCCCGTGATGTGGCGGCTTTCGGGGGCGAGGAGGAAGGCGACTGCGGCGGCGACCTCATCGGGTTCGGCCGCTCGTCCGAGGGGGATTTCCGCCAGCGTCTGCCGGATCCCCTCTTCTCCGAGGGGGGCGAGCATGGGGGTGTGGACGACGCCCGGCGCGACGCCGTTCACCGCGATACCCGATGGGGCGAGTTCTCGGGCGAGGGAGCGAACGAGGGCGTGCACGGCGCCCTTGGCCGCCGCGTAGGCGGCCTCTCCCGCGGCACCGCTTTCCCCCCACACGGAGGACAAAAAGACCATCCGACCTTCGCGCCGCCGCACCATGGAGGGGATGAGGCGACGGGCGATGAGGAAGATGCTCCGAACGTGTACGTGGAAAAGCGCGTCCCATTCCTCTTCCGTGGTGTCCGCAAGCAGGCGGTAGAGGGGCTGTCCCGCGGCGTGTACGTACGCCCGCACCCAGGAAAACTCCGGACGCGCAGAGAGCTCCGCTGCGAGCCCTTCGGTTCGGGACAGATCGCGGACCCAGAGGATCGACCGCGCCCCTCGCGCCTCGAGCTCCTCGGCGAGTGCGGCGAGACGGCTTGCGTCGCGGCCGTGGAGGAGGAAATCCCACCCGTCCGCCAGACGACGGGCGATCGCCGACCCGATCGCCCCCGACGCTCCGGTGAGGAGGAGGAGCGGCCGCTCCGACACTTTAGCGCACCTCCGGGTCGTACGCCTGCCCGAGGGAGCGCGGGGCCTCCGCACGTCCGACGAACCCCGCGAGGACGAGGAGGGTGAGGACGTAAGGGAAGAGGAGGATGGCGTCCAAGGGAATGTCCCGCGCCCAAGGCGTGAGCTGGATGAGGTTCTTGAGCCCAGTACCGATGCCGAAGAAGAGGCTCGCGAGGAAGGCGCCGACGGGATGCCACTTTCCGAAGATCATCGCCGCGAGGGCGATGAACCCCTGGCCGGAAATCGTCGCGTGGGAAAAGTTCCCCGTCGTCGTGAGCACCACCGTAGCCCCTCCGAGGCCCGCGAGAAAACCGCTTACGAGCACGCCTATGTAACGGATGCGCCGCACCGGAAGGCCGGCGGTCGCCGCCGCGCCCGCGCTTTCTCCCGCCGCCCTGAGGTGTAGCCCAAAAGGCGTGTGCCACAGGAGGAGGTAGGCGCCGAGGACGGCGAGAAACGCGAGGTACGTAGACGGATACGTGGCAAATACGGAGGGCCCGAGGACGGGAATGCGCTCGAGGAGGGGGATCCCCCAGCGGCCGAAGACCGCCTGGCGCAGCGTATCCGTCTGACCCGCCCCGTGGAAGAACACCTTTACCAGGTACACGGAGAGGCCGAAAGCCAAAAAGTTCACGACGAACCCGCTTACGACTTGGTCGGCGCGGAGGGATACGGAGGCGTAGGCGTGGAGCAGAGAGAGGAGCATCCCGGCGAGGCCCCCGAGGAAAAACGCGGGCCACGCGCCCCACGCCCCCCACCCCGAGGCTTCCAGCACGACGGCGGAACTCGCGGCGGCAAAGGCGCCAAAGATCATGTACCCTTCAAGGGCGAGCCCGATGACGCCCGAGCGCTCGGAAAACACGCCGCCAAGGCTCGCCCAGATGAGCGGCGTGGCGTACACCGTGGTAATCGCGAGAAACTGCCCGAGAGCTTCAAACATCCGCATCCTTCCTTTCCCGAACCCGCAACGCGGCTCACTCGGCCGACCGCCGCACGCCCACCCAACGCTCGAAGACGTAGCGCACGGCGACGAAGAGGAGGACTGCGGCGACGACGATGCGCACGGCCTCGAGGGGAACTCCGGCCACGAACTGCATGCTCCCCGCGCCGTAGTTCAAAAGACCGAAGAAAAGCCCGGCGAGGAGGATCCCTGGCGCGGTGTTGCCGCCGAGGAGCGCCACGGCGATCCCGTCAAACCCGGCGTTGGGGAGGGCCGCGGCGATGCCCATGTAGTGGAATACCCCGAGCACCTCTGTCGCTCCCGCCACACCCGCAAAGGCGCCGGCCAGGCCCATAGCGAGGACGATGCTCCGCCCGGGCGGGATCCCCGCGTAGCGGGCGGCTCCGGGGCTCAAACCCGAGGCGCGTAGGGCAAAACCAAGCGTGTGCCGCTCGAGAAGGACGGCGTAGACGACGAGGGCGAGCAGGGCGAGGACGAAGCCGTACCCGAGGCGCGCCTGGCCGAAGAGGGAGGCGAGCGTTGGAGAGTCGAGTGTCGCCGAGGCGGCGACGAAGCGGCTTCTCTGCCTCTGGTTAGGGTCGAGGAGGTACGCGCGGATGAGGCCGTTCCCCAGGTAGAGGGCCGTCCAGTTGAGCATGATCGTGGAGATCACCTCGTGCACACCGCGCCACGCCTTGAGGTACCCGGCAAGCGCGCCCCAGAGCGCGCCGGCGAGGGCGGCCGCCGTGACGGCGAGGCCGGCGTGGAGCACGGGCGGAAGCTCCCAGGCAATCCCGACCCAGGCGGCGGCCACTCCCCCGAGGTACATCTGCCCCGCGGCTCCGATGTTGAAGAGACCCGCGCGGTACGCGAGGGCGACGGAAATCCCCGTAAGGAGAAGGGGAGTGGATTCCCGGAGCATCTCTCCGAGCTGGTACGGGCTCGTGAGTACCGACCAAAAAAGCGCCCGGTAGGCTTCGAGCGGGTTGTATCCCCCAAAGAGCATGACCGCCGCGCCGACGAGAAGCCCCAAGAACAAGGCGATAAGGGAGACGAAGAACTCACGCACCACCCGCCACCCCCTCGGACGTCGCGGCTTTTCGCCGGCCGGCCATGAGCAGACCGACGACCTCCCGGTCCGCCGTCGCGGGCGTGAACTCCCCCACGATGCGTCCTTCGTAGAGCACGCCGAAGCGGTGGGCGAGGGCGAGGATCTCGTCGAGCTCGTAGGAAATGAGGAGCACGGCGACGCCTTGGGCGGCGAGTTCGCGCAGGCGTCGGTGCACGTAGGCGATCGCCCCTACGTCCAAACCGCGCGTCGGCTGCGCCGCGACGAGCACCCGAAGACGACGGCCGAATTCTCGGGCGAGGATGAGCTTTTGCTGGTTCCCTCCCGAAAGGCTGCGCGCCCGGGCGAACGGATTTTCGGGAACCACCTCGTTCTTGGCGAGCGCGTCACGGGCGTAGCGCACGGCCTCCCCCACGCGGAGAAACCCGGCACGCTGAAACTGCTCTTCGTGAAAGCGGTTCAAGATGAGATTTTCCCAGAGGGTGAAGTCGAGGACGAGCCCGTGCCGGTGGCGATCTTCGGGGACAACGCCGAGCCCACGGTCGAGGCGCGCCCGCGGCGGAAGGGAGGTAACGTCCTCGCCCGCGAGGCGAATCGCCCCCGCCACCCGCCGTAGGCCGAGGAGTGCCTCTACGAGGGCTTCCTGTCCGTTTCCCGCCACCCCGGCAATTCCGTAAATTTCCCCGGGACGCACGGCAAAACTCACACCGGCGAGGGCCGACTTCCCCCGGCGTACGTCCCGCACGTCCGCCACCTCGAGCTCGGGCGTCTGTTCACCCTCTTCCGCCGTTACTTCCGCCTGCCCGCGAGCGGCCCTCTCCGGCGCTTCCCCAGTGACCCGTACCTCCGAAGACGGCTCGACCGCGGCTTCCGCCCGCAGGACGAATTCCGCCTCCGCCTTTTCCCCTACCATGGCGCGCGCGAGTTCCCGCTCCGTGACCTCGCCCCGGCGGTACCGGCCGACCACGCGCCCCCGGCGGAGGACGACGATGCGGTCGGCCGCCGCAAGCACCTCCCGCAGCTTATGCGTGATGAAGACGATCCCCTTTCCCTCCCGTACGAGGCGGGCAAAGATGTCGAGAAGCGCGTCCGCCTCCTGGGGCGTGAGCACCGCCGTCGGCTCGTCGAAGATGAGCACCTCCGCCCCGCGGTAGAGAACCTTGAGGATCTCCACGCGCTGGAGGAGCCCTACGGGCAGATCGGCGGCGCGGGCGTGGAGGTCGACGGAGAGGCCGTAGCGCTCCATGAGGTCTTTGAGCTCCGTTTCGGCCCTGCGCCGGTCGAACCACCCGCGCGTGCTCGGCCGTGAGCCGAGCACGACGTTTTCTAACACGGTGAAAGCGTCCACGAGCTGAAAGTGCTGGTGTACCATGCCGATGCCCAGGCGAATCGCGACATCCGGTCCGTCCAGACGGACGACCCGCCCGCGCACGCGGATCTCCCCGGCGTCGGGACGATAGAGGCCATAGAGGACGTTCATGAGCGTCGTCTTGCCGGCGCCGTTTTCCCCCAAGAGGGCGAGGATCTCCCCGGGGTAGAGAGACAGATCCACGGCGTCGTTTGCCACGAGGTTGCCAAAGCGTTTCGTAATCCCCCGAAGCTCCACGAGAGGCTCTCCCGCGGTTTCGCGATTCTCCACGACATCCTCCTCCCCGACGCGGGTCGCCCCACGACCCGCACGGATCCGCAGGCGACGCTAAGAACGACCGCGTGCGAACGTAGGTCGGCTCCCGGAGACACGAGGATCCGCTCACGAAAGCCGGAAAAGGCGGGCGGGGCGGAGACACCCCACCCGCCTTCCGCGCTCAGTATTCCGGCGTCGTCGGGACGACGATCTCGCCCTTGACGATCTTTTCCTTGAACTCCTGCACCTTTTGCATGACATCCTGAGGCACGTGCGGGTTGTCCTTGGGAAGACCAACGGCGTCTTCCTTGAGCCCCAAGGTGACGATCCCGGGGGTGAACTTCCCCTCCATCACGGACTTGGAGACGTCGTAGATGGCCACGTCTACCCGCTTGAGCATGGAGGTGAGCGTAACCTCGGGGCCGAGGTCGCGCTGGTCGCGGTCCACCCCGATCACCCAAACTTCCTGCCCCGCCTTGCGCCGGTCCTTCGCCTCGCTGAAGACGCCGTCGCCCGTCTGCCCTGCGGCGTGAAAGACGATGTCCGCGCCTTTGTCGTACAGGGAAGCCGCCGCGCTCTTTCCGTCGTCGGGGCGGTTGAAGTTCCCCGTGTACGCCACGAGCACCTGGGCGTTGGGGTTGGCCGCCCGCACGCCAGCCTTGAACCCGGCCTCGAAGCGCTTGATCACGGGAATGTCCATCCCTCCAACGAAGCCCACCTTGCCCGTCTTGGTCATGAGCCCGGCGACGACGCCGACGAGAAAGGCACCCTCCTGCTCGGCAAACGTCACGGAGGTCACGTTGTCGAGACCCTTTACCTCGCCGTCGATGATCCCAAACTTAATCGCTGGGTTCTTGGAGGCTACGTCGCGCACGGCATCCGCCATCATGTAGCCGATGCCCCAAATGAGCGAATACCCACCTTGAGCGAACTGCTGCAGGTTGGGGACGTAGTCGGCGTCGCTCTTAGACTCCACGTACTTCACCGTAGCACCGGTTTCCTTCCCGAAGCGCTGGAGCCCTTCCCACGCCCCCTGGTTGAAGGAGTTGTCGTTCACGCCGCCGATGTCCGTAACCATGCCTACGCGGAAGTCCTTGTGCTCCCCCGCTCCCGGCGCCGGCGCCGAACCCTTGGCACACCCGGCCAGTAGGCCCAAGGCCAAAACGAAGGCCAACGCAATTGCCCCCACGCGGCGAAACGTCGGCACACGGCGGAACTTCGGATGCCCCTTCATGTCGCCACCCCCGTTTGGATTTTCGACGCGACCGTTTCCATCCCCCGTTCGGTGCACCCCGATCATGCTGTGACCCCCTTGTGCGTGTGTGTCCACGGCTCTTGCGCGTTGGGAGGCGCCACGCCGAATCTCGGTCCTCTGACACGATTGCAGCAAAATCGACCTTCGGGGTTCGCGTAACCGGTTTCCCTCCGGACGTCCCGAAGCGCCCACCCCCTTCTCAGCTCCCGGGCGCCAAACGCGAGGGCGAAGCAGCTCAAGGCCCGAACGAAATTTCGTCCCCTTCCGCAGGCGCCTTCCCCCGCGGGCTCTTACGCCCGAAGTCGTAGTCGTCTACGAGAACTTTGCGCGGCCGGCTCCCTTCGTAGGGTCCCACGATTCCCTTGCGCTCCATGATGTCGATGAGGCGTGCGGCACGGGAGTAGCCGATGGCGAAGCGCCGCTGAAGGAGCGAGACGGAAGCTTGCTTTGTCTCGAGGACGAGGCGGACGGCGGGTTCGAAGAGTTCGTCCTCCACTTCCGGCTCGTCGGCGTCCTCTTCGACCGAACGCAAGGATTCGTCGTAGACGGGAGTGAGCTGGGCGCGGACGAAGCGGACCACCTCCTCTACCTCGCGGTCGGAGACGTAGCACCCCTGAAGGCGGAGCGGCTTGGAGGCGCCGACGGGCAAAAAGAGCATGTCGCCGCGGCCGACGAGCTTTTCTGCCCCGCCCATGTCGAGGATCGTCCGCGAATCCACGTGCGAAGAGACGGCGAAGGCGATGCGCGAGGGGATGTTCGCCTTGATGAGCCCGGTGATCACGTCCACCGAGGGCCTCTGGGTGGCGACGATGAGGTGAATCCCCGCCGCGCGCGCCTTTTGGGCGAGACGGGCGATCGACGCTTCGACTTCCGCGGGGGCGACCATCATGAGATCCGCGAGCTCGTCGATGACGACGACCACCTTGGGCTTAGGTTCTCCCCGAACCGCTCCGCGCATGACGAGAGCGTTGTAGCGGTCGAGGTCGCGGGCGCCCACCTCGGCAAACGCCTCGTAGCGGCGTTCCATCTCCTCGACGACCCGCCGGAGGAGGAGAGAGGCTTTTTTCGCGTCCGTGACCACGGGTGCGAGGAGGTGCGGAATCCCGTTGTACACGGAAAGCTCGACCATCTTGGGGTCGACGAGGAGGAACTTCACCTCGTCCGGCCGCGCCTTGTAGAGGATGGAGAGGATCATGGCGTTGAGGCTCACGCTCTTCCCACTCCCCGTCGCCCCGGCGATGAGGAGGTGGGGCATGGCGGCCAGGTCGGCCACGACGACCTCGCCGCTGATGCTCTTTCCGAGGGCGAGGGTGAGGAGGGAGGGAGAATCTTGGAACACACGGCTTTCCAAGACCTCCCGCAAGCTCACGACCTGCACCTCGTCGTTGGGGACCTCGACGCCGATCACGGACTTCCCCGGTACCGGAGCTTCGGTGCGAATGTCGCGGGCGGCAAGGGCGAGGGCGATGTCGTCGGTGAGGCTCAAGACGCGGCTTACCTTTACCCCCGCCTCCGGTTGAAGCTCAAAACGCGTGACCGTGGGACCTTCGAGGATCCCCACGAGTCGCACCTGGACGCCGAAGCTTTCGAGCGTACGGAGGAGCTTCTCCGCCTTTGCCTCGGGCCGCTCCTTCCGCCGCGAAGTGCGGGGGGCGGGGCGTTCAAGGAGGGAAAGGGGCGGGAGGCGGTAGCGAAGAGGTACGGGACCTTCGGGAAACACGAGGGGGAGTTCGAGCTCTTCGCCTTCGGCAGAGGGAACGTCGGAAAAGGAAGCGGCGCGCCCTCCGCCGCGGACGGCGAATTCCGCTCCGCCGGCTACGGCCGTGCCTCCGCCTGCACCGCTTCCCGGGAGGGGCTTCGAAGTCCGGGGGCCGTCCCCTTCTTCCGCGGAGGGCTCCGGAAGGTCCTTTGCCTCGGCCGAAAGAGGTGCCTCAGTCGACCGCGGCGACCAAGAAAACCCTTCCCGAATCCGCCGCAAGATCCCCGGCGCCGCCTCCTCACCGCCGGAACCGGACTTCCCCTTCGGGCGTTTCTCTTCCCGAGACCTCCGCGAAGGAGCAGCTTCGCCGCCGAAGGACGCCGAAGAGGCTACGGGGTGCGAGGCTCCGTCTGCTCCCCCTTGGGCGTCCGGTACAAGGGGCTCGTCTCCCGCACGGCCGAAGTAGACGCCTTCGGCCGTCGAAGGGACGTCTTCATGAAGCGAACGCCGCTCCATAGAGTCGGAATCTCCTGCGAGAGGCAACTCCTCGCCCGTACCCGCAGAACTTCCGCGCCGAAGCCCCGCGCGAACCAGTCGTGCAGCTCCCCCAAGGCGGAGCGCCAGACCCCGAGTGAGGCGCGCAAGGAATGCGCCCACCCGCACCGCCCCTTCGCGCAGCGAGCTCCAGACCTTGCGGAGGGAAGTACCCAAGAGAAGGAGGAGTCCGGCAAGGAAGAGAAGGCCGTCCATGAGGTAGGCCCCCACGCCGCCAAAGAGGTAGACGAACAGAGTGGCAAGCGCCGCGCCGACCATGCCGCCGCCGATCGCCACCGGTACCCCTTGGGCGTCGAGAAGAAGGCGCTTCCACGTCGTAGTGAGGATGGCCAGCTTGAGGCCGCCTTCCTCGCGCAGGTCGCGGAGGATCTCCAGGTGGGAAAAGAGGAGGAGGGAGAGAAAGAGGAAAAGCCCGCCGACGAACCGGGGGTGAAGGAGGTGCGGACGCCGCCGGTAGACGAGGACGAAAAGGCCCGTCCCGATCAAAAAGAGCGGCAGGACAAAGCCCCAAGCGCCCGCCAGGCTCCGAAAGACGAAGCGAAGCGCGCGCCCCACGGCACCCCAACTCCCGCTCAGGGCGACCACGCCGACGGCGATCGTAAAGAGCGCCAAGAGGTCCAGGCGCACTTCACGCACCCAGGACGGACGAGCTTTCTTGCGCGCCATGCCCGCGACTCCCCCTCCCGGAAACCCCGCGACCTCCACCGTTTGCGCCGCTCCACCGACCGCCCGGCAGGCCCTTCGGACGCTTCGGCGGCCATGCGGGCAGCGCCTCCCGCCGCGCTTCGTTCGGCCCGTCCCCCACATTATACCATCGGAGCACCCCCCGTCGAGGACGATCCCCGACGACTCCCTCGGACATACGGCACGTCCTCCCACACGGCCCCTGGAGAGAACGCCGGATGCGTGTAGTCCTCCGCCCAAGGACTTCGGAGGGAAACCACCTCCCACTTCCCCGTCTCTTTCGGACGAATCCGGAGGAAGCGCACGCCATCTGTAAGTTCGACCTCCTCCGAAGCCGTCATTTCGGCAAACCCCGCCCACACGACTTCCGGCGGAAGGAGCGAAGAATGCAAGCTCCCGGGGAGCGTCTCCCACCACACGGCTCCCCCTCCTTTCCTGCCGTCTTTTGCGGGCGGTCGCGCCGCCCGCTACGCGTTCCGTCCGTCCTCGCCCACCGTTCCGCAACACGTGGACAAATGTCCCGGTTGCTTCCTGCTTCCGCGAGGAGGTGCTCGTAGACCACGGCTGACCGTGTTCCGCCGCATAGCTCCTCTCCACAGGCGTCACTTCCCGCGGAACTCGCGGTAGGGCAGTCTATAAGCCGATTGCCAGGGCAAATTTGAGCAGGTTCTTTGCCGCGTTTTCGTCTCGGTCGTGGCGTGTGCCGCACACCGGACACGTCCACGCTCGGACAGAAAGCGGAAGCTCAGAAAGTACGTACCCGCAGACAGAACACATCTTCGACGTCGGTGCAAAGCGGTTTACCTTCACCATCCGCACTCCCCGAAGCTTGGCTTTCGCCTCGAGGAGCGCCCGGAAGGTGCTCCAGCCGACGTCGGCGATGTAGCGGGCAAGGCGGTCGTTTTTGAGCATGCCGGCGACGTTTAGATCTTCGATCGCGATCACCGGATGCGTCCGGACGAGTTCGGCCGTGAGCTTGTGGAGGAAGTCCAGCCGGATGTTTTGAACCCGGCGGTGGAGTCTGGCAAGTTCAAGGCGCGCCTTTTCGTAGTTCTTCGTGCGTTCGATGAGTCTTCCGGTTTTGTCCCGCACACCCCGGCGGGAAAGA